>CAMDGQ010000015.1 GCA_945897955.1 Tepidiphilus sp. J10 | reverse complement strand
ATGTAATTTGATACAGCATGCCGATTGAAAACTGATACACCGAACGAGGACGATCAGGGCTTTTTCGGAGCCTTGATGATCAGTGACGAGGTGTATGTGGAAATCAAAGTTTTGAGAAAGCAGGGACTGAGCCTGCGACAAATCGCAGCGGAAGTGGGATGTGCGGTCAACACAGTGCGCGCGCATCTCTCAGCGCCGGAAATGCCGTGCTACGAGCGCAAAGCGAAACGCCCCAGCAAGCTGTCCCCGTTTGAAACCTACCTCCGCGAACGGCAAGCGGCAGCGCATCCGGATTGGATCCCGGCCAGCGTGCTGTATCGCGAAATCGTTGCACAGGGCTATGCCGGCGGCGGCAGCCAGCTGCGCGCCTTCATGCACACACTAAAACCGACGCTCCCGAACGAACCGGTCGTCCGCTTCGAAACCGAAGCCGGCGCCCAGATGCAAGTTGACTGGGTCGAATTCCGCAAAGGACGACGGCCGCTCTACGCCTTCTGCGCCACCCTCGGCTACAGCCGCGCCAGCTACGTCGAATTCGTCAGCGACATGAAGGTCGCCACCCTCATCGCCTGCCACGAACACGCCTTCAGCGCCTTCAGCGGCGTGCCCCGGCACGTACTGTACGACAACATGAAGACCGTCATTCTCGAACGAGACGCCTACGGAGAAGGCGAGCACCGCTACCACGCCGGCTTCCTCGACTACGCCCGCCACTGTGGCTTCGTCATCAAGCTGTGCCGCCCCTACCGGGCGAAGACCAAAGGCAAGGTCGAACGCTTCAATGGCTACCTGCGCCGCTCGTTCTACATCCCGCTGGTCGCAAGGCTCAAGCAAGCCGGCCTGGAACTGGATGTCGCCACCGCCAATGCCCAAGTGCAAATTTGGCTCGCCGACATTGCCAACCAACGCTTGCACGGCACCACCGGCGCGATCCCCGCACAACGCCTGATCGAAGAGCGAAGCGCCCTGCAACCACTGCCGCCTGCCTGGCGTGGCGACATCGCCGCCGCCCGGCCGCAAGCCAAGGCGGATGCCGCGCCCAGTCCGCAACCCAGCGCCCTCCCACGCCCCGCCAACGTCCTGGCGCATATCGAAGCCAAGCAACCCGCCCAGCACCCGCTGGCGATCTACGCGCAACTCCTTGACACCCTCTGCACGCCCCGGGAGGTCGCGCCATGAACCTGCAACACGAACGCCTGCAGATTCTGTGCGAAGGGCTCAACCTGCCGGCCATTGCCCAAGGTTACGCGGCGGCAGCGCAGCAAGCCGCCGCCAACCAAACCGCCTACAGCGACTTTCTGGAAGGCTTGCTCAAGGCGGAGGTAGCCAGTCGGCAAGTCAGAAAGCAAACCATGCTTACCCGACTGGCGGGCTTCCCGGCGGTCAAGACGCTGGAGGAATTCGACTACGGCCACACGCAACTCAAGCGTGCCCAGATCGAAGAACTGGCCGGCATGGCCTTTGTCGAGCGCACCGAGAATGTCGTCCTGGTCGGGCCCAGTGGCGTCGGCAAGACGCACTTGGCCATTGCGTTGGGCTACCGCGCTGCACAAGCCGGCATCAAAACCCGCTTCACCAGCGCCGCCGACCTGCTGCTGACACTCAGTGTCGCGCATGCGCAAAACCAGCTCAAAACGGTGATGCAGCGTTCGATCAACGCCTACCGGCTGCTGATCATTGACGAAATCGGCTACCTGCCGATGAGCCGTGAACAGGCCAACCTGTTCTTCCAGGTGATTGCCGCGCGCTACGAACGCGGCAGCCTGATCGTGACCAGCAACCTGCCGTTCGGCCAGTGGGACGCGACCTTCGCGCAGGAGACCACGCTGACGGCAGCGCTTCTGGATCGGCTGTTGCATCACGCCCATATCGTGCCGATCAGCGGTGAGAGCTACCGGTTGAAACATCAGCGCCGGGCGGGAATGGTGAAGACGACATCAGAAAGAACCGGCGCCGCCTGAGCGCCGCGCTGCGTGTTCGTCCCTACGTTCCGGCCTTCGGCCTCCACTTCGGAACGAACACGCAGCGCACCCCTTCAGGAAATGGGGGTGTATCAGTTTTAAATCGGCAAATCAGCAGGAAAGTGTGTCAATTTTGAATCGGCATTGACATGGAGTGCCATCTTCTTTGAGAACGCCCGATCTACTGCTGAACTGGTAGAAAAACGTAACGCTGTGGAACTCCACCGGGAGTTTGTTTGCGACAAGCCACCGTATGCCATCTGCTGATATGTCACTGATTCCATCTGGCAGGGTAATGCCATCAATATCCAGCATTACCCAAGGTGTACCCTCAGGATGTTCAGGGAAGACCGTCTTGATACGTCGAGCGCTTTCCAAGTCACCGCTTGGACTGAGGCCCCTGATTAGCCCAACCATCGGGTCACTTGAATATGTAATGATGAAGTCTCCCAAAGCCCGAATACCCTCGATAACTTGCGGAATTGCTCGGAATAGGTAGGCTTTCTGGTACTGCTTCGTTTCGACTTGTCCTGCGTCGTTTATAAAAATACGTTTGGTCACTGGGTTATCCAAAGACCTTAGTCCAGTTAATGTTGAAGCAGGGTTAAAAACTGACGTACCAGCAGTTAACGGTGTATCGGTAGGAATAAAAATATCGTAATACATGATTTTCTCCGGATTACAGACGTGATCAACCACTCGCAGTTGTACTGGGAGAAAGCGATTTCGATCTGAAAGAAACCTTGTCTGGCGCTTACTGAGAAGGTGTGGAATGTCCGGACAAACCACGCTTCAATTTAAGCTTTAAACAGCAGGTAATTAGGCGTCCCTAAACCCTGCTTCTTGATGGTTGTTCTGGGTTTAAGCGAACACCCCTTTATATGCCACGAACCCATCAATGCAATACTCGTAGCCGACTTTTTTACCTTCATGAACAGCGTTCAGTATAAGCGGTTGGTTGGTAGTCACTTCGTTAAGGTCACTAATCGCCCGAGACATCAGGGTCTCATCACTCTCCTGGACTTGCGGATTCAAGGTCAGATTGATCGACCAGGTATTGCCTTCGATCCCCCAGCTGGACACAACACCCACGCCAGTCTGCTTGGCTTTGGTGCTCACCTCGATAACGAAGTTGACGACTTCCTGGACATTGGCATCGTTTGCAGCATCTGCATCCACCTGGCTGGGAATGCTGAACTTGAGTACGCGTTTCTTCTCGGTGCTGGGAGCAGACGCAGTAACCGGCAATCCAAACTTGGCCGTGATCTTCTTCGGGTCCAACTTTTTCACGCGCTGTTTACGATCAATAGCCGCATTCTGGGTAACGACGGCTTCAGCTTCGTTGTGGTTGGGTATAGTCATTTGCCAGCTCCCTTTTCGCAATTGCTCGCTCTACTCAAAACGATTTGTTGCTCGATCCAAGCGTTGATTTCATCTTCAACCCAAGCTACAGCACGAGCACCACCAAGCCGCACAGGCGCAGGCAACGTCCCCTCCGCCACACGCTGATAAATGGTAGAACGCGCTAGACCGATGCGATTCTGGACCTCGGCCCGACGCAACATCCTATGCGGGGGGCGGGGCGGATGAGCCGGTGAATGTTCCGAAGATGTCTCTTGATTGATATTCAGATGTTTCATACAAACTCCTATAAGTTGCGATCAATACAGACAGGCTCTCACAGCCTGCCCGGAGCGTTCAGTTCAGGGCCAAGCCCTTCCCTCAACGCTCAGCACCGAGTCTGAGCACATTTATTGACGGTTGAAAATTTCAGTCAGGTGCTGCCCTAAACCCCGTATCCATGCGGGTTGCCAGCAGTTTTACGTCAACTTTCGTCAATTTATTTTTCCGTCAATGCGAAATATTTTGCGCAAGCATCAGCCACCACTTCCTATGGAAAGGGGCCTAATTGGCACATTGAGGGGGAGGTCAGAAGACGATAGACGTCAACACTGATGGCAAGACGAGAAGAGCCGGTAAGATGGTTCTCGGGGCCGTGGATACCATATGCAACAATTACTTGAGTTGTTGCAGTGAGCAGGAAAAGCCTGTCACTCTGGTTTGACAGAACTGCGTCTGTTCTTCTTTATGATCTGACGTATGGTGTTGAACGAGGGAATTGATTTTCCCGAGTGACTGCCGCGCTCCCTGTTTAGTATCTTTACAATTTCTTTTGCGACTTCTAATGTGCTCTTAGTTGAATCAAGCGTCCAAATTTCATCGGCTTTTTCCTGAAATCTGGCATATTTGATTTGTGTATTTTCAAGTTGTTTTTTTTGCCCTAGGGCAATCTGTACTCTGTTATTCAAACTGGTAGCCCCTCCTTCCGCGCCGCTTTGGAGAGCCATCAAGTCCTTGATCATGATGAGCATCTTTGCGTCTGACAGTGGGATTGCTGGATCAGGTTTGACATAGCGAATGACATTCTCATTGAATGGGGCCGGACGGAGACCAGTCAGATCAAGGGTTACTTGCACACTTGCATTGTTGTGGGTTTTGTCTTCTTGATCGCTGAGGCATCTAGCATAAAGAGGTACTAAGCCGTCTAGAGGAAGGAAAAGGGGGCTATTGGGCTCATCCGCATCCTTATAGATGACCCGAATGCCGGTAAACGTCCCTTTTTTGTAAATCTCCCTGACTTCACTGAATTGCCACCCGTCTGCGATCACGTAGATAGGGAGCCTTCCTAACGCTCCTGCGTGGATTAGGTCTCGGACCCCACAATTTGCCAAGACTGCGGCTTTCTCAATCGGGAAGTACTCATCTTCCAACATTCATTTTCTCCGCTGTTTCACAGGGTAGTTTCCCTGTATCCACGAACCCAGCCCAAGCGTCCATCAACTCCCGACGCTTCTCGAACAAATCCCCCCGCCTGTACGCAGCTTCAACCTTGTTCTTGATGGTATGGGCCAGAGCCATTTCACAGACATCAGAAGGGAAGCCAGTCTGTTCAGACAAACAAGCTGACGAGGAAAAGCAAAGTGTTCCCCCAATCGTTCCCCTTTTCAGGGACGCAATGCGAAACGGCCTAGACATTGCTGTCTAAGCCGTTGTTTTTCTTGGTGCGCCCGGCAGGATTCGAACCCACGACCCCCTGGTTCGTAGCCAGGTACTCTATCCAACTGAGCTACGAGCGCGTAAAGAGGCGCGAATTATAAGGAAATCGCGTCGTTTGACAAGGCAATTTAGCGCTTCCGCTCGGTTTTCCGGGGATGAAGCGATCATGCCGGGCGTGTTGCGATGGCCGTCAGCCGGCGACGCTTAGCCGGCTCTGGCCGCCGGACTGTGGGCGGACCTGGATCTGCACGCCGATGCGTTCGGCCATTTCATGCACATGCGAGATGACGCCGACCTTGCGGCCCTGGGTTTGCAGGTTGTCGAGCGCGTCCATGGCGACGGCGAGGGTTTCGGCGTCGAGGCTGCCGAAGCCTTCGTCGATGAACAGCGATTCGACCCGCACGCTGTGCGAGGACAGCGAGGCCAGGCCGAGCGCCAGCGCCAGCGAGACAAGGAAGGATTCGCCGCCGGACAGCGAATGCACCGAGCGGCGTTCGTCGCCCATGTCCTGATCGACGACCAGCAGCGTCAGCGAGTCGGGCAGGCGTTCCAGGCGATAGCGCCGCGACAGTTCCGCGAGATGCCGGTTGGCGTAGCCGAGCAGCACGTCGAGCGTGTATTGCTGGGCGATGCGGCGGAATTTGCGGCCATCGGCGGAGCCGATCATGTCGTTGAGTCGGGCCCAGGTTTCCGCCCTGGCGGTCTGCGCGCGCAACTGTTCGACCAGGCCGGCGGCCTTGAGCCGGCGTTCGTCGTCCTGGCGCAGCGCGAATGCCTTCTCGTCGGCGGCGGTTTTTTCCTGTGCCAACAGCGGCAGGATTTCCGCCAGTCCGGCTTCGATCTCGGCGGCTGACGCAGCGTCGGGATTGAGGGCGCGATGCGCGGCGCATTGCGTCTGACGTTCCCCGAGTACGGTAGCGGCGGTCTCGACCGCCTTGTCGAGGCCAGCCAGCGCGTCGCGTTCGGCCCGCAGCCATTGCGTGTCGAGCCGCAACAGCGCGCTCAGCGCGTCGAGATCGAGCGGCGTTGCCGCAACTGCATTGAACGCGGCCAGCCAGGCCGCGCGCGCGGCAGCGGCTTGTTCATTCTGATTTTGCAATTCGGCCAGATGCTTGCCGGCCAGTTCGCGCGTGGTGGCGGCCTGGATGGCGGCGGTGCGGGCTGCGAGCGCGGCCTTGTCCTGTGCTTCGACAGCGTTCCACGCAGTTTCGAGCATGCGCGCCAACTCGCCTTCCACCTCGGCGGCGGGTTTGCCGGCGAGCTGTCGCGCGCGCGCCTGCCGCTTGTCGTCAAGCTGCGTCGCCAGTTCCTTTGCGGCGGTGTGCGCCTGCGCCTCGATTTCGCGGGTCTTGACCAGCAGGCCGGCGGCGGCACTGATCTGGCCGGCGAGCTCTTCCAGTTGGCGCGCCTGCACTTCGCGCACGTCGTGTCGCTGTTGCCAGGTAGTCGCATCCTGTTGCCGCGCTTGCCGGAAGTCGGCCGGCGCGCGCGTCCATTCGGCGCGCCAGTCGGTGGCAGGCAGCACGGCATCGAGTTGATCGAGCAAGCCCGCCAGCGTATTGGCCGTCTGTTCGACCTGCATGTGTGCGACCTGCGCCGCCTGGGTTGACTGGGTCGCCGCCTCGCGCGCTTGCAGGCCGTCCGCCTGCGCCTGCCGCTCGGCGGTCTCGGCCTGGGCCAGTTTGGCCAGTGCGGCATCGCGGGTTTTCAGGTCGGCGCGCAGTTCGGCTTCCTGTCGATTCAGGTTCTTCAGCGCGGCTTCATTGGCGTCGGCGCGGCCGGCCAGCCAGGCGGTGGTTTCCGCTGCATCCAGCGCAGGCACATCGAGTTGTTGCCGCGCTGTCTGCCAGAGAACTGCGGCTTCGTCGCGCCGTCGCGTCAGTTCCAGCAGACGGCCGGCGAGCGCTTCGAGTTGCCGGTCCTGCGCCTTCAGCGTCGCGCCGTGACGGGCCTCGTCCTGCACCACGCCATCCAGCGCGCGACGCAACGCATCACGCTCGGCCTGCTGGTCTTTGAACAGTTCGAGCAGCCGATGTGCGGCGCCGGATGCTGCGTAAGGATGTTCGCCGGCGCCGCAGACCGGGCAGGCTTCGCCTTCGCGCAACGTAGCGCGCAGCGCGTCCACATCCTGATTGCAGGCGACTTGCATTCTTTGCAGCGCGCCTTCGGCTTGCTGCAACCGGCCTTCCAGGCCGGGGCGTAGCCCGGCCAGCGCTTGCAGCGCCGAGGCGGCGGCATGCCGAGCTTGCCGGAGCGCATCGGCTTCCTGTTCGGCGGCGGCCAGATCACGCTGGCGATCCTGCCATTGCGTCCAGCCGGTCTGCGCGCTTTGCAGACGCGCGCGCAGGCTTTCGGCGGCGGACTTCTGTTCCGCCAGCGCATCCGGGTTGAAGCGGGCGCAACGCTCGTTGGCCGTTCTCGCGGCGGCATCGGCGTGTTCGCGCGCCAGCACGCATTTGTCCAGGCTCGCCGCTTGTTGCGCCGCGATTTCGCGCGCGCGCGTCTCGGCTTGTTGCCGGCGCAGGTGTTCAGCCGCCGAGGCTTGCCGCGCGGCCGCTGTCTTCTCGGCTTCGAGCAGCAGGTATTCGACGTGTTTCCAGTCGCCGGCCAGTGCCGCGTGCCGGGTGTGCGCGGCCAGCCAGGCGTCGCATTCCGCCCTCGCCCTGGCGGTCAGCGCATGTTGTCCGGTCAACGCGGTGTGCTTGTCGGTCTGCGCCGCGACCGCCTGACTTGCGGTTGCGAGGGCGTTGTTCGCGGCCTGGCATTGCGGCTCCAGCAAGGCGATTTCGGCATCCAGCCGCTTGGCGGCTTCAATTTCCGGCTGCCGTGCCTTTTGTGTCTCTCCGGCCGCTGCAAGTTGTTGCCGTAACTGATCAAGCGTGGCTTCAGCCTGGGTTCGCGCCTGATCGGCGGTGATGCGGCCGGCCTCCAGCGCTTGCAGTTGCGCCGCGGCCTGTTGTGTCGCTTCGTTCAGGCGCGCGCATTCGGCATGCAGTGGACGCGCCGGTTCCAGCGCGCTGACGCGGGCAAGATGCGCACGCCGGTCGGCGGCGGCCAGGTGCGCCTGATCAGCCTGTGCAAGCGTCGCTTGCGCCTGCGCGACGGCGGTTTCCATGCCGGCCAGGGTCTGATGCCAGCGCAGCGCGGCTTCCAGCGCGGCCTTCTGCTGTTCGCGCTGCTCGGCGGCTGCGCGCGCCAGCTTGTGTACGGCGTCCAGCTCGGCGCGGGCGGCGTCGTCGAGCGGCGGCGCATCCGCCAGTTGCCGTTTGAGGTCGTCCAGCGCCCGGTTTTCCAGACCAAAGCGCCCGTACACACGTTTCGACAGGCGCTCGAAGCGCTCGCTGCCGGTCAGTGTCTGCAACAACTCGGCGCGCGCGTTGTCGTCGGCCTTCAGGAAGGCGGCGAAGTCGTTCTGCGCCAGCAGCACGGCACGGGTGAACTGGGCGAAGCTGAGGCCGACGCGCTGGGCGATGGCGGCATGCACTTCGCCTTTTTGTGTGCCGCAGACCGGCTGGTTGTCGTCGATGCGGATGAGCAAGTAGTTCACCGGCTGCAACTTGCCATCGCCACGTCCGCGCGCCCGGCGCACCGTCCAGCGCGCCCGGCAGGCGATGCCGTCGATGCCGACAAAATCGACTTCGGCAAAGCCTTCGCCGCAGCCCCGGCGCAACAGCGTGCGCGGGTCGGACGGAGTGACCTGGTCGCTATGCACATCGGGAATCTGCGCGCCGCCGGCCTGAGCCAATCGCGGCGTGTCGCCGTACAGCGCGAGGCAGAGCGCGTCGAGCAGGGTGCTCTTGCCGGCGCCGGTGGGGCCGGAAATGGCGAACAGGCCGGCGTTGAGCAGGGGCTCGCGGCTGAAATCGACCTCGAAGCCGTCGGCCAGGCTGGCCAGGTTCCTGCCGCGTATGGCGAGGATTTTCATGCTGCCACCTCATCCGGCAGATTCAATATCTCGTTGAACGCGGCGAGCAGGTCGGCCGGCGGCGGGTCGCCGTATTTCGCGGCGTATGCGCTGTTGAAGATCGCCAGCGGATCGAGCCGGCCGAGGTCGTCGAGCGAACCCGGTTCTGTGGCGGCTGCTTCACTCCTTGTGGAACGGGTGTCGATGCGCGCCAGCCGCACCGGCTTGCCGGCCAGCGCGGCTTCGATGCGCGCGCGCAGGCCCGGCTCGGGCTGGTCGAGCAGCACGCGGACTTCCAGGTAGGGCATGGCTTCCGGCTCGACCACGTCGATTGGCAGCGCGGCCAGCGCGGCTTCGACCTCGGCCAGCGGCGCAGCAATCTTCGGCACGCGCAACAACGGCACCGCGCGCGGCACGGCGATCGCCGTGACCGTCGCCAGTTCGGCGCCCTCCAGTTCCACCTTGATCACCTGATGCGGGTAGTCGATTTCGGCGAATGACAGCGGCAACGGGCTGCCGCTGTAGCGGATGCGGTCCTGGCCGCCGACCTTCTGCGCCAGATGCAGATGGCCGAGCGCGGCATAGACGATGTCGGCGTCGAACAACGTGCCGGACAGCATTTCCGCGCCGCCGACGATGATGCGTCGCTCGGAGTGTTCCGAAACCAGGCCGCCGGCCATGTGGCAGTGGCCGAGCGCGATCAGCGCCTGGCCCGGCAGCCGCCGCGCGCGGGCGTGCGCCTGGACCTGCCGATAGAGCGCGGTGATGCCCTCGACATAGGCATCGCCCTCCGTTTCCAGGCGCGGTACGTCGGACAGGCGCAGAAACGGGACCGCCAGGCACCAGGCGGCGATTGCGCCGGAACGGTCGCGCAGCGGCACGAGCAGCCGTTCGAGGTCGATCTCGCCGGCAGCATCCCGCCCGATGACGCCGACCACGCGCGCGTCGAACTCTTCCAGAAACGGCGCCGGGGCTTCCAGTCGGCCGGGCGAATCATGGTTGCCGGCGATCAACACGATGTTCAGATGCGCCACCCGGCCGCGCGCGGCGGTGAGAAAGCGGTACAGCATGGCCTGGCTGGCCGCCGAGGGATTGGCGTTGTCGAAGATATCGCCGCTGACCAGCAGCGCGTCTATTTCGTGTTCGACCAGCGTCGCAAGCAGCCAGTCGAGGAACTGTTGATGTTCCCAGCCGCGATCATGGCCGTGCAGTGTCTGGCCCAGATGCCAGTCCGAGGTGTGTAGCAGGCGCATGGCGGCGCGTCCCTTCCGTCAGCGCGATGAGGTGCGCTTTTGTTATTGAAGCGGCAATTTTAAGCCACCCTCCTTGAATGCCTTGAACGCAGTTTGGTAATAGGCGATGGCTTCGTCGCGCAGTCGCGGCTCCAGTGCGGCCGGGCTGGCGTCGCCGTTGGTGTCGATGTTGAAGGTATCGACGCGCTGCTTGGGGCCGAGCACGATCAATTTATCGTTCTTCAGATAGCCGAGTTCCTGGTAGTTGCTGATGAAGGCGCGACGGCCGAGGTTGTTCTGCTCGAACAGCGACTGGCCGAAGAAGTGGCCGTCGCCGGGCAGGCCCATGACGTCGAGCAGGGTCGGTGGAATGTCGATCTGGCTGGCCAGCCGGCCGTCGCGACCGGGCTTCAGCAAGGCCGGCGCGTAAAGAATGAGCGGTATGTGATAGCCGGGTACCGGCAATCGGGTCTTGCCGGCGGCGGCGGCGCAATGGTCGGCGACGATGACGAACAGGGTGTCGGCGAACCAGGGTTTCTTGCGCGCCTGGTCGATGAAATGGCCGATTGCATAGTCGGTGTACTTCACTGCGCCGTTGCGACCGCCCGGCGAGGCGATGTCGATGCGGCCATCCGGGTAGGTGTATGGCCGGTGGTTGGAGGTGGTCATGATCTGCGCCAGGAACGGCTTGCCGGCGGCATGGGTCTTGTCCATTTGCGCCAGGCTGTTGTCGAACAGGAATTCGTCGGCGACGCCCCAGACGTTGGCGAAGCCGACCGAGGCTTTCGGAAAATCGGTGCGGTCCACCACGCGATAGTTGTTGCCGGCGTAGTAGGCGTTCATGTTGTCGAAATAGCCGTAACCGCCATACAGAAAAAGGGTCTCGTAGCCTTGCCGGCGCAGCACTTCGCCGACTGTGGCCAGATGCTCGTTGCCCGGCCGCCGCACGATGGCCTGACCGGGGATCGGCGGCGTGCCGAGTGACAGGGCTTCCAGTCCGCGCACCGTGCGCGTGCCGGTGGCGTACAGGCGGGTAAACAGCATGCCTTCCCGGGCCAGCGCGTCCAGGCGCGGCGTCATGCCCAGTTTGTTGCCGAAACTGCCCAGAAAGCTGGCGGACAGGCTTTCCACCGAAATCAGCACGACATTGCGCGGCGGACGCCGGAACGGCAAACGCTGCGCATCAAACGCCTCGTCCTCGTCCGGCAGCAGGGCCTTCGACAACGGCTCCCGTTCGACGCCGAGTTCGACCAGAATCCGCGCTGCTTGCTCCGCCGGCAGGGTGGCATAGAAGCGGTCATAGTCGAGTTCATTGCGCTGGAATGCCGCCGCGAATGTCATCAGGCCGTTGCCGGCCAGTTCATTGGCATAGGCGTTGCCGGAATAACGCATCTGGTCGATATCGGTCAGATGCCAGGCGCCCCAGGGCAGCACGCAGGCCAATACGGCATAGGCCAGGCGCCAGGCCGCTTGCGGCCTGGGCGAAGCGGCGGCCCGGATCGGCTGGCGAAACAGCCAAGTCAGCAGCGCCGCCAGCGCCGCGATGCCGGACAGCAGCGCCACCACCGGATACGACTCGACGATGTTGCCGATGACTTCATGCGTATAGATCAGGTAATCGACGGCAATGAAGTTGAAACGGGTGCTGAACTCTTCCCAGAAGGTCCATTCCGACAATGCGCCGAACAGCAGAATTGATGCGGTCAGGAAGAAGATCGCCAGGCGCAGCCCGCCTTGCCAACGTGTATTGCGCCAGCGCACCGGCCATAGCGCCGCCCATAACAACATCGGCGCCAGCAGCCAGGTCAGCACTGCCAGATCGAAGCCGAAGCCGCGCAGAAACAGGCCCGGCCAAAGCGCCGGCGGAATTTTGTCCAGGCCGCTGCCCAGTGCCAGAAAGAGCCGGGTCAGGCTGGCGATGGCCAGGTACAGCAGCGCAAACGGCAGGAAAGGCAAGCGAACCTTCACAGCCAGTGCAGCCGGGCTTCGAGTCCGCCGCCAGGGCGATTTTCGATTTCAAGACGCGCGCCATGCAGTTCCGCGATGCGCTGCACGATGGCCAGGCCAAGGCCGCTGCCATTGCTGTTGTCGGCATTGCTGATCACCTGGCCGCGAAAGAAGCGTTCGACCAGGCGAGGCGCTTCCTCTGCACTCACCCCCGGGCCGGAGTCGCACACGCCGAGCACCGGCATACCGGCATCGGTTAATGCGAAAACCTCGATCAAACCTTTGTCAGGGGTGTAGCGCAGCGCGTTTTCAACCAGGTTGCGCAGCGCCACGCCGAGCAGATCGGCATCACCCTGCACGAACAGCGGCTGCGCCGGTGCGACAAACTGCAAACGCTGTTGTTTGCCGGCGGCCAGCACCTGCATTTCGGTGACCACCTGGCTGGCGAGCAGATCAAGATCGACCGGATAGGTTTGCGGCAGGCGCGACAGCGGATCAAGCCGGGCCAGACGCAACAGTTGTTCGACCAGGCGGGTGGAACGATCGACGCCGGCCAGCACTTGCCGCAAAGCGTGCTGATGATCGGAAATATCCGTGCTGGCCAGCGCGACCTGGGCCTGGATCTTGACCGCCGCCAGCGGCGTGCGCAGTTCGTGCGCGGCGTCGGCGGTAAAGCGGCGTTCGTTGTCCAGCGTCGCCGCCAATCGCGACAACAGCCGGTTCAGCGCCGCGACCAGAGGTCGCGCCTCGCGCAGCGTGAGCGGTTCGGACAAGACCTGGAGATTGTCCGGCGAACGCGCGGCGACGTCGGCGGCCAGATCTTCCAGCGGGCGCAGGCTGCGGCGCACGGAGAAATAAACCAGCATCGCGAGCAGGGGCAGCGCCAGCAGAATGGGAATGGCAACCTGCGCCGCAACTTCCAGACCGGCACGCTCCCGATCCGGGGTCGGATGCGCGATCTGCACCTGAAACCGGCCATTGGGTGAATGAATCTTCAGGAGTCGCCAGGGTTGGCCGTCATGCTCGACATTGCTGTACACCGGAGCCGTGTCAGCCGGGTTGAATGCCAGTGAGGCGGGTGCATTGGCGGAGCGCAACAGCAGGCGCCCGGTATTGCTCATGACGCGAAATTCCAGACGCTGCTCGTAGGGGTGGCTCGCTTCACCCAGCATGTCCTGGCTGATCACCCGCTCCGGGTCGCGGCCATCCTGATCGAACTGCACCTGCGCCAGCAGCAGCTTGGCGGATTGTGCAAGTTGTCCATCCATCAATTCATCGACTTCATGAATGGCCTGGTAATAACTCGATACCCCGGCCGCACCCCAGACCAGCAAGGTGGTGATGGAGACAGTCAGCAACAGCCGCGCGCGCAGCGAGTCAAGCCGCATCCAGTCGGCGCGCATCAGTTCGTTTCTCCCACGACATAGCCCAGCCCGCGCACGGTTCGGATGAAGTCGGCGCCGAACTTCTTGCGCAGATGATGGATATAGACTTCGACCGTATTGCTCTCCGCTTCCTCGCCCCAGGCGTAAAGACTTTCTTCCAGTTCGGCGCGGGCGCGAATGCGTCCCTTGTGGCTGAGCAGGTCGTGCAGCAAAGCGAACTCGCGCGCCGATATCGTCACTGGCTGGCCTTCCAGACTGACGCGTTTGCCGGCCGGATCGAGCACAACGCCGGCATGGCTCAGGGTTGGCGAAGACGCGCCGGCCGCGCGCCGGATCAGGGCGCGCAGACGCGCCTGCAGTTCGGCCAGATCGAACGGCTTGACCAGATAATCGTCGGCCCCGGCGTCGAGTCCGGCAACCTTGTCGGCGCTGGTATCGCGTGCGGTCAGGATAAGCACCGGCGTGGCGTTGCCGCGCGCGCGCAAATCCTTCAACAGCGACAGCCCGTCGCGACGCGGCAGGCCAAGATCGAGCACGCAGGCGTCATACGCCCGATCGAGCAGGGCCAGCCGACCGGCCTCGCCATCGCGCACCCAGTCCACCGCATAGTCGGCCAGCTTCAGGCCGGCGCGTACGCCGTCGCCGAGCAGCGGGTCATCCTCAACCAGCAATACACGCACGCGATGTTTACTCCATTACTCCATTTCCTTCCTGACCCTGGCGATCAAGACCAGGATTTCCTGACGTCTGCCCGCGTCGGCCAGTTCCCGGCCGGGCCGGAGCGGCGCCTTGAGGGCGATTTCCAGATGGCGCAAAGCCTCGGCGTGGCGGTCACGCTCGGCCAGATAGTCGGCGTAGAAGTAGTTCGGATCAATCCCCGTCGGGTTGATCGCCAGCGCCTTCTTCAGCAGTTCCTCGGCGCGCGCCTTGTCACCGAAGCCGATCGGCCAGCCCGGCACCTTGTAATAAAGCGTGCCCAGGCTGGTGTAGGCGGAACCGTTCAACGCCTTGTCGTCGAACTTGATCGCGGTTTCCAGTTGCTGCTTTGCCGCCTTGGCAATCGACAGAGCACCCAGGCCGCCTTTGGCGCCGGCTTCGCTGGACAGGGCAATGCCCTGCCAGATCATGGCTTCGGCATTGCCGGGCTGGGTGGCAACCAACTGGCGGGCTTGCTCGGCGAGGGCGTGGTACCGCTCTGCCTGCTGCTTCTCGGGCAGGCGATATTTGATTTCCGCCCATTGCTCCTGAATCGGGCGAATGGAGTCCTCATGCGTGTTGGCGAGGACGCCTCCGGGCATGCAGGCGAATCCGGCGGCAAATGCGAGGGCATGAAGAAGTCTATGTTTCTGCACGGGATTTCCTTTTCTGAAAAACCGGCGCGGCGCCGGAGTGGGGATCAAGCTTGCAGCGCGTGCCGTTTGATGACGGCCAGCTTGGCCTTCAGGCCCAGGTCGATCAGGCCGGGCGCGAAGCCGTTGAGCCAGGCGAACAGAATCTCCGGAAAACCGAAGTGCTTTTCGCCACTGCCGGCGCGCAGCGCGGCGACAATCTTGCGCGCCACGGCCTGCGGTGTGTCGGCATGATTGCCAAGATCATGGTTGAGCGCATTGACAGCAGCGGTATTCATGGCTGAAGCGATGGTGCGCGGGGCGACATGGACGACTTCCACCCTTGAGTCGGCAAGCTCGCGCCGCAACGCCTGGGAGAATCCGCGCAGGCCGGCCTTGGCGCTGGAGTAGGCGGCAAAACCGGGAAACGGCAGGCTGCCGAAGGTGGAACCGATATTGACGATGGCGGCGCTTTCGCGCTCCTTGAGCCAGGGCAACAAGGCATGGGTCAGTTGCATCGGCGCAATCAGGTTGGTCGCCATGACCTGCTCAAGTGCCCGCCAGTCCTGTTTTTCGTACATTCCGAAGGCATTGACGCCGGCGTTGTTGATCAGCACATTGACGCCGAATTCGCGCGCTGCCGCCGCAGTTTTTTCGATGTCCTCCGGCAGCGTCAGATCGGCACGCAGACTCAGCGTCTGGCGGCCGGTGCCGCCGATGCCGCCAATTTCCGTGTGGCAAGCGGCCAGACGTTTCGCATCGCGCCCGGCGAGCAGCAGATCGGCGCCCTTCTCGGCCAGGCAGCGCGCGAGGGCATGGCCAAGCCCGCCGGTAGCGCCGGTAAGCAGGATGCGGGCGTGATTCAGATCCATGATGGTTCCAGTTCGTGATGCGGCAGCGGCAGGGAACGAAACATGTCGCCATACAGTTTGTAGAACACGCGCGCGCAGTGCAGCACGTCGGCCTGGTCTTCCGGGTCCATGCGATTGACCAGATCGGCCAGATGGCGCGTGTGCTCCTGATCCAGCAGGCCGTGCGAACGCAAATAGGAAAATGCCGCGTCGGGCAACCCAAGCGCGTGCTGGATCAGATCGGCGGCGTGCAGGGCCAGAGCCACGCTGGTCCCTTCCAGCACGAACACCATGCCGAAAAATCCGGCCGGATTACGTCGCTGCGTCAGGTCGTAGGCATAGGCCACCATGACTTCCACCGGCATGCCGGGCTGGCTTGTCCGCGTAGCGAAGGCGTTGCCGCCGGCGGCTGCGATGTCGTTGAGGATCCATTCCTCATGGCCGATTTCCTCTTCGATATATTCGGTGACCGCGTTTCGCATCCATTCCAGGCGCTTCGGCAAACGGCTGCCGACCGCCATCAACAGGGGGGTGGTGTGGCGGACATGGTGATAAGCCTCCTGCAGAAAGGCGAGATACGACGAAAGCGTGACCTTGCCCTGCAGGCAGGCGGAAATGGCGGGCGCGGCAAACAGATGCTTGCGATCTTCGGCGGTAGCTTCGATCAATTGCTCATAAAACCGCATGAATAGGCTCCTGACCTGATTGAAGAAATGCGAGCGCGTCGGCGTGCCGCTGCAGGATGGCGGCGCGAATCGGCCGGCCATTGCCGGTGGCGAGGCCGTTCGTCGGCGTGAAGGAAGCGCTGGGTAACCAGACGCCGACTTTGGCGTAATCCGGCAAAGTGGCATTGGCGCGGACGACGGCATTGGCCAGCTTGCTGGAAACCGCGCCGTGCGAAGCAACCAGAATGGCGGTCAGGCCCGACCGAGCTTCGCCGAATACCACCGCCTGGGCGATTTCCGGCTGTGCCAGCAGCGCAGCTTCGACCCATTCCGGCGCGATATTGCGACCGTAGGCGGTGATGATCAGGTTGCCGCGACGGCCGGACAGGTGCAGATAACCATTGGCGTCACGATGCCCCAGATCCCCCGTCGAAAACTCGCGACTTGCCGCTTCACCGGCCAGATAACCAAGAAACGCTCGGCTCTCGATGTGGATTTCGGCTTCGTCGTCCACCCGGATGCGGACATGCCGCAAGGGATGGCCGACGCTGCCGGGCCAATCTTCCCCCGGGCGATTCAGGCTGACGACCGAGCCGCATTCGGTCAGGCCGTAACCTTCGTAAACCGGCAGGCCAGCGGCGCGCGCGCTGCTGATCAAGCCGGGATCACAGCGCGCGCCGCCGACCGCAACAAATTGCAGGCAGGACGGCGCGCGCTGGCTGCAGGCCTGTAACGCTTGCGTCCAGGCTTTCAGCAACTCCGGCACCAGAATAAGACTATCCGGCTGGACGGCTTCGACCTGGCGCAGCAACTGCAAGGGGTCGAAACCGCTTATGCCACGCCAGCCCAGTTCGGCCAGGCGCAGGAGGACTATTTCCGCGCCGCGCAACAAGGGTGCATAGACCCCGGCCACGTTTTCCAGCAGCAATGCCAGCGGCAACACCGACAGGTGCCAGTTGATCGGCAGGCCTTCCAGTGCAACACATACCGCTTGCGCCGTATCAAGCAGACCTTCCGCCGACAGGCAGACGCCCTTGGGATGGCCGGTGCTGCCGGAGGTGAAGGAAATCTTCGCAGTACCCGCCGGTAACTCCACCGCTGCGATGTCACGGCCGAGCAGGGTCAGGCCATCCCATTGGCCGATTTCGTGAAATCCAAGCGCCAGTCCGCAGATACGCTCGGCCTGATCGGTCAGCATCACATCGGCCGCAGTGCTTTGCAGTGCATGGCAAATCTGCGCATCACTGAAGAAACCGGGCAGCGGCAGTTGCACCACTCCGGCTTTCAGCGCGGCAAGGTCGGCGGTGACCCAGGTCGCGCTGTTATCCGCCAGCAGCGCCAACACCTTGCAGCCCAACTGGCGAAGGCGCTGGGACAGTTGTTCGATATCCAGCCGGAGCGCCGCCGCCGTCCGCGTCTTTCCGGTGCCGGACAGGATTACCTGATTGGCGGGCAGGGCCTGCAGGGCGGCAAACAGCCGCTCAGGCATGTGTCGGCTCGGGTTGATTGTGCATGCGCTCCACAGCCTGACGAATGCGGCCGGCGACGACGACCGGCTGGCTGTCGTAGTAGCGGCCCCAGTCGCGCGCGGCCGATCCCAGGCGAGCCGGGTCGGCAATGCTCAACGCCAGCGGCGGCAGGCCCAGCTTGGTGAAGATGGCGATGAGTTCGCGTGTCGCGGTAAACACCACCCACTCGTAGCCAAGACTATCCAGATGCCCGGCCAGCGCCAGGATCATGCGGGCGCCGCCGCCGGGGCTGGCCGAGGCCAGGTTGCCGACTTCCGCGATGTGTTCGCGCGCCACCGCCTGCCCGGCCAGACCGCCGATGTGCTTCTGGACCGGATCGTCAAGATAGGTTTCCAGAAACAGCGGGCCGCTCGCGGCGCAACGCCATCCGGCCGCAGCCACAATGCGTTCGGTTTTTTCGCTGACGCCAGGACGCTCCAGCAGGAACAGATCGGGGGCGAAACGGGCGACGTGCGCATCATGTCGCTGGGCAAAGACGTTGCGGATAAAGGCCTCGACCTCGTCCCGACGGGGGGAGTCGATGCCGATTTCCCGCGTCAGATCCGGTTTATGGCGCACGGAGCAGCGTTTTGCGGACCTGAATTCCGGGCCGCGCGAGGTGCGAAAGGCGGGCGCTGAGAACATCGGACAAACCTCGTATCAGGGATATGTCAGGCACTTTATTGAGCGGAGATTAATCGGACCTTAAGGTTGGAAAGAGATCAGCCGCCTTGGGATCAACGCGGAATCCGGATGCGGCTTTCCTCGAAATCGCCGTTTTCCGCGCCCGGATGACAGGCGGCGCAATTGGCCCGGCTCTTCACCGCCGCACGCAACCAGATCTCCGGTCGAACCTCGTGGCTGTCGTGCTTGCGCTGGAACCAGGCTGTCTCGGTGATGCGATCCGGCGCGGTCGGCGCCCGCCAGCGATTGGAAGCGTTGGCAACGAGAAAATCGGTGATGGCGTGGTTTTCCTGCGCTGTCAGCGACGCGTCGCTGCCGAAATGGCTGGCCAGATTCGCCATGACCTTGCGCCAGGATTCGGCCGGCAACAGACCGGGCGAGTATGCAATGTGGCAGGAGCCACACTCCTTTTGCCAGAGCGTGTCCGACTGCGCCGGCAGAAGGGGCTTGCCGCGATTTTCACCGCCATATTTATCGTTGTCGGTTGCGCCGAAAGCAGCAGCGGACAGAAGTGAAATTACGCTGACCAGAAAAAGGTTTGTCTTCATGCCGGGTTCCTTACTTGATGGATAACAGATAAGCCACGAAATCGCCCTTTTCCTGCGCCGTGCAGGCGCGTTTGAGCACATCGTTGCAGTTGCGCCTGAACCATTTCTCGACCTTGGCCTGGTCGCTCAGGCGGGCTGGATTGGCAATCGGCGCCAGGGGTTCGATCGACTTGCCGGTTTTGGCATGTTTGCCGATGGATTTGGCGTTGTCGGTATGGCAGGACGTGCAACCCGTTTCGCCGTGGCGGGCTCGGAACAGCTGTTCGCCTTGCGCGGCGCTCAGAGGTTTGCCCGCCTCGGCGCGGTAAGCGGCCAGCAAATCAGCGCTGACGGAGTTGGCTGAAGCCGGCATGGCGCTCAGCAGAACAAGGTATAGCAGCAGGTTATTCATGGCCGTCTCTTGATAGTGGGAGCGGCGGCAGTGTTTCCCGCGTGGATTAAAGGGAAATTAATTCGCGCGAGTTGTGTTCCCGGAACAAAGCCGGTAGCCGGGTCGGACGTGTTGCGGCATCATTTCCGGCCGCGGCCCGTGCAATGCGGGCGCCACATAAACCCCCATGACCAATCAAGGAGTCGCCCATGAAAGCCCGTGCAGCCGTAGCCTGGGAACCGAAAAAGCCGCTGACCATCGAGGAGGTCGATGTCGAAGGTCCGCGCGAAGGCGAGGTTTTGCTGAAAGTGGTCGCCAGCGGCGTCTGCCATACCGATGCCTTCACCTTGTCCGGCGACGATCCGGAAGGCGCGTTTCCGTGCATCCTGGGCCATGAAGGCGGTTGTGTCGTGGTCGAGTGCGGGCCGGGCGTGAAGACGCTGAAGCCGGGCGACCATGTCATTCCGCTGTACATCCCGGAATGCGGTCATTGCGAATACTGCGCGTCGCCGAAAACCAACCTGTGCCAGTCGATCGCCGCCACCGTCTGGACCGGCTACATGCCCGATGGCACGCGCCGCTTCTCGAAGAACGGCGTGCCGATCTTCCATTACATGGGCTGTTCCACCTTCTCCGAGTACACCGTGGTGCCGGAAATCGCGCTCGCCAGGATCAATCCGGCGGCGCCGCTGGACAAGGTCTGCCTGCTCGGCTGCGGCGTCACCACCGGCATCGGCGCGGTGCTCAACACAGCGAAAGTCGAACCAGGCTCGACCGTAGCGGTGTTCGGCCTCGGCGGCATCGGCCTCTCCGTCGTGCAAGGCGCGGTGATGGCCAAGGCCGGGCGCATCCTGGCGATCGACCTGAATCCGGACAAGTTCGAAATGGCGAAGGCACTCGGCGCCACCGACTTCATCAATCCGCGCGAGGTAGGCGGCTCGATCTCGGAATACATCCGTGAAATCACCAACGGCGGCGTCGATTACTCGTTCGAATGTATCGGCAATGTCAACGTGATGCGCGACGCGCTCGAATGCACCCACATGGGCTGGGGCGTTTCCACCGTCATCGGCGTCGCCGGCGCCGGTCAGGAAATCCGCACGCGGCCGTTCAATCTGGTGGTCGGCCGCACCTGGAAAGGCACCGCGTTCGGCGGCGTCAAAGGCCGTTCGCAGTTGCCCGGCTACGTTGAAAACTACATGCAGGGCAAGATCGAACTCGACCGCCTGGTCACCCACACCATGCCGCTGGAAGACATCAACCACGCGTTCGACCTGATGCATGAAGGCAAGAGCATCCGTTCGGTGATCATTTTCTGAGGTGGGCCATGCAACGCATTGAACGCATCAAGGAATTCGGCGGCTGGCTGGAACGCTGGCAGCACGCCTCGGCAAGCTGCAACTGCGAGATGACCTTTTCGGTCTATCTGCCGCCGCAGACTGCCAGCGAGAAACTGCCGGTGGTGTACTGGCTGTCCGGCCTGACCTGCACCGACGACAACGTGCGGGTGAAGGCCGGGGCGCAGCGCTATTGCGCCGAACTGGGGCTGATTCTGGTGATGCCCGATACCAGCCCGCGCGGCGAAGCGGTGCCGGATGTGCCGGAACGCTACGACCTGGGCAAGGGCGCAGGCTTCTACGTCAACGCGACGCAAGCGCCGTGGGCGACGCATTACCGGATGTACGACTACGTCACGCAGGAACTGCCGGCGCTGATCGAGGCGAATTTCCCGGTGATACCCGGCCGCGCCGGCATCAGCGGTCACTCGATGGGCGGCCACGGCGCGCTGATCTGCGCGTTGAAGAATCCGGGCCGCTACCGCTCGGTTTCCGCCTTCGCGCCAATCTGCAATCCGGTCGTCGCGCCCTGGGGCCGGGGCTGCTTCACGGCCTATCTGGGCGATGACCGCAAAGCCTGGGACGCATACGACGCGACCCGCCTGGTCGAAGCCGGCGCATCGCTGCCACCGGCACTAATCGATCACGGCACCGGCGACGAATTCCTCGCCGAGCAGTTGTATCCGCAAAACCTGCAAGCCGCCTGCGCCGCGCACGGTCAGCCTCTGACGCTGCGCATGCAGCCCGACTACGACCACAGCTACCATTTCATCGCCAGCTTCATCGGCGAGCATCTGGCGTTTCACGCGCGGGCGCTGGCCTTGTAGCGGAAGCCCGGATTTTCTGGTCGTGTCCTGGCCTGACCTTGCCGCCAGGGCCGAGCGCATTGGGCGAGCCGGTCAGTTCCGCGTGATCGCCCGTTTCAGCGCGTCCGCCAGCGCGCCGGCCGCCGCTTCCGGCGCTTTGCCGGGATTGTGTCGTCCGCGCGGCATCGGCGCGGCGGCCGGCCTGGCGGCGGGCACCTCGTCCTGCATGCGCATGGTCAACGCGATGCGTTTGCGCTGGACATCTACTTCCAGCACCTTGACCTTGACGATGGCGCCGGCCTTGACCACGTCGCGCGGGTCTTTGACGAATTTTTCCGACAGCGCGGAGATGTGGACCAGACCATCCTGATGCACGCCGATATCGACGAAGGCGCCGAAATTGGTGACGTTGGTAACAACACCCTCAAGCCGCATGCCGGGTTGCAGGTCTTTCAGATCGTTGACGCCGTCCTGGAAGGCAGCCGTCCTGAATGCCGGACGCGGGTCGCGGCCGGGTTTTTCCAGCTCCTTCAGGATGTCGCGCACGGTTGGCAGGCCGAAGCGGTCATCGACGTACTTGCCGGCATCGAGCCGCTTCAGCACATCGGCATTGCCGATCACGCCTTTCATGTCCAGTTTCAGGTCGGCCAGGATGCGCCGCACCACCGGATATGCCTCTGGATGCACCGAGGAGGCGTCGAGCGGATTGTCGCCGGCCGGCACGCGCAGGAAGCCGGCGGCCAGCTCGAAGGTTTTCGGGCCCAGACGCGACACCTGTTTCAGGGCTTCGCGGTTGACGAACGGGCCGTTGGCATCGCGATGCGCGACGATCTGGTTGGCCAGCGTGGTGTTGAGGCCGGATACGCGGGTCAGCAGCGCGGCGGAGGCGGTATTCACATCGACGCCGACCGCGTTGACGCAATCTTCCACCACGGCTTCCAGCGCCTGGCCGAGCTTGGCCTGTCCGAGGTCGTGCTGGTACTGGCCGACGCCGATGGCTTTCGGCTCGATCTTGACCAGTTCGGCGAGCGGGTCTTGCAGGCGGCGGGCGATTGAAACTGCGCCGCGCAGCGTGACATCCATGTTCGGAAACTCGCGCGCGGCCAGTTCCGAGGCGGAATAGACCGACGCACCGGCTTCGCTGACCGTGGCCTTGATCAGGCCGAGTTCAGGATGCTGGCTCATCAGTTCGGCCGCCAGTTTGTCGGTCTCGCGACTGGCGGTGCCGTTGCCGATGCTGATCAGTTCGGCGCCGTGCCGGCCGGCGAGTCTGGCGAGCGTGGCAAGCGAGCCGTTCCAGTCGTTGCGCGGCTCGTGCGGGTAGATCACGGCGGTATCGAGCACCTTGCCGGTGCGATCGACAACCGCGACCTTGACGCCGGTGCGGATGCCCGGATCGAGGCCGATCACCACCCTCGGCCCGGCCGGCGCGGCCAGCAACAGGTCTTTCAGGTTGCCGGCGAAGACGCGGATGGCCTCGATTTCGGCGCGCTCGAACAAGGCGTTCATCAAATCCAGTTCGAGATGCAGCGACAGCTTCACTTTCCAGGCCCAGCGCACCGTGTCGAGCAGCCATTTGTCGCCCGGACGACCCTGGTCGGAGAGGCCGAAATGCGCGGCGATGTGCGACTCGCAAGGGCTGGTCGGCAGTTCGGCGAGTTCTTCCGGCAATTTGACCGCGACTGACAGGATGCCTTCGTTGCGCCCCCGAAACAGCGCCAGCGCGCGGTGCGATGGCATCGCCGTCCAGGCCTCGTCGAACGCGAACCAGTCGCGGAATTTCTGGCCTTCGGTTTCCTTGCCTTCGATCAGGCGCGACACGACGCGGCCGTTGTCGCGCAGATGGGCGCGCAGGCGTTTGATCAACGCGGCATCCTCGGCGAATTGTTCCATCAGGATCTGGCGCGCGCCGTCGAGGGCCGCTTTCACGTCCGGTACGCCGAGGTCGGCGTTGATGAAGACGGCGGCTTCGATTTCCGGCGCCAGCATCGGGTCGGCCAGCAGTTTTTCCGCCAGCGGGCCGAGGCCTGCCTCGCGCGCAATCTGCGCCTTGGTCCGACGCTTTGGTTTGTAAGGCAGATAAAGGTCTTCCAGTCGTTGTTTGGTGTCGGCGGCGAGGAGCTCGGCGCGCAACTCGGGCGTCAGCCTGCCCTGCTCGTCGATGCTGGCGATGACCGCCGCGCGGCGATCTTCCAGTTCGCGCAGATAACCCAGGCGTTCTTCCAGCAACCGCAACTGGCTGTCGTCGAGACCGCCGGTGGCCTCCTTGCGATAGCGCGCGACGAACGGCACCGTGGCGCCGTCATCGAGCAGCGCCACAGCGGCGGCAATCTGGCCTGGGTGAACATGAAGTTCTTCGGCGATACGGGTTTCTATGGCGTGCGTCATGGCAATATCGTCGTCGGAAAAGTGCGCGAGGATGGGCCAAGCCGACGCGTCATACAAGGCTTGACAACAGCTTTGCCGCTTTGCGGGCAAGGAAGCTTTTTTTGGTCGAAAATAGGCGGCGTACTCCGTTGTTGATGCGGAGCGGTGGCTTGAATGGCGCATCACTGTGCACAGTGGCCTGTCTGGAGATGAATGGATGTCTGAAACCGCAATGCTGGATAGTTGCCGCGACATGATCGCCGCGCGGCTATCGGAAGACCTTGCGCAAACCTTGGCGCGCGTGGCTGCCGAGTTGACCGAGTCGGCCGGAAAAGTGCCATCCCAGGAGATGTACAGCCT
This sequence comes from Tepidiphilus sp. J10, assembly GCA_945897955.1. GTDB lineage: Bacteria > Pseudomonadota > Gammaproteobacteria > Burkholderiales > Thiobacillaceae > PFJX01. The sequence continues at coordinate 37,329 of CAMDGQ010000015.1, read as the reverse complement.
GAACATGGACAGCATGGAACTGGCGCGGGACAAGGGTCCGTTGATCGCAAGCGCATTCAGAAAACACTTCTTTACCCGTTTCAACGAGGCCAAGCACCGGGTTCGCAACGAGTCCGGCATCCGCAACCTCGATCTGTCCAATCTGAGCCTGCTGGAACCGGACGATCTGGAAGAATCGCTGGCCGCCAACACCATCGCCAACGCCATCGCCAACACCTGTGGCGAAGAGCTGTTTGGTCTGGGCAAACGCATGGGCGTGCTGCTCAACGAACCCGACCTGAAAACCGAGCAGATCCCGCTCGGGCCGGACGCAATCGGCGCGGCGCTGCTCGACGCGCTGAAGACGCAGAACGCGCGCGTCAAGATCAAGCTGCTGCTGGTCACCCGCATCAACAAGCTTTTCCCGGCCAAGGTGCGCACGGCCTACCAGGAGGTCAATCGCCATCTGGTCGAACACAATGTATTGCCGACCATCCGCGTCGGCATGACGCGCCCGACATCGGCGCCCGCAACCGCTCCCGCTGCCGCCGGCAACACGATGGCAACGCCAGGCCCGGATGCGCAGGCCGGCAGTTTCACTACCGGTGCAAACAGCGGACAGGACATGTTCGCGATGCTGCAGCAACTGATGACCTTTGGCCGCGCCGGCGCGGGCTATCCCGCCATGCCCGGAATGGGGGGGCTGACCATGCCGCAAGGGCTGCCCGGCAGCCTGGATATCGACGCGGCGACCGGCCAGGCCATCGGCCAGTCGAACGCGCCGGCCATCAATCCGGCGGTGATTCAGGCCCTCACCCAGATTCAGCATGGGCGGCTCGAAGGCCTGGGAAGCGGCAGGCTGAACGCGAACCTGCTGGCGGATGGTCACATCAATGTACTGCGTGAGCTTAAAAACACGCAGGCCGCCGGCATGATGGGACAGATGGAAGCCATCACGCTGGATATTGTGGTGCTGGTTTTCGACTACATCCTGGGCGACAGCCGCATTCCGGATGCGATGAAGGCAATGATCGGCCGCCTGCAAATCCCGGTGCTGAAGGTGACCATGCTGGACAAGTCATTCTTCTCGCAAAAGGCCCATCCGGCTCGCCGGCTGCTGGATGCACTGGCCGAGGCCGCACTGGGCTGGGATCCGGACGAAGGCCATGACAGCAGTCTTTACCGGAAAGTCGAGCAGATCGTGCAGCGCATCCTGAACCAGTTCGAGGACGGTCTGGATGTGTTCATCGACGCACTGAACGATTTCCAGGCCTACCTGGCGGATGAAAAGCAGGTCAGCGATCAACTGACCACGCGCAGCGCTCAATTTCTGCGCAACCGCGAACAACTCGAAATCGCCCGGGTTGTCGCCCATGACGCAGTCCTGGCAAGCCTGCTCGATCAGAAGCCGCCGGCGTCGATCCGCGACTTTCTGCTCGGCCACTGGGAAAGCCGTCTCGCCGAACTGCATGCCAGGAAGGGCGAGAGCAGCCCGGAGTGGAACGATGCCGTGACGACCATGAACGACCTGTTGTGGAGCCTGACGCCGAAGTCCGACAAGGATGAACGCCGCAAGCTGATCGAATTGCTGCCGCGTCTGCTGAAGCGCCTGGATGGCGGCATACATGCGGTCGGTCTCGACAAGACTGCACGCGATGCCTTCTTCTCCGATCTGGTCAAATGCCACGCAGTTGCGGTGAAAGCCGGTTTCCGGGGCGAACAATCGACCGCCGACGACGATGCCGATTCGCTCGGCATGACGCCGAGCGACGAGATTCCTGATCTGTCGGCGCAAAAGGAGCCGGTTTTCGGGCCGCGCGATTTCGAGGACATTCCGGTCATTGCCGAAGCCATCGTCCCCGATGACGCACTCCTGCGGGAAATCGCCGCAGCCCAGGAAATCTCGCCGGACATCGAGGAAATCACCATTGGCGATATCCACGGCGGTACCTGGGACGAACCCCGCGACAGTCATTTCGATACGCTGGTCAAGGATCTGAAGCGGGGCGTCTGGATCGAGTTTCGGCAGGATGACAACTCCATGCTGCGGGCGAAACTGGCCTGGATCAGCCCCCTGCAGGGAACCTACCTGTTCACCAATCGCCTGGGGCAGCGCGCGGTTTCGATCAACGCGCAGGGGCTGGCCGCCAAGTTCCGCGAAGGCCGCGCGCTGGTCATCGACAACGTGTCGCTGATCGACCGCGCCGTGAACAACGTGTTCGAACATTTTCAGAAAAGCCGCTGAAGCATGACTGCAAGTCCAATCGCAGCGCCAGTCAACGGCATTGCCGGCCTGCAGCGCTTTCTGACCCGACAGCCGATTCTGAGCAGCGACCACGGCGTCGTCGGCTATGAGCTGAAACGTCGCGAGCAAACAGAATCGGACCCGGGCTTCCTGCCCGGCGCCGGGTCGCAGCAGCAGGCGGAGGACGAATGGCTGCTGAGCAGCGCAATCGATCTTGCTTTCCAGCGTGCGCTAGGCAACAAGCTCACCTTTCTCGGCATCGGCGCCGAGACATTGCATAGCCCGCTGATCGAGCAACTGCCGAAGGACAAGGTCGTCGTGGCGCTGCATCCCGAGCGCGTCACGCCCGCACTGATCGCACGCATGGAAAAACTGGCGCACGACGGCGTGCAACTGGCCCTCGACGATCCCGCCGGAAACCAGGAGCTGACCGCCTACTGCCGCTATGTCCGTCTTGATACCACGCGTTACGAAGCCATGGCACTCGCCGCCGAGGTGGTTCATTGCCTGGGCGGTCCGGGCAGAAAGCCGCACCTGATCGCTACTCAGGTCGATACGCCGGAAGTCCATGCGGCCTGTCGCAAGCTCTCGTTCAACCTGTTTCAGGGCTATTACTACACTTTTCCGCAGGACGCTGCCGCCAACCGCCTGGACAGCAGCGGCATGCGCGTCATGGAATTGCTCAATCTGGTCAAGAACAAGGCCGAGTTTTCCGAGATCGAAAAGAGCTTCAAGCTCGACCCGGCCCTGTCTTACCGCTTGCTGCGCTATATCAACTCCCCGGCCATCGGCCTGCGCCGCACCATCGAGTCCATCGGCCACGCCTTGATCCTGCTCGGCCACGATCAAATCTATCGCTGGCTGACGTTGTTGCTGTTCACCGGCGGCAAGCTTGATCCACGCAGCCAGACGCTGTTGCGCAACGCGCTGGTGCGCGCACGTTTCGTCGAAATACTGGGCCATGAGAAGCTGAAGCCGGGTGAACGCGACGGCCTGTTCATCGTCGGCATCTTTTCTCTACTCGATGCACTGCTCAATATTCCGATGACGCAGGCGCTGGCGGGACTGAACCTGCCGCAGGCGGTGGTCGATGCCTTGACCCGACGCAGCGGCATTTACGCGCCCTACATCAAGCTGGCGCTCGCCTGCGAACACTTCGACCAGGCCGCCATCGCCGCAAGCGCCGGCGAAATCGGTCTCGACCCCGACAAGGTCAACCTTGCCCACGTCAGCGCCCTGATCTGGTCCGAAGACATCGATATCTGACTCGGGACGAGCGCGAACCTGTTGCTCAGTCGCGCGGGGCGCTGAACACATAGTCCTTGTTCTTCTGCGAAACATGGCAGGCATGGCAATCGGCCTGCGCCTTGGCATCAAGCCCGCCCTTCCCGCTCTTCGGGTCGAACACCTGATAACCCCAGCCGTCGGTCGCCTTGAATTTGCGCTTGTCCTTCGCCATCACGACCACTGCCTTGCGCGCGCCCTCCGAGACTGCGTTGTCCTTGTCGATCGCCTCGAACAAATCGAACACAATGACCGCGCCATCGGCGAACTTGCCCGCCTTGTAACCGGCCAGGGCCTTCGGGTTGGCGTAGATATGGTGCATGCCGCCAACCGCCTCGAACAGCGGATGGCCTTGATTCAGCACCATCGACTTGACGTGTTTCCAGTCACGGAATTTCTCCGGATAGGCGACATCTGCTGCAATGGCGAAGGTGGAGGCGGCAAGCAATACGAGGCTGAAAGCGGTTTTCTTCAACATGATTTTTCTCCTGGATTTGAAAGGAACAGTGGGCGGAATGACCGAGTTCACATGGCCACGAATGTGGTCAAGCCAACTTTTATGTTTCGTATCGAAACATTTATCAGTGTCGTATCGACATTATTCTTTGTCAACTTTATTTCGAATCGCTACCATCACGCCATGAACGAAGATCGTCTGCATACCCTGCTGGTCTGCATCGCGCGAGCGCTGCAAAGTGAACAACGCCAGCACGCCGTCAGCGCCGGGTTGTTGCCCGTGCAATGGACGATTCTGAGCTATCTGCGTGACGCCAATCGCTACAGCAATACGCCACAGGCACTGGCCGAATTTCTGTCATTGACCAAAGGCACCGTGTCGCAAAGCCTGAAGCTGCTGGAAAGCCATGGCTGGATCAGCCGCGCCGCCGATGCGGCGGATCGGCGCATCGTGCGGCTCGGATTGACCGAGACCGGTCGCGCCCAACTGGGCGGCACAGCGAGCAGTGAATGGATGAGCGCCATCGCGCAAATGCCGCGAGCACAGCACGCCGCTGCCGAAACGGCGCTGGCGCAACTACTTGGGGAATGGCAGCAAACGCGGCGTGGCCGCACTTTCGGCGTTTGTCGAAGCTGCCGGCACTTTCAGGCGGGGCGGATGGAACACCGTTGCGGCCTGACCGGCGAAGCGCTGTCGGAGGAAGACAGCGGAAAAATCTGTCGTGAACACGAAGAGCCGGTTGATCGTACCGATCAACCGGCTCTTGCGTAAGTTACGCGGGAAACCTCGCCTGTGCGCTCAGGACTCGATGGCGATGAGCTCGACTTCGAAGGTCAGCACACTGTTGCCCGGAATCACGCCGGGGACGCCGCGCGCACCATACCCGGTTGCAGCCGGGCAGGTCAGCTTGGCCTTGCCGCCGACTTTCATTTTCTGCACGCCCTGGGTCCAGCAGGGAATGACACCGCGCAAGGGAAAACTGATCGGCTCGTTGCGCTTGTAGGAACTGTCGAACTCGGCGCCGCTCGCCAGGGTGCCGCGGTAATGCACGCGCACGGTATTGTCCGCAGTGGGGGAAGCACCCTCCCCTTGTTTGATATGGGTCACCACCACGCCTGACGGCAACTTTTCTGCATTTGCGGCGTAAGCCTGGGCACTGACACCGATGGCTGCGATGGCGATGAAAATTCGAAGAGCGCGCATGGGAAAACCTCGTTTGGAAAAAGCGGCAGTTTACAGAACTCGCGTCATCAGGACACACGGCACAGTCAGGGTTTCTCGCTGGTCCTCGAGTTGCCAAACGTCTGCCGCAAAACGCCACCGGCGGGATATATTCGCGTACCTCGTGAACGAACGACCCTGGCCAGGCCAGCCATAAACCCTGCACCGTAAAGAATCCACACAACTCGCAAGCAACGGAAAATCGACATGACTGAACGCGAACTCAAACTACTGCTCGACGCCGGCGCCGTGAAGCGCGTGCAGGTTCATTACGCGGTAATGTCCGATGGCTACATGGTCGTGGTTGATGGAAGAACGCTGGAAACCACCAAACGGGAAACCCGCGAATTCAAGACGCTGGACGCCGCCGCGCGCTGCCTGTTCAAAATTGGGCTGGCGGATTTTTCGGTCAAACTGAAGACGGCTTGATTCGGCCGGAGCAAGCGAAACAGGGCGACGCGCCGGCGCTCACCAGTTCGCCAGATTACGCATAACGCTGTAGTAGGCCAGTCCCTGCCAGACCGTGGAAATCCCCAGCGCGATGACAAACAGCGCAGCCCCGCGCAGCAGCATGCCGCGCGTTTTCGCCGCCAGTTTGCCGAACAGGTAACTCGCGGCGAGCATCGACGGCAACGTCCCCGCACCGAACGCCAGCAGCAGCAAACCGCCCTCCGCCGGACTTGGCGATGTAGTCGCCTGCACCGCCATCGCCATGGTCATCGAGCACGGCATCAGGCCATTCAGCGCGCCGGCGATGGCGGCGCCGACCATCGGGCCGCGTTTGGTCGATTCGGCGAACTGCCGGCGCAACCAGGCCAGTGGCGCAAAACGCAGGGTATTGCGGATCGGCGAAACCCCGAGCAGATCGAGCCCGAGCAGGATCACGACGAGACCGGCGATGATCTGCAATATGCCCTGCGCCTTGCCGAAGATGCCGGTCTGCACCAGCACCGCGCCCAGACTGGCGGCGGTCAGGCCGATGAGGCCGTAAACGCTGACCCGGGCGGCATGGTAGATCAGATACGGCGCACTGCTGGTGGCGCCGTGGCGCATGAAAAAACCCGACACCAGGCTGCCGCACATGCCCAGGCAATGACCGCTGCCGAGAATACCGGTCATGAAGGCGAGGCCGTAGGAAAATTCGACGAGGTGGTGTGAGTGATCCATGAGGTTGCCGGTGGATGACGTCGGGCCGGGGCGCGGCCTAGTGCTTCTGCAGCCGCAGCGAGTTGGTCACCACCGAAACCGAGCTCATCGCCATCGCCGCCGAGGCCAGCATCGGGCTCAGGCGACCGGCGGCGGCAACAGGGATCGATACCACGTTGTATCCAAGCGCCCAGAACAGGTTCTGCCGAATGATCTGCATGGTTCGCCGCGACAGTTCAATGGCCGCCGCGACACGCGCAATATCGCCGCCGACCAGCGTGATGTCGGCCGCTTCCATGGCGATATCCGCGCCGCCGCCGATGGCGAAACCGACGTCGGCGGCGGCCAGCGCCGGGGCGTCGTTGATGCCGTCGCCGATCATGCCGACACGCTTGCCCTGCGCCTGCAGATCGCGAATCAATGTCAGTTTGTCGGCTGGCGTGGCGCGTGCGATGACGCGATCAATGCCGACCGTCGCCGCGATGAAGCGGGCCGCCGTCTCGACATCTCCCGTCGCCATCACGGTTTCGATGCCCAGTCGGTGCAGCAGTGCGATGGCTTCCCTGGCGCCGGCGCGGGGCTGGTCCGCGATGGCGAACAAGGCCACGGCGACACCGTCGAGCGCGACGAAAACCGGGGTTTTGCCCTGGCTGGCGAAAGCCTCGGCCGCTTCGGCGAGCGCGTCCGCAGCAATGGCGTTTTCACTCAGCCAGGCGGCGTTGCCGATCAACAAGGAGGCCTTGCCATACCTGGCACGCACGCCCCGGCCGGCGATCGCCTCGAAATGCGTGACTTTCGCTGCGGGCGCCTGGCGGGAGCGGGTATAAGCAACCATCGCCCGCGCCAGGAAATGCTCGGAGTGGTCTTCCGTCGCCGCCACGGCTGCGAGCAGAGTGGCATCGTCCAATTCGGAGACATTCACGAAATCGGTGACCACCGGCTTGCCCTCGGTGATCGTGCCAGTCTTGTCGAACACCACCGTGGTCAGGCGGGCGGCGGTTTCCAGCGCTTCGCCATTGCGGATATAGATGCCGCGCCGCGCGGCCTGTCCGGTGCCGACCATGATCGCAGTGGGCGTAGCCAGGCCGAGTGCACACGGGCAGGCGATCAGCAACACCGCGACGGAATGCGCCAGCGCCCGCGACAACGGGTGGCCGGCCAGCAGCCAGCCGCCAAAGGTGAGCGCGGCGATGCCGCCGACCGCCGGAACGAAACGCGCCGAAATCCGGTCGGCAAGTTTCTGCACCGGTAGTTTGGCGCCCTGGGCGTGATCAACCAGATGCACGATGCCGGCCAGCACGGTGTTGCCGCCAATCGCTGTGACGCGCAGCGTGAAGCTGCCCATGCCATTGAGACAGCCGCCGATCACCGGAGAATCGGCGGTTTTGGCAACCGGCAGCGATTCGCCGGTAATCAGGGCCTCGTCCACACTGCTGTGACCATCAAGCACGATGCCATCGGTAGGAATCCGCTCGCCGGGACGCACATGCAGAATGTCGCCGATGACCACCTCGTCGATGCCGACAGTGAACTCACGCCCGTCGCGTACCACGGTAGCGGTATCCGGTTGCAACTCGATCAGTTTGCGAATCGCGTCACTGGCGCGGCCTTTGGCTTTTTCTTCCCAATAGCGTCCGAGCAGAACAAACGCGAGGATGCTGGCGGAGGCTTCGAAATAAACATGATGTCGGCGCATCACCAGTCCGGGCAGGCTGTATGCATAAGCCGCGCCGGCGCCGAGCGCAATCAGCGTATCCATGTTGGCCGCACGCTGGCGGGCCAGCATTTGCGCCTTTTTGAAGATGTCCGCGCCAGGACCGAACATCACGACGCTGGTCAACGCGAACTCGACCAGCCGCAGCAGCGGCGAACGATGCATCGCCATGCCCAGCACGGCGACCGGCACGGCCAGCGTGGCGGCAATTTTGAAGCGGCGTTTGGCCAGCGCCAGCTTGTCCTTTTCGCGCTCCACCACCATGCGACGCTGCGCCAGCGTGTCCATCGGCCGCGCGGTGTAGCCGAGTTTGGCGACCAACGCGTCGACTTCCTCACGCCCCAGCGCGCCACTGACACTGGCGCTGCCGGCGGCAAAATTGACCGTGGCTGACTTCACGCGCGGATCGCGCCGCAAGCTCATTTCAATCAGCAGCGCACAGGAGGCGCAGGTCATGCCCTCCACCGAAACCGCGCACTCGCGCGCCGGACCATCGAGATTGACGGCGGGCGGCGGCGCGGGTGGCTTGGCGGAAATGTTGCCGATCAGCGCATCGAGGGTGGCGAGCAATTTAGCTTCCGGCAGTCGCGCCGGATCGTAATGCAGCGTGACCGAGCCGATCTCCGGCACGCTGCGCACATCCCGTATCTCCGGTCGCTTGCGCAACAGAATTTCAAGGATGTAGCAGCGTTCCGCGTTGTTCTTCAGCAACGGCGAAACAATGCGCAGGCGCCGTGACAGCCGATGCGCCACGGTAAAACGGGAAGCGGCGGTCGGCGTCGTCATGCCTTTTTACGGAAGCGAACCAGAAGGAACACCAGGTAGAACATGGCGAACCAGGCGTTGCGGTATTTGAGCGGCTGTTTCAGCCATTTCTGCGTGATCATGTCCCAATGCACCCTGATCAGGAAAAAGACCACGAGATCGTTGAAGAAGTTGATCACCGCCCGTTCCGAAAACATGTTCCGCAACATCGGCTGGTTATGCAGATTCAGCGACGCCAGACGCGACAACAGGCTGGTCTGGCTCTTGATGCCGTCGATCTTGGCGCGCGCCTGCTCACGTTTCGCTTTCAGCCATTGCAGCGGCTTGGCGACATGCAGGCGTTGCGTTATGCGGGCGATGGTTTCGGCGCGCTGCAATTTCGCAGCCGGCGCGGTCAACGCGGCATGCAGACAACGTGCAACCGCGTGCAGGCTGCACGCGTGTTGATCATAGAACACCGAAAGCTTGCCCTGGCGACGGTACAGCGTCACCCGGTAAACCCCTTCCAATTCACGCAGGCTGTCTTCCAGCACATCCGCGTAAGGTTCTTCGCACAGCGCGGCGGGCAAGGCGAAGCGCACATGCCCGTCTCCGCGATAGCGCACGACAATCTGTCGGGCCAGCGCGTCCGCCAGAATAAGGTCAGTCATGTAACCCCCTGCAAGGCACGGTTAGCCGCAATGCTTCATTCCGCCTTGGCGGAAGCGGACTGGGCTTCCTGTTCCTTGGCTTCCTCGACCAGATCGGCGAGGCTTTCCTTCTGTTGCAGCAGGAAATCCTTGCCCATGCCGCTGGCCTTGGAAAGCGCCAGCACGACTTCATCCTTGTGCTTGTGCAGGTAATAGCCCGCCGCCACACCGGCCACCAGCAGCACCAATGGGTTGCGCAACAGTCCGCCAAGCAGTCCGCGTCCGGCGGCAAAACCGGTGGCGGCGATCATCGTGCCGTGCGCCGAACCGATGTGCTGCCCGGCCATATGCGACATGTTTCTGGCTGATTCCTCAATCATGATGTTTCTCCTTTGGGTTGCGGTGTTTTTGAAGATGTCGTGAGCTCGGTTTCATGCAGCATCTGGTAAATGCCGAGGCAGCCGTCACAACAGAAGCGCAGCGATTTTCCCCCACTTTCCAGCAAAAAGGGCTTGGGACCGATTTCCAGGCCACAAAGATCACACGCCTGATCTTCACTCATTTATTTCAGCTCGCCAGCGAAACGGTCAAAAGTGGCTTCGTCGGCTTCACCAACCACTTTGGCCTTGATCAGCCCATCTGCGCCGACGAAATAAGTGGTCGGCAGACCGGTGACGCCATATAGCCGGGCGATGGCCGACGTCTCGTCGAGCAGTGCCGGATAGCTGATGCCGATTTTCTTGACAAAAGCTGCCACGCTTTCCTTGTCCTGACCGACATTCATCGCCAGCACCTGCAAGCCCTGCCGGCGTTGATAAACCTTGTCGATGGCTTTCATTTCGCCTTCGCAGTAGCGGCACCAATCCGCCCAGAAGCGCAGCACCACCGGCTTGCCGGCGAAGTCCTCGGGGAAGCGCACGCTGGCGCCATCAAGGCCGGTCGCGGCGAACCCGGGCGCGGGCGAGCCGGTATTGAGCTTGGGCGCACCGCCATCGCAGCCAAGCAGCAATAAAGCGAGCAGCGGGAAGAGCAGGATCGGCATGAATAATCGCGGCATATCAGCCCTCAAGCAATATCAGGTTGGAATTCCAGATCATGAAGGTCGCCACCGCCGTGAACAGCGCGAAACCCAGCGCCGTGATCCAGGACAGGCGGCGCGCGAGTTGCGGCACGATGGTGGCGAGGCTGGGAATGCGCGCGAACGGTTGCAGCGCGCCGACGCCGAGGCCCGAGGCGGTAGCGGAGAACAGCGGCAGATACAGCCAGTAGCCCTGGTAATCGTATTCCGGCTTGAGCAGACAGAACGGGCAGTGATGGTGGGGATGCTCATAGACATAGAGCGAAACGAACGACACGATGCCGATCATCGCGGCGACGAATGCGATGCCTGAGAGACCGGCAACCAGGTAGCCGCCGCGCGGTTGGCGGACGTTGAACAGCGCGGCAACGATGACCAGCGCCAAGGCGCTGTAGAACAGAATCATCGCTTGTTGCGGCGCCATCGCCGAGGCATCACCGGTGAGCGTTTTGGCTTCACCGGAAAACAGACTGCCGCAGCAGGAAGTAATCACATCGGCCTTCAGATTCAGGAAATATTCAAGCTGCAAACCAAAGGCCAGCGCGACAAACGGCAGCATGCCGAGCAGCAGCAGGTATTTCACACGCACCAGCGGGTAATCGTAGGCGCGACTGTCTGCATGATTGACCACCAGCCAGGCTGCGGCGAGAAAAAACACCCCGATCTGGGAGATCAGGGCCGGAAAGCCGAATTCGTTGGCGTTCAGCGTGCCCACCGCGCACATCGCGCCGACGAACATTACCGACATCTTGTCGGCGTTGAAGACGAACAGCAGCAACGCCAGCAACTGGGTGGCGAACACGAAGCTGAGCAGCGTGGACATCAGATAGGTGCGCCGTTCAAGCTGCAACTGCCGTTCCGAACCACTCCGGATATCCCAGTGGCGCACCAGTTGCAGCGCGAATGGCGCGGCGGCGGCGAGCATCAGCACGCTGACGGCGGAGGCCAGGAGCAGCGCGATGATCGCCGGCTGGAACAGCATTCAGTCTGCTTTCACCAGGCGGCCGTCGCGCAGGTTGACGACCTTGTCGACGACTTCGGAGTCGACCACCAGCGGGTCATGGCTGGTCAGCAGGATGGTCTTGCCCTGCTCCTTGAGGCCTTCGAGTATGGTCAGAAACTCGCGCGACAGCGCGGTATCCAGGTTGGCGGTCGGTTCGTCGGCGATCACCACCTGCGGGTCGTTGATCATTGCGCGTGCGATGGCGACGCGCTGCTGCTCGCCGCCGGACAGCCATTCGACGCGCGCATCGCGGCGATGGCCGAGTTTGAGCGAATCGAGCAGACCATCGGCACGCTCGTGCAGCTTCTTCCAGTCGCCGCCGACCGGATAGGCCGGCAACATGACGTTGTCACGCGCGCTGAGCCCCTTGATCAGGTTGAATTGCTGAAACACGAAGCCGAAGGTGCTGCGCCGCTCCTCGGTCAGGAAGCGCTCGGGCAAACCCGAGATGTCGCGCTTCTTGAGTTGCACTCGCCCGCTGGTGGGCCGCGCCAGACAACCGATGATGCTCAGCAGTGTCGTCTTGCCGGAACCGCTCGGGCCGCACAGGGCGGTGACCTGCTTCTCCTTGATGTTGAGGTCGATGCCATCGAGCGCCCAGTATTCGTTCTCGTGGCCCTGGTTATAGGCTTTGCGGATATTGCTCAGTTTGATCATTTCAGTCTCGTCTCAGCCTCGCATCACCGCGTCGGGATCGGTGATCGCCGCGCGCCAGATCGGCACGATGGTGGCCACCGTATACGGGAAAACCGTGAAGAAGAACAACGTCGCAATCTGGAAACCATCAACCACCGGGGTCAATTCGAAACGCGGGTAGAGCACCGCCCAGCCTTTCAACACGGGCTCGAACAGCGCAGCGGAAAAACTGAACACATGAAGGTAGGCGGCAATATAGCCGAGCAGAAATGCAGTGAGCGATACCAAAACACCCTCCCAGAACTTCATCTTGAGCACATCGCCGGTCTCCCAGCCGATGGCTTTCAGAATGCCGATCTCACGCTTTTCCTCGGCGGACAGCCCGGAAGCCTTCTCCCATGCAAAGATGGCAAACGCCAGAATGCTGCCGGACAGCAGCACCAGCACGATGCCTTCGCGCCAGTTGAAGATCGATTCATAAGTGCGCAGGACTTCCTCGCGCAGGATCGGACGCGAATCGGGCAATGCTTCAGAGAGTTTGGAGGCGATCTTTCTCACCTCCTGCGGATTGGCCACCGACAGCGCGATGTCGGTGTAATGGCCGGCGGGAATCTCGAAGAAGGCGCGGTAATCGGCTTCGCTCAGCAGGATCAGATCGGCGCTGACCAGTTCCGCCGCATGCGGGAGCACATCCGCCACCGTGAACGAGAACAGCTTGCCCGAGTAGGAACGAAAGGAAATCAGGTTGCCCGGCACCAGCCCGCGCTCGCGCGCCACCGCCGCGCCGACCACGATGTTTGCATCGGCAACCTTCTCGGCCCCTGGCGCCTCCGCCATCGGCACCATCAGCGTGTAATTGGCCTTGACCACCGGGTCGTAGTAATAGCCCCACAGCCGCCCTTCTTTCTTCTGCACGCCGCGAATGCGGCCAAGTTTTTCGAGATACCCCGGGGGAATCAGGTCGTGTCGGCCGGCGACCATGCGCTGCACGATGACTTCCGGCGAGTTCTTGAGTACCGCCGCCGCGTCGTGCCGCAAGGCGCTGGTGTAGAGCATCACCGAGGCGAGCAGGAACACGATCAGCGTATAGACCAGCAGCAGGCCGGCATTCTTCAGCTTGCGCCGCGCCAGCGACGCAAGCGTGAAGTCAATCAGTGCTTGCTGTTTTTGTATCCAGATTTTCATAGGTGGCGGCAAGTCCGCGTGGCGGCGGCATCAGGGAGCCGCTCGGAAAATGTTCCAGACCCATGGGGTGATCCTGAAATGCACTGTGCAAATCAGCCTGGGAGGGATGGCGGGTATAACGGGCTTCAGTAAACAGGCAAAGGTCGGTCAGACCCAGCTTTTCCACCAGGCCTGTATTGGCGGCCAGCATCTCGGTGCGATCGTTGTTTTGTCTGGCGGCATCGACGAAAGTCAACAGGAACGCCAAAACGGCACAAACGATGAATGTCAGCGCACGGTGAGCAAGCCTTGCCACGTCAGGACAGCCACTTGCGCACGGTATCGACCACCTTGTCGGCGCTGACGCCATAGTCAATATCGCCCACCAGCTTGCCGTTCGGATCAATGACATAAGTCTGGGTGGAGTGATCCACCGCATAACTTCCATCCTGTGCGGGCGCCTGACGAATGAAACCGGCACCGTAAGCGCGCGCCATCTTGGCGATCTGCTCAGGCGTACCGGTGGCGCCGATCATGTCGGCATGAAAATAGGCGGTGTAATCCTTGAGCTTGGCAGGGGTATCGCGTTCGGGGTCGAGCGATACAAACAACAAGCGGGTCTTACCGCGTTCTTCCGGCGTCAGCCGCGTCAGCGCCTGCGCGCCTGAAGCCATGGTCACCGGGCAGACATCGGGGCAGTGGGTATAACCAAAATAGAGAAGAACCACCTTGCCACGCAGGTCATGCAAAGAAATCGGCCCATTTGCGGTCTGCAGCGTGAAATCGCCGCCCGTTGGGCGCGCAGCAGAGACAGGCAATGCACCGTGACCGCCATCCTCTTCTTGCATCCACCAGCCCGCGCCCGCCAACCCGATAGCGACCGCCGCCAAACCAATTCCAAGGAGCTTGGTCATGCGCGGCGGGTCAGACCTTGCTCGAAGCGCGCATCAATGCACCCCGCAGCGCAATGGTAAGGCTTGAGCCCAGCCCGACGCGCTGTGCCAGCGCCGGCAGAATAATCAGTGACGCCAGCGCAAAGCCCGCGCCCAGTAACAAGGAAGCCATTTCACGATCAATGCCGGTGTTAGCGGCGGATTTTACTTGTTTCATGTTGCTCTCCATCTCTCGACCAGTATTTCGCAACGTCCATATCGGCGGTTGCGAGACTACGCAGTTCCACTCGAACGAGTGGAAGAAGGATCAGGCGAGAACAGGCGGCCCGCGATTGTGGGATGCGGACCAGAACAGCAGGAGATTGGGGAGGTGTTGCTTGGTGCGAACTAATCGAAGAACCGCTTCGGGTGGAAAATCTGCCGCCGCCCTGTCCACCAGAGGAACCGGCGGCGTCAGTTCACCGCTCAGACAAAAGGGACAATGTTTCAAGCCATGCAGGGTGGCTTGCTCATTATTGTCATCCGCCTGCACCAGCAACTCTTTCTTTACATCGAAACTGGTACACATCTCCACGATCGCCGTGCGCTCTTGGCCTGTTGCCATCGCATAGGCAAGCGAAGGCGCAAGCGCGTTGAGCAGGAGCGCAAGCAAAGCGATCCAGGCGCTGCGGCGCATCAGGCTATGAGTGAGGTGGGTCACGAAGTTCATGGCGAAAACAATAACAAACTCTTGTCGTGTTTGGGACACATCCAGACATTATTTTTTGCTGGAGTTCCGTCAAAACTTGCCATCATCGACTTTGGCCACCATGTCAGGCGTCACCTGATCAAAGCTGACGATGCGCCGGCCTTTGTGATCCTTGAGGAATTCCTCGGCATCGGCACGGGTTTCCAGCGGGACGAATTCGTGTCCCATCGGCCCCAGCACATCGGACCCGATGACGTAGAAAGCCCGCCGGGCGTCGATTTTGCTCAGACCATAGAACTCGGTGACATAAAGGCCGGCCAGATCTTCCCTGCGGTGGCCGGGCGCGTATTTGGCATAGGACTGTAGATACTTGAACATATCCTTGGCGCCATCGAAGTAATGCGCATGCTTGTCGCGATACAGCGCAACCGCGATCCAGTTCGGATATTTCGCCACCAGCATGCCGCAAACCGGGCATAGATCCTTTGCGCCCGGTTTGGGAATGACCGGTTGCTGGGCGGCGGCAAACGCCGCCCAGCAGGCGAGCAGCAATACGGCGATGAATCGCTTGCCCGCTTTCATCCGATCAGCCTTTCTTCATCATTTTCTTGCGCCGCTCTTCGCGGTTCTTGCGAATCATCGACACATCCTTCGACATGTCGGTATACGCAACAAGCAAGGCCTGATCGAAATTGGCCAGTTCGCCGCCATTGGCGGCTTGAGCCGCCTTGGCGGCTGCTTCACCGCCATAGGCGACCTTGCTGTTCTTGGTCATCACGCCCTTGATCTGGCTGCCGATCAGGAAAGTGGCCTGGCTGACCTCTACCAGCGGCTTGATATCCCCGCTGGCGGCGTTATCCCCGACGTAGATGCCCTTCGGTTCGCGATCGACATTGAGTGACAGGCTAATTGCCGTGCAATGCAGCGAACAGGTGCCATCCGCCACATCGTCGCTGTAATGCACCAGCATGCGGGAATGGTGATACTGCTTGCGATCCATTCCGCAGTAGGGACACTTGGGATATTTCTCGATGTCGTTTTCGGTCGCCTTGGGATCGGGCGCCTTTTTCGGTATGAACTGCGCCGGTGTGCCATCGCCAGAACAGGTTTCGGCGGCCGTGGCCGGCAAAGCCGCAAGACCGGTGGCGGCGAGGGAAAGTTTCAGCATGTCGCGACGTTTCATTGCAATTCTCCTGTATTCAATTAAAAGAAAGTCCAGTACAGACGCAGGGCGATGCGATCATCGACGGTGTCCAGTGTGGTGTTCGGCACGGCGTTGTCAGCCAGGCCAGGTGCGCTGAAATCGCGCCATTCATAGCTGCCGACCAGATACACGCTCTTGGTAAAAAAGTAGCGCGTGGACAGGCTCCAGGTCTCGAAGCGGCGTTCGTTCGCAGCGAAGTCGGTACCCCGATTCAGATGGTCGTAACGCGCAAAAACTTCCCAGTTCGGACGGATGGCATAACCGGCAGTGATGTTGTAGCCATCGGCGCTGTCGGTCGGCAGCAGCGTGTAGCGTGATACCTGCGCCGGACCAACGCTGTTGCTTGTACCTGGGACAGCGGTCCCGGTGGTGCCATTCGGGATCATGCCTTCGGCTTCGACATATTCCGCCGCCGCGTACCAGGGGCCTTGTTTGTAGGTAGCACCCACCCCCCAGCGTGTACGGTCGAAACTGCCTTCGAGTTGGGCGGCGCCGGTGCGAAGTTTGCGCTCGCCATCCTGATAAAAGACATAGCCTTTGACGCCCTGTCGCGCCGGACCCTGCCCGCCGAACACCTTCTCCGTCGACCAGAACAGATAGACATCCTGGTCGCCATTGTTGTCACCACGCATGATGCCGTTGCCCTGCCCAAGCATGACGGCATAGGTATGCTCCAGGTCGCCATCCTTGATGGCATCGAACACCTGTACGCCAATGTCGCGAAAACCGCTGACCGGGCCGTTGTCCAGATTGGCATTGTTGCCGGGCGTTCCATCCGAGTCGAAGAAGCGTTCCTGCAGCAACTGGTTGGTGGTGTCGGTGAGATTGACAAACTCCTGGTGCGGCGGCTCCTTGCCTGCCTCTTCACCACTTGGATGCTTGAACTGGCCAAGGCGAATGCGTGCCTTGGGAATCAGATTCAGCGTGACGCTGGCATCAGTGAGCTGGATCATGCCGCCGTTGCCCAGGCGGGTGAAGCCGTTGTAGCCGGAAAGCGGCGTGATGAAATAGTTCACCTTGTTGTCGAACAGACTGCCGCGTATGCCGGCCCTGACAAAGGGAACCTGAAGTACCGAGTTGTCATCCAGATCGGGCCCGATCTGGTTCAGGATGTTCGGCTTGCCGACGAACGGATTTCCCGCTGGCAGATTCGAGCCATCGGTATGCTGATACTCGATACTGACGAAACCGAACGGACGCCAGGCCGGCGCACCGGGGGCTTCGATGCCGGTCGAAGTCAGCCAGTTGGCGCCAAAGGCGGGCATGGCGGCACAGCCAAGCACGGCACAAACGGCAGAAACCGTAGCGCGCATGCGCTTCGCCGGGAAATGCGCTGGCGGGTGAATTACGGATGCGGTATTCGGCAATGGCGCTGCCATGCCCTGACCCATGCCGCGCGCGGCGGCAGGCTTGCTTTGATTCATGATGATTCTCCAGATTTCGACCTGCATTTCGCCGCGCCGATGGCGCGACAACGTATCCGCCCGATCCGGGCGGCGGGTCTATCAGGAGAGTACGGGCGGACCGCGATTGTGCGAAGCAGACCAGTAAAGCAGTTGGTCCGGGATGGCGTGAACGTCGCGAACGACGATCAGAACCGTGTCGGGTGGCAAATCTGCGGGAGTCGCTGCAATCGGGGGCGCTGGCGGCGTCTGGATGCCGCTCAGGCAAAAGGGGCAGTGCTTGAACGCTTCCGGTTGGGATGAATCAGGCGTTTCGCCAACCAGCACCTGCTTCAGGTTGTAGCTGGTACACAGTTCCACGATGAGCTTGCGCTCCGCCGGGGACGCCATCGCATAGGACAGCGTCGGCGCGAGTGCATTGAGCAGAATCGCGAACAAAGCGATCCAGGCGCCGCGCCGCATCAGGCTATGGGTCATGTGGCTGACTGAGTGCATGGGAAGAAATGATAACAAACAACTCGATGATATTTGCCACAAGGAAATGCCGTAGGGTTCCAACCGAACTATCGAAGCTGCTCATGCCGATTCGCGACGACGAATGACCAGCACCGAGGCGAATCCCCCGCCTGGAGTGCGGAAATTGGTGGTTTGCCCTCGATACAGGCGTGCCGAGACCAACTGTACCTCGCCGCGATAGACAAAGTTACGCAAGTCCAGCTTGAGGCTCTGCTCGCTCCCTGGCGACCGCAAATGCCTTTCCGAAGGCGCCGCAACCGCCTGCGCGATATAACCGCCGGCGATGATGGTTTCGAACACGCCGCGCGTCAGCTTGTCGCCCCGGTAAGCCGCGCGACCGCCAAACCCGGCCGCCGGCTTGAAGAACCAGCGCTTGCGCTCGCGCCAGAAACGATCCGCCTGCGCCGCCGTCACCTCGACCGTATGCGGAATGCCGAGCGCGAGTTCGGTCCGGACGTCCGCCGGCACACCCGCTTCGCGCAGCCATTCGGCGTTGCTCAACAGCACAAGATTCCGCTTGTCCGCATAGAGCGCATGCGCGTGTGGATGCGGCGTCAGCACCACGGCCGCGTCGGCGTAGGCGGCGCGCAAGGCGGCGCTGGCCGGAGCCTCCAGGTAGAAGTCGGTGAGCCGGTTGTAAACCAGATCAATTGTCTTGCCTGCATGTTCAAGCCGGCCATGTGCATAGTCGAGATCGCGCGGATCGACAATCACCGCGTCGATGCCATGCGCGACGAACAAACGACGGAACAACTCGAACTCGGGGGCCAGATACTGCTCGTCCGGGGTGTCGTCAACGATGGCGATACGGCGAAGCGGCGCGGCACCGCGCTCACGCCGCCACTCCTCGCGAAACATGCCGACAAAGGCGGCCTCGACCGTCTCGGCAGCGAACTGACGCCGCGAAGCGGCCGCCTCGCAACAGGCGCAAGTCAGCCGCGCCGACAGCAGTTTCGCGCTGAGCAAACCGCCACCGGCATTGGTGTTGATCTCGATCAGACGCGGGCCGGAATTTTCGCCCGCGACGAGATGGAAGTCGTAGCCCATGAATACGCCGGCTGCGGCCGGTGTTGTTTGCACCGACAGGCCGGCCCGGCCAAGCACCGCTTTGCGATATGCCGGCAAAGCGATGACCGATTCGACGGCGGCGATGATCGCCGCCATACGTCGCAAATGTTCCTCGCCAACGAAAACGACCGAATCGGAGAACAGATGCGGCCGGGTTGCGACAATGTCGTCAAGCATCGGCTCGCCATCCGCAGCGAGCGCCCGCGCCAGCCGACCATGGTCAAGGGCTGCGCAAGCGCAACCGCGATTGAGGAGTCCCGCCGCGTCACGGCAGTCAAGCGGAAACGATTCGAGCAAAGGCTTCGAATCGCAGCGTTCAACTGTCCGATTCATCCTTGCGATGAGCGCTGAACGCTACTGAATGCCGGCACCCCCGGTTTGCGAGCGCGATCAAGGATGCGCATGACAGATTGCATGCAGCCTCGCAGAAGAAATACGGATTTCAACTTTCGGTTTGCGGCTCAATACAGCACGTTCTCGACCAGCGATTTCGGCGCGCGCCGGATGACATCGCCGGCTTTCTGGTCAACCCGGATTTCGACCGAACCATCGTCACCGCTATTGCCCGGCACACCATAAGCCCCATTGGCGCCGCTACTGCCCTCGCTACCGGTGGCTGCCAGAGGAACCTGCTGGGAAGAAGTTCTATCCTGATTTTCCTTATCCTGCTTGGCAACCAGGATCGAGCCGGCACTGCCGCCCTTGCCGCCGATGCCGCCATCACCGCCCTTGCCTCCCTCGCCACCGCGCGAAAGGGGAACAAAAGCGGTTTCCATATCGGGCGTCGAGACCAGCACCAGCACCTTGCCGCCATTGCCGCCGTTGGAACCATTGCCGCCGTTGCCGCCATTGCCGCCACGACCGCCGCTGCCACCACCATACTTTCCGTCGCCGCCGCTGCCGCCGTTGCCGCCGTTGCCGGCATTGCCGCCATCGCCGCCGGCGCCGCCTATCGAAGTGACCTCCAGCGGCCGCTCGTTGAGTTGACGCAGGAAATACTTGGGCGACTGGCCCGGGCCGGTAACTTCAATCAGGGCCAGACGGGTCTGTCCATCCAGCGTGCGCACTTCCTGCGAGAGAACCTGTATCGACGGACCATGTTGTCCATTGCGACCGGGTCCGCCATGCGTGCCATCGGTGCCGGATGCGCCGGCGCCGCCCAGCCCGACCGGGCTCGCAGAACCGTTCGGTCCGTCGCTGCCGTTCTGGCCGGCGCGGCCATCGGCGCCCCTGTTGCCTTTCAGTTCGATGGAGTGGCTGTCCATCAGCGGCAGACCGCGCAGGAAATCGGGTTGAATGACATGGCTGGTCACCATGTCGTCGCGGCCTTCGTAGGTGGCGAAAACCTTGTACGCCTTGCCCACCATGGCCTGATAACCATCATTCAGCTTGAGCTGACTGCCCGCTTCGTCATGCACCAGATTCTCGCCAATAATGCGCATTCTGCTGGCCAGCAAAGTAGGCTGATTGCCTTGTCGCGGGTAGGTATAGACGCGCCCTTCACGATCCTTGACCTGAAATTGCAGGGGTACGGCAGCACCCGGGATCGCGGAAGTGACTTTCGCGGTCGGCTCGCCAAAGTAGATATCCTGCACATCCTTTGCATCCGGGCCTTCAACCAGCTGGAAGTCCGGCTGGAACTGTGCCGTATAGGTCTGGATCGGATTGCCGCGATATTTGACGGTCACCGCGTAGCCGACGCCTTCCACACTCTTTCGATCGTTAATGCCGCTTAGCGTGAGATTCTGCCGCGAGAAATCCATGTTCACGGTTTCGATATCCAGTCGCTCGATCGGCAGGTTGTTCTTCGCATCGCCAAGACCGAAATAGCGCCCCTCGTTATCCTTTACCTCGACCTTCAGAGGCAGTATCTGGCCCGGCGCCATGCGGTCGCCATCCTTGTACCCCTCCACCGCGACAATCATGCTGGCGACATCTGCTGCGGCAGGCCCGAGAATCATGGCCCAGTCGGGCACCACGCTCAGCACGCCCTTGATTTCGGGCGCATGCTTGTATGCGACATTGATCTTGTAGCGGGTATCCGGCGACTGGCTGATGTCCTGTAGAAAGGTGATCCTGCCGCTGGCGCGGTCAAACGTGGCGTTCGCGGCAGTAATGTCAAGGTCATCCCAGGCCAGGCTATTGTCGCTGGTGCTGAACACCTTGCCGTCCTTGTCCCGGATGCGAACTTCCAGTGGAACCTGCTTGCCCGGCACGATGCGCTGCTTGGCATCGAGGCCG
Organism: Tepidiphilus sp. J10; assembly: GCA_945897955.1. Lineage (GTDB taxonomy): Bacteria > Pseudomonadota > Gammaproteobacteria > Burkholderiales > Thiobacillaceae > PFJX01. The sequence continues at coordinate 15,995 of CAMDGQ010000015.1, read as the reverse complement.
CCGGCGATGGGCTCGATCGAAACCACATTGATGCGGCCAGGAGTTGAACAGCCGGCCAAGAGTCCGGCGATCATCAGCGCGGCGGATAATGGCAAAACATTGAAACGACGGTGCATGGTGAACTCCTGTAGTTGCAAATATATTGTCTGGCGGCGCTATTGACCGATCGCCCGGATAGCCATGAGAACGGGCCGATTCAACGAATCTGCCACGATTCCTTCTCGAATTTCCCGTTCGGATAGCGTCGGCGATATTCGCGCGCACACTGGATGTCGCGCGTTTTAAGGCAGCGATTCCAAAGCGCGATTTCTTCGCTGTCGTGGCTGCTCAGCCCCTCTTCGCGCGCCAGCCGGCTTTCCACGTTGGAGAGGCGCTCCCTGGCCAGGCGCGCAAGATGGCTTTTCGGATAGGTTTGCAGGAATCCCTGCCAAACGCGGACATCCTTGGCTGACTTCTGGCAACGCAGCCAGGCTTTGGCTTCCTCGTCGGTGATGGCGCGCAAATTGGCGAATGGCGTGTACACCTGGCCTACGTCGCGCTTGATGACGGCCCATTGTGCGTCATGAATTCTTGCCACAGAGAGAATCTCGCCCTGGACGATTTCACTGATGCTGATTGAAGTAGCCACGGGCCGCAGATGCAGGGCGGTATCGCGATAAACCAGGAAAGGCCCGACGACGCGTGCATAGCTGGTCTCCAGTTCGGCTTGCAGTGTGCGCGCGTTTTCGGTGTGTACGCTGTACGGGAAACGCGTCAGAAAGCTGTCGACCAGGCGCAAATCCGGAGTTTCCTCGATTTCCACCCAGAGCTTCTCCTCCTCGCTCAGGACCACGCCAGGCATTTCGCCGGGCCTTGATGGGGTGACCTCGGCGCGAATCCGGTAGTTGTAACAGCCATCCTTGTCCCATTTGCTGTCCAGCACCTCGATCACGCGGACTTTGCCGGTGGACATGATCTTGATGACGTCCTCTTCCAGCGTGCCGATGGAAACCCGACTTTGCGAACGGACCTGGGTCGCAGCCTGCTCGGCCGCACGGCGCTTGGCTTCGTCGCGAGCGACTTCTTCCGTCTGCTTGCGCGATTTGTCGTCACCCATGCAGGCGCTGCCTTCGGCTTCGGTAAGAAACGGCTTTTCCTTCGGATTGGCGGCGCACTGGCCTGCGCCCGCCCATGCCAGAAGGCAGAGCAGACAGGTGGAGATTAGATTTCGCATGGTATCTCCCGGTAAACACGGCTGCGCTGCAAGGCTGCTGCAACCGGACTTGGTTTGGCGAATGGGGTTTGCATTGTGTTTCTGATCAATACGATGGGTTATCAAGTGTGCGTAAAAGGGTTTCCACCCGTTCTGTGTAGCGGCCAGCCGGATAGTCACGCAAATACTGCGACAGCAGCCTGCGCGCTGACTCGACCTGCCTGAGCTGGAAATGCCCCATGCCGGCCATGTACAGCGCCGTTTCACGCTGCGGCCCACTGAACTGCATCTCCAGCAACGCGGCATATTCCTGCAGAGCTGCCTCGGCGCGCGCCGGCTCACGGCTGTAGACCGCGCCGCGTTCGAGTCGGGCATCGGCCTGAATCTCGATTGCGTCGGTCAGGTCCATGGCCACCTGGAGTACATACAATGCCTCGTCATGGCGACCGGCATCGGCCAGGTAACGGCTATATGAAATGTTCCAGCGCGCCACGATTTCCGGCAGTTTCCCGGTTTCGACCCATGACTCCGGTGCTTCATCGGTAACCGCGTTGAGCAGATCGCGTGCTTCCGCCAGGCTGGACTTCGGATCAACGGAAACCGGTTGCGTCGGCAACAGGCCTCGCGTGGTCTGCACGACGGTAGCGCCGGTCAGCGCCCTGGCGGCGGTATTCAGCCCCTGCACCTCAACCGTGCCGGAATTGCCGAAAAAGACATTGGCCTGGCCGCGATTGATCATCGAGAAATCGGTGCCGCGCACGCCGGCCACGGCGGTCAGCGTATTGAACCGGTAATCCGGCGGCGCCTTGGGCGAGGGGCTGATGATGGCGCGCAACATGCCGGCGATCAGCGCGAAAGTGCCGGTGCGCCGCTTGGCGTCATGTGAGCGCACCATGAATTCCGAATTGGCGGTCAAAACCACGCGACTGCCATCGGGCACAAGCAGCGTTGTCCAGCCATTCTTGCCGGTGTAGACACGGTCGCCACCACGCAGGATATGTCCTTTGCTCCCCGGTATGGGCAGTGCCCGCCCCGCCGGCAGGACATGCACATCGCCCTTGGTGAGGCCGAGCACAATATCGTCGGCAATGGCGGCATACGGCATGAGGCCGAAAAACGTCAGCGTAAAAATCAGTGCGGACATCACGCGGTACAAGCACTGCTTGATCTGAATGGGGTTCATGGTTGAATTCCGGTGTTTTCACGCTGCTTCGCAGCGCCGAGTCGCTCCAGCAAGAACGCGGCCTGGCGATCGTTGGGTGACAACCTTAACGCTTCGGCGATGTGTTCGCGCGCCAGATTTTCCTCGCCGCGCTGAAAATGCAGCATGCCGAGCGCACGACGCAGCGAAGGATCGTTCGGGAAGGCGGCGACCCCTTCGCGCAGCCGCTCCATGCCCCGCGTTTCTTCCTGCATTTCCTGATGGCAGATCGCGGCAAAGTAGAAGGCGTCGGCGCTCGGTTGCGCAGCGATTGCGGTTTCAAACTGAGTCAAAGCGCGGCCAAAATTTTTCGCCCGGAACAAACGCCCGCCTTCGATCATGGACTCTGCCGCTTTCGACTGGCACGCTTCGGCAGTCATGCCGGCGCAGGGACTGACACGCAACGTGACCACTTTGCCGTCCGGGGGCGGTCGGTTCAGCGCTTCGCTGACCACGCCGCCCTCTATACGCAGGGACGCCGGATCAAGGCTGCCCCAGTAATTGGCTTCCAGCAACGTGTCGGCATTGGTGCGAAGATTCAACGTGTTCTGGAAAATGGCGTTATCTCGCAGCACGCCCGAAAAAGCTTGCAGTTCGACACCGGTTTCATTGTTGGTGATGCGGTTACGGGCCAGTTCGGCATCACTGCGGTCAAGACGCACGCCGACCCGGTTTTCACTGATGCGCAGGTCATGTGCGCTGACCCCGCCAGCACCGGTGATCTGGACTCCGGTATCGCACTTCTGTATCAAACCGCCTTCGAGAATTCCCTTTGCATGTCGCAGGTCCATGCCGGTTGTCGCCCCTGAAAGCTTGAAACCACGCAAGCCGATGTTGCCGCCATCGACCTGGATGCCCCCCCAGACACCGGTGCCCTGCGCGACAAACTCAATCGGGTCATCCCGGCTGTCGCTATTCAGGCCGCCCTGTACGACCAACCGTGCCGTCGGCTCAAAGACGAGGCGCGCGCCGGGGGCGATCTGCAATGTAACGCCGCAAGGAATGATGACTTCGCCGCTGACCAGCACATTGCCGACCAGTTCGCGATCCGCTTCGACGCGCCCGCTCAGGATCAGATCACCTTCCGGCAGGACACGGCCACGCGCAACCGGCCCCGGCTCGGAGGCATTGCCGGCAAGATCAAGCGCGATGACGCGGTAATAACGATATTGCGCGTCGGGCGCCTCCTGATCGACAAACTCGGGAATCTGGACGATGCCAATCGGCTTGAAGCCGGACAAGGGCTGGGCAGAACGCAGTACCTGATAACCGGCCAGATCGGGAACCTGCGTCAACGCATCCCAGCGCAGCACGACTTTCCCCGGTTGCGAACGCGCGCTCAGCCGCGTCGGCCCTGCGGGCGCCTGGCTATCGATATTGACCAGGCCGGTGTCATACCAACTGGACAAGAGCCCGTTGCGACTGCGCAATGTCGCGACCAGGGCGGCCTGGCGAATCATGTCGCCATCCTGCACACGATATTCGCCGACATAGACGCCTGGAGACTTCTCGCTCATGGGCAAGGCGCGCCGGTAGTTGCCGATATCGAACACGGCTGAGCCGTTGCTCTCCGCCTGCATCGCGATGCTGATGACCTTGCCCAGACCAAACGGGGATTCGGCCGCGTTCGACAAAATCCCGAGGATGCGCGGACCACTGCTGGCGCCGCCGCCAAGCGGCTCCGGGATGGATTTCGCAATCAAGTAACCCAATTCGCTGACCAGTCGAACACGCTGAATGTCACGCAGATTGAGCGCAGCGGACATGGCCGACAATGCCAGGCCAATTGGCGACAGACTGAGACCGCCTTCACGGAAGGTCGCCTCCTCCCTGCTGGTCAGAACGACCTCGCCGCTGCGGGCGTTGATCAAACTGACTTCGGCAACGACCGCCATTTCGGAATAAACCCCGGCGAAAATCTTGCGGAACTCGATGACCCGCCCGCTTATCACGCCATCGCAGCCAAGCGGCTGGCAGAAATTCCGGTATCCGTCCTTATCCTTGCCCAGTGAAGCGGCACTGGCTCCTCGATCAAGCGCAAGCAAGCGAGCATCGACGGCGGAAAGCTCGATGTCGCCATAGGGCTTGGAACTGAACTGATTATAAAAAGCGCGCCTTACCTCATCAGCGATGCCGGGGTCTGCGGTGGCATTTTCGAAGGGAAGAATAGCCACGCTGCGTGGAAGTGAGGCCTGGATGACCGGGCTGGCGGCCGGACCGGACGTCGGGCCGGGCTTCCCGGCCGGCCTGGTGACTTCGGGGCGAGTGAAATCGAACCCGCCTTCTTCAAATGCGTATGCTGTCGCAGCCTGCGCGCCGCACAGGAAGCCAGTCAGAACAAGAAGCGCCCTGCCGCGAAAACCCATGCATTGCCCACGAAAGAAGAGGTAAGCAGCCAAGCCTGTGGCGGGGGTTCTACAATTCATTTACGACATCCAGCCGGATTGGATACATCTCAAGGGGATTCAGGTTTGCCGCGTGAAAGAAAATATTCCACTGCGCTTTGTTGTCTACGGCAGTTATTTGTTTAACCTTAGGCCAGTTTAGCAATATCAGTCATTGCATTGGGGATTCGCATCATGAACACCGTAAAGGCATCTTTAGTAACTTGCGCGCTTGTTTCGCTGTGTTGCGCCATTTCCCCCGCCATGGCGGACCGAATCGTGCCGGGCAATTTCGATCTGGGCCGCGCCTGGCTGGAGAAGCGGAATCTGGATCTGACCGACTCGCCTCAGGAAGCGATGACGGATGGTTACATCCTCGTTGTCGGTCAAGGTTTGCCCATGGCCGGAGGCACCCCTGCCCGCCAACGCATGACTGCAATTCGCGCAGCGGAAGTCGCCGCATATCGCCGTCTGGCTGAAATCGTCGATGGCGTTTATGTCTCCGGGCAGACCACGGTGCGTGAATGTTCACTGGAAAGCGATGTCGTCAAAACAGCGGTCAGCGGTCTGATCAAGGGCGCTCGCAAGGCCCATGAAGAATGGGATCCGGTGGATGGCGTCGCAGTGGTATTCATGCAGATAGGCGTGCGCGGGCCGGATGGCGTCGCTGAAGCAATGTACAGCGCCTACATCAATGCAGCTCCAGGCAAGGCAATGCTGCGCACGGCGGTTTATACGCCGCCCGTCCTGGTCGCCGATGCGACGCCCGCCGCTGCCCAGGTCATCAAACCGGCAGGACCGGCAGAGGTACACGATGGACTGATCATTGACGCACGCGAGCTGGGCTTCCAGCCCGCGCTGATCAACCGGATCTTTTCCGGCAAGGGCGAGGCGCTGTATGACCCGTCCAAGGTCAGCCAGAAAATCCTGGTCGAACAGGGTGCGGGTGAATACACCAACACCATTGAAAAGGCGCGGGCTGCGCTGGAAGCGCGCGGCGCAAAAACGCCGATGATCGTCAAGGCGACCGGTTTGAAGACGATGGCCGACTTGAATGTCAGCGATGAAGATGTACTGCGTATTTACGCGGCAGACCAGAAGAGCAACTTCCTTGCCTCGGCCAAAGTCGCGTTTGTCCTTAAGTAGGGATTCTCCAGCGGCTCGGATGCTTGTCCCGAAACGGGACACAGCCAAGCCGCAGCCTGTTTGTTGAAATATTGATCCTCGACATTTTGTCGCCCGATCATTTGCGGGTATCCTCGCCCGCCCCTCGATTTCCGCTGCCATGCCCGATCCGCTCCTATCCGTTCATGACCTTGCCTGCGCGCGCGGCGAACGCCTGCTTTTCAAAGGCATGGGGTTTGGTCTTGAACAAGGTCAACTGCTCCTGGTTCAGGGCGGCAACGGCCAGGGCAAGACCAGCCTGCTGCGCCTGCTTACCGGTCTGGCGCGCCCTGAGGCAGGTGAGGTTCGCTGGCGAGGCGAATCAATTCGCCGCGTCAGCGAGGCCTATCACGCCGAGATGTGCTATCTGGGCCATGCCAATGGCGTCAAGGACGACCTTAATCCAGTGGAAAACCTTCGTTTTGCCGATGGCCTGCACGGCCGCGCTTTTGATCAGAAGCGCGCAGTCGACACGCTGGAGCGCCTCGGCCTGAGTCGTTGCCTTGATCTGCCCTGCCGCGTGCTGTCCTTCGGCCAGCGTCGTCGTGTTGCCCTGGCCGCCCTGCTGCTGGCCGGCGCGACGCTTTGGATACTGGACGAACCCCTGACCGGGCTGGATGTGCATGCAGTCGCATTGATGGAAGGATTGATCCGTGATCATCTGAAGGCCGGTGGCATGGTCGTCGCGACCACGCATCAGGCGCTGAATCTTGAAGGCGTAACCGTGCAGCGTTTGCTGGTCGGCAACGTCGCCATTCCCGATCTGGCATAGGCCCGACGCATGCACCGCTTTCTGCTCGCCGTTCTCCGCCGTGACCTGACTCTGGCCGCGCGGCGACGCGGCGACTGGCTGATCGCGCAATTTTTCTTCGTCATGGTCGCCAGCCTGTTTCCGCTTGGCGTCGGGCCGGAACCGGAAATGCTGGCGCGTATCGGACCCGGCGTGCTCTGGGTCGCCGCCACACTGGCTTCCCTGCTGTCTCTTTCGCGCCTGTTTGCCGACGATCATCACGATGGCAGCCTCGAACACATGGTGCTGTCGCCCGAACCGACTGTCTTGCTGGTATTGGGCAAGTCGATCGCGCACTGGCTGATCTACGGCATTCCGGTGTTGCTGATCGCACCGGTGCTGGGCATTCAGTTCAACTTAAGCTGGGACGCGATACTCGTTCTGGAACTGTCCCTGCTGCTCGGCACACCGATTCTTTCCCTGCTTGGCGGTGTCGGCGCGGCGCTGACGCTGGGCTTGCGTGGCGGCGGCGTGCTGCTGACCTTGCTGATCCTGCCGCTGTATGTTCCTGCACTTATTTTTGGCGCCGGCGCGGTTGATGGCGTTATGACGGGAACTGGAGCAGAGGCGCACCTGTCATTGTTGGGCGCATTCATGATGCTCTCCCTTATGATCGCGCCCTGGATTGCCGCCGCGGCTTTACGTGTCTCACTTGAATAAGCGTCGAATGAACCTCTATACCTACGCATCCCCCGCCAATTTCTACCATCTCGCCGGAAAGCTGATTCCCTGGTTCGCCTGGGGCGCCGGTTTGCTCACCGTTTGGGGGCTGTACATCAGCTTCTTTCTGGCGCCGACCGATTTTCAGCAGAGCGAGGCCTATCGCATCATCTTCATTCATGTCCCGGCAGCCTGGATGTCGATGTTCATCTATCTGGTCATGGCGTTCTGGGGCGCCATCGGCCTCGCCTTCAACACGCGCCTGTCGTTCATGATGGCGCGCGCACTGGCGCCGACCGGCGCCTTGTTCACATTCATCGCGCTCTGGACCGGCGCCCTCTGGGGCAAGCCGATGTGGGGTGCCTGGTGGGTATGGGACGCGCGCCTGACTTCAGAACTGATACTGCTGTTCCTCTATGTCGGCATCATCGCGCTGTGGGCGGCGATCGACGATGTCAAACGCGGCGACCGCGCCGGTTCGCTGTTGACGCTGATCGGCGCAATCAACGTGCCGATCATTTATTTCTCGGTGAAATGGTGGAACACCCTGCATCAGGGCTCGTCGATCAATCTGACCAAAGCGCCCAGCATGGCCGCAATCATGTTGCAGGGCATGCTGGTGATGGCGATCGCCGCCTGGCTTTACACCATCGCGGTGGCGCTGGTCCGGGTGCGACGCATCATTCTGGAACGGGAACGTCAGACCGATTGGGCAAAAGCGATCTTGGAGGCTGAATAATGGAATGGGCGAGCTGGTCTGATTTCTGGCACATGGCCGGTTATGGGCTTTACGTCTGGGGTTCGTATGCGGTCACTGCGGCCTGCATCCTGGTCGAAGTCATTCTTTTGAAACGCGCAGGCACGGATACCCGTCGCCGTCTGAAGCGCATGCAGCAGTGGGAAGAGCAATGAAGTCACGCCACAAAAAACTCCTGGTTATTGTTCTCGGCGTCGCCGGACTTGGTATCGCCGCAGCGCTGATCCTTAATGCATTCCAGAGCAATCTGGTGTTTTTCTTCTCGCCCACCGAAGTCAGCGCAGGCAAAGCGCCGATCGACCGCGCTTTCCGCATCGGCGGTCTGGTCGAGGATGGCAGCGTCAAACGCGATCCCGACGGACTGACCGTGCGTTTCGTGGTCACCGATACTGCCAAGTCGATGCCGGTGATCTACAAGGGCATCCTTCCCGACCTGTTCAAGGAAGGCAAGGGCGTGGTAGCGGAGGGCAAGATAGGGGGTGATGGCGTGTTCGCCGCAAGCCAGGTGCTCGCCAAACACGATGAGAACTACATGCCGCCGGAAGCGGCCCAGGCCCTGGAGCAGGCCGCGAAAGCACAAAAATCGCTCGTTCAATGACACCCGCGCTTGCCGGTCATGCCGGCAAGCGCACCGCAGGAATTCGGCACCCAAAGGAGACCGCATGATCCCAGAACTCGGCAATTTCGCCCTTATCGTCGCGCTGTTGCTGGCGCTTACCCAGGCCGTTCTGCCGCTGATAGGCGCGCAGCGCGGCAACCTCACGCTGATGGCAGTCGCGCGGCCGGCGGCACAGGGGCAATTCGTTTTCGTCCTGATCGCCTACTTCTGCCTTGTCTACGCCTTCATCACCAACGATTTTTCGGTGGAAAACGTCGCGCGCAACTCGTTCTCGCAGTTGCCCGAGATCTACCGTTTCACCGCCACCTGGGGTTCGCATGAAGGTTCCTTCCTGCTCTGGGTTCTGATCCTCGCCTTCTGGACCACGGCGGTATCGGTGTTCTCGCGGCATCTGCCGGATGACATGGTGGCGCGCGTGCTGGGTGTCATGGGCCTGATCTCGGTCGGTTTCCTCGCCTTTCTGCTCACCACCTCCAACCCGTTCGATCGCCTGCTGCCCGCCGCTGCAGATGGTCGCGACATGAATCCACTGTTGCAGGACTGGGGCATGATCATCCACCCGCCGATGCTGTACATGGGCTATGTCGGCTTTGCGGTCGCCTTCGCCTTCGCCATCGCGGCGCTGCTGTCCGGCCGTCTCGACGCCGCCTGGGCGCGCTGGTCGCGACCCTGGACCACGGTAGCCTGGGCTTTCCTGACGCTGGGCATCATGCTCGGCAGCTGGTGGGCTTACCGCGAACTCGGCTGGGGTGGCTGGTGGTTCTGGGATCCGACCGAAAATGCGTCCTTCATGCCCTGGATCGCCGGCACCGCGCTGATCCACTCGCTGGCGGTGACGGAAAAACGCGGCGCCTTCAAGGCCTGGACCGTGCTGCTGGCGCTGATCGCCTTTTCCCTGTCGCTGCTCGGCACCTTCCTGGTCCGTTCCGGCGTGCTTTCCTCGGTACATGCCTTCGCCACCGACCCGGCGCGCGGCGCGTTCATTCTCGGCTTCCTGGTCATCGTGATCGGCGGCTCCCTGGCACTGTTCGCCTGGCGCGCGCCGAAGATGCTTACCGGCGGCCGCTTCAACTGGTTCTCGCGGGAAGCCTTGCTGCTGGCCAACAACGTCGTGCTGCTCGCCGCACTCGGTTCGGTGTTGCTGGGCACGCTGTATCCGTTGCTGATCGACGCGCTGGGCATGGGCAAGATTTCCGTCGGCCCGCCCTACTTCAACGCCGTGTTCGTGCCGCTGATGGCGCCCGCGCTGTTCCTGATGGGCATCGGCCCGCTGGCGCGCTGGAAGGAAGCAAGCCTGCCCGACATGGTCACGCGCCTGAAATGGGCCCTGGCGATTTCGGTTGCCACCGGCGTACTGTTGCCATTGACGCTGGATGGTTTCAATGCCTGGGCAACCTTCGGTTTCGCGATGTCGATGTGGATAGTGTTGACGGTGCTGATCGGCTTCCGCGAGCGCATGAAGAATGGCGGCCGTCTTGCCACCCTGCCTCGCTCGTTCTGGGGCATGCAACTGGCGCACTTCGGCATGGCGGTTGGCGTCGCCGGCATTACCCTGGTGGCGAACTACCAGGAAGAGCGCGACGTGCGCATGAATGTCGGCGACCACACCACGCTGGCCGGCTACACCTTCACCTTCCAGGGCACCACCGAACACGCCGGCCCCAACTACCGCGCCGCCAGAGGCACCGTGGAAGTCAGCAAGGACGGCAAGAAACTGTTTGTCATGCATCCTGAAAAGCGGATCTACAACGCTTCCGGCATGCCGATGACCGAGGCGGCCATCGACCCCAACTTCTTCCGCGACGTCTATGTTGCCCTTGGCGAACCGCTGGATAACGAAGCCCGAGCCTGGGCGGTGCGGGTCTTCCACAAGCCATTCATCAACTGGCTCTGGTTCGGTGCGGTATTCATGGTAGTGGGCGGTTTCCTGGCGGCATCCGACCGTCGCTATCGCATCGCGGTAAAAGCGAGTGCACCGACAGGCGCGGTTGCGCAAGGAGCTTGAGATGAAGAGATGGTTACCGCTGGTTGTATTCCTTGTCCTGGTCGGCTTCTTCGCCAAGGGCCTGTTCCTGAATCCGCGTGAAGTGCCCTCGCCGTTCATCGGCAAGGCGGCGCCGGCATTCAGCCTGCCGCTGGTGGGCGACGCCAACGCCAGCTTCAGCCCGGAAAACATGAAGGGCAAGATCTGGCTGCTCAACGTCTGGGCGCCCTGGTGCGTGTCCTGCCGGCAGGAACATGGCGTCCTGATGGAACTGGCTCAGACCCAGACGGTTCCCATCGTCGGTCTCAACTGGAAGGACAAGAGCCGCGAGGCGGAACAGCTTCTGCGCGAGCAAGGCAGTCCCTATGCCGCCGTGCCGGACGACCAGACCGGCATGGTCGGCATTGACTACGGCGTCACCGGCACACCGGAGACCTACATCATCGACCAGGCCGGCATCGTGCGCATGAAACATGTCGGGCCGATCAGCCCGGATGTCTGGAAAGACAAGATCGAGCCGAAACTGAAGGAGTTGGGGGCATGAAATCGCTGCTGTTCTCACTGCTGCTGGCCCTGTCGATTCCCGCCTGGGCCGAGGAAGCCGCGCCGATCGGCGAAGACCCGGTAATCGAGCAACGCATGATCAAGCTTTCCGAGGAACTGCGTTGCCTGGTCTGCCAGAACGAATCCCTGGCCGGCTCGCATGCCGAACTGGCGGAAGATCTGCGCCGCGAAATCCGGACCCAGATGAAGGCCGGCAAGAACGACAAGGAAGTGATCACCTATCTGACCACCCGCTATGGTGATTTCGTGCTCTATCGGCCGCCGTTCAAGCCGGTGACCTTTCTGCTCTGGCTTGGTCCGGTGCTGTTTCTCGGACTCGGCGCCGGCATCTGGTACATGACGCTGAAGAAACGCCGCGCCCTCAAGGACGAACCGGTTGACGAACAACAACTCGCCGCCGCCGCCCAACTTCTGGAAGACAAAAAATGAATCCGTTCTGGTCCGTCACCCTGTTCTGGATCGCCGCCGTCGCCTGCGTCGCCATCGCGCTCGCCTTCGTGCTGCCGCCCCTGCTACGCAAGAAGGAGGCCGCAGCCAAGGCCGCACGGCGTGACATCAATATCGCTGTCTATCGGGATCAAATGAAGGAAATGGAAGCCGACCGCGCCAATGGCCTGCTGTCCGAGAGCCAGTTTCAGACCAGCAAAGTCGAACTGGAATCCCGTCTGGCCGAGGACGCGCTGGCGCAGGCAGACAATGTAATGACGCCCGTGGTCAGCCGCCGCCTTGGCTTCACGCTTGCCGGCATGCTTCCCGTCGCCGCTTTCGGCCTCTACTTCGTGCTTGGCAACCCGATGTCGCTGACCGCCATTGCCGAGGCGCAGGCCAACCCGCCGATCGCGGCGCCGCCGGGGGGTGGCGAACACGACATCATGGCGATGATCCAGAAGGTCGAAGAAAAGACCAAGTCCGACCCGAATGACGGCGAAGCCTGGACCATGCTGGCCAAAACCTATGCCGTGGTCGGGCACTGGCCGGAAGCATTGAGCGCCTATGAGAAAGCCATCAAGCTGAAGCCGGATGTACCCGCCGTCATGACCGGCTATGCCGAGGCACTGGCGATCAGCCGTGGCCGTGAGCTCAAGGGCGAACCCATCCAGCTCGTGCTGCAGGCGCTGGAAAAGGATCCCGACGATTTCAAGGGTCTCGAACTGGCTGCGATCAACGCATTCCAGGAAAAGAATTACGCCCAGGCAACCTTCTACTTCAAGCATCTGTACAAGCTGCTGCCGCCCGAATCGCCTTACGCGCAGGATATCGCCGAAGCGCAGAAGGAAGCCACGCGCCTGTCGCGCAGCGAGTTGACCGGCATGGACAATCTGGCCGATCTGGGCGCGAAACCGGCTGAAAAGGCGGCCTCGCCCGGCGCGACACTGCATGGCGAGGTCGATATCGCCCCGGCCCTCAAGGGCAAGTTCGCAGCCAGCGACATCGTTTTCCTGTTCGCGCGTTCCGCCAGCGGCGGCGCGCCGGTTGCCGCGATTCGATCCACCGCAGGCAAGTTCCCGCTCGAATTCGAACTCTCCGACGCGATGGCGATGAACCCGGACAACAAACTGTCCAATTTCAAGGAAGTCACACTGACCGCGCGCATCTCCAAGTCCGGCCAGCCGATGGGCGCCGCCGGTGATCTTGAAGGCACGCTGACCAACGTCAAGGTTGGAACCAAGGGCATCAAACTGGTGATCGACAAGGTCAAGTCCTGATCGCCGCCACATCGAAACAGGCCCGCCAAGAGCGGGCCTGTTTTTTTCCGGCCTCCGGCGAGAGAATCCACGCCACCACCAACACTGAGCAAAGACTCCGATGCGCACACTAATCTGCGGCTCCATGGCCTTCGACACCATCATGGTGTTTCACGACCACTTCAAGAACCACATCCTGCCCGAGCAGATTCACATTCTGAACGTGGCCTTCCTGGTGCCGGACATGCGCCGCGAGTACGGCGGCTGCGCCGGCAACATCGCCTACAACATGAAGCTGCTGGGCGGCGAGCCGGTGATCATGGCCACCGTCGGCGACGACTTCGCGCCCTATGCGGAACGCCTGAAGACGCTCGGCCTCGATGCCAGCCTGATCCATCGCGTCGCCAACACCTTTACCGCGCAGGCATTCATCACCACCGACCTGGCCGACAACCAGATCACCGCGTTCCACCCCGGCGCGATGAATTCATCGCACCAGAACAAGGTCGCGCTGGCCGACGGCATCAAGCTGGGCATCGTGTCGCCCGACGGACGCCAGGGCATGATCGACCATGCGCGCCAGTTTGCCGAAGCCGGCATTCCGTTCATCTTCGATCCAGGCCAGGGTCTGCCGATGTTCAACGGCGAGGAATTGCTCGATTTCATTCGCCAGGCCGAATACCTGACCTGCAACGACTACGAAGCGAAACTCTTGCAGGAACGCACGGGTCGCACGCTTGAGCAGTTGGCGAAACAGGTGCGCGCGCTGGTTGTCACGCTGGGCGGCGATGGTTCACGGATCTATGCCGATGGTCAGGTGCATGACATTCCGACCGCGAAGGCAAGCGCGGTGGTCGATCCAACCGGTTGCGGCGACGCTTACCGCGCCGGCCTGATGACCGGCATGCACAAGGGCATGGATTGGCCGACCTGCGGCCGTCTGGCCGGATTGCTCGGCGCGATCAAGATCGCCGAGCGCGGCGGCCAGAACCATCGTTTCACCTGGGACGAGATCGCCGACCGCTTCAAGGCGGAATACGGCTACTCACTTTAAGGAGCGGAACATGAAATCGATCTGGATATTGCTGATTCCCGCCGTGCTGGCCGGTTGCGCCAGCGGTCGCGGCGGCGATGACTACGAACGCACCGAAGCACGGCGCGTTTACGAAGTAAAAATGGGCGTTGTCGAGCATGTTCGCACGGTCAAGCTGGAAGGCACCGAGACCGGTATCGGTGCGGCAGCCGGTGGCGCCTTGGGCGGCATCGCCGGCAGCACGGCCGGACGCGGCAAGGGTTCCGCCGTGGGGGCCGTGCTCGGCGCCGTGGTCGGTGGACTGGCCGGCGCAGCAACCGAGGAAGTCACTACGCGCAAGACGGGCGTGGAAGTCACTGTCACGCTGGATTCCGGCCGCACCATCGCCATGGTGCAGGAAGACAAGGGCGAGAACTTCAAGGTCGGTGAACGGGTGCGCGTCCTTGAATCCGGCGGGCAGGTGCGCGTCAGCCGCTGATCGTTGTTGTCCGGATATCCCCCGCCGCGCGATAGCGACGCGCCTATCGAACTGCTCTACAGCGATGAGCACATGCTGGTGCTGAACAAGCCCGGCGGTCTGCTTTCGGTACCCGGTCGCGGCCCGGACAAACAGGATTGTCTGAGCGCGCGCGCACAACGTCTGTATCCCGACGCGCTGATCGTGCATCGGCTGGATATGCAGACCTCCGGCCTGCTGGCGATGGCGCGCGGCATTGACGCACAACGCGCCATCAACCGGGCGTTCGAGCAACGCCTAGTCCACAAGCGCTACCAGGCCGTGGTCGATGGCGTCGCACGGGTGCCAGGCGGGGTGGAATGGGGCGTGATCGACCTGCCGCTGGAACTCGACTGGCCGAACCGGCCAAAGCATATCGTCGATCATGTCAACGGCAGGCCAAGCGTGACACGCTGGCGCGTCATATCGCCCGATCCCGAGCGTGGCGGCACCCGGCTGGAACTGGAACCGGTGACCGGCCGTTCGCACCAGTTGCGTGTGCATCTGCAAGCCATCGGCCACCCGATCCTGGGCGACGATCTCTATGCCAGCCCCGATGCCGTGGCGCGCGCCAATCGCCTGCTGCTGCATGCATGCGAATTGAATCTGCCACATCCGGTGACGGGTGAAATCATGGCGTTTTTCAGTCCGCCGCCATTCTGAGCGAAGCATGCGCATGGCCGCATTCCGACTGTCTATGCTGAAAGCGGAACCTTCAGCAGTTGGATCATCACGATGCGCAGTTTTTTCCGTCAGCTTCGCCGTTTCGCCTTCCTTGCCCTGATTCTGGCCCTCGCGCCGCTGCCGGCGGTGTCGCAATCACCCTATGCCTGGACCGCGCCCGGCGCGGATGGACAGCCACAGGTTCATCTGTATTTCTTCTGGTCCATTAAGTGTCCGCATTGTCTGGATGCCAAGCCCGAGGTCGAGGCGCTGGCACAGGACCGGCCATGGATCGTCCTGCATTCGCTCGAACTGACGCGACATCGTGAAAACGTCGAGCGCTATGTCGCGCTGGCCGGCGCGCTCGGTCAACACGCGCAATCCGTACCGGCCTTCCTGTATTGCGGCCAGATGCGAGTCGGCTGGGATGCCGAATCAGGAAACGCGTTGCTGAACAGTCTGCAAGACTGCCGCGCGCGGGCTGCGGCAGGCAAATCGCTGGGGGATGCCAATGGTGCAGCAGCAACGGAAGATTCGACCCTGCGTCTGCCGCTACTAGGCACGCTCGATGCGCGCGCGTTTTCGCTGCCGGTGTTGACGGTGCTGATCGCCGGCATGGATGCCTTCAACCCGTGCGCGTTCTTCGTGCTGCTGTTCCTGCTGTCGCTGCTGGTGCATCAACGCGATCGCCGCCGCATGGCACTGATCGGCGGCATCTTCGTGCTGTTTTCCGGCCTGATGTACTTCGCCTTCATGGCCGCCTGGCTCGGCTTGTTCCGCGTCATGGGCAGCCTGCCCTGGGT
>CAMDGQ010000014.1 GCA_945897955.1 Tepidiphilus sp. J10 | reverse complement strand
CGGTACAGGCCACGCCAGCCTGCTGTCGGCATTGGTTTTCCAGAAACACCGAGGATAGGCGGTCGTTGGACAGATGCAGCACTTTCTTGCCGCGCAGATCGCCGAACTGCCGGATGCCATCACTGGCGCGCACGATCAGCGCCAGGCCTTCACCGGTGCCGTGATGCTTGCCGACAAAGCCCGGCGCCAGTTCTTCCGGGGTGAAGGTTTCGGCAATCTCCATGCCCGGGGCCACGATCAGATTGATCTTGCCGCCCATGCTGTCGCGATACAGTGCAGCCATATCGGTATAGGTGAAGGCGGTGGCATTGATGCCGTGCGCCTTGCCGACTTCGTCAGCCCATAGTTGCAGGGTGATATTGACATCGGCCAGGTTGGCGTCGCGAATGCCGGGCAGGTAGAAGCCCATGTTCAGGATATCGGCGGCGCGGCTGGCCGGCGCGCAGAGCGTGATCAAACAGGCCAGGAGAGCGATTGCCGACTTCATTTGCGCCGCTCCTTGCGCTCGACCCGCGTCTTCAGTTCTCGGTATTCCCGGTCCATTTGCTGGAAGAGTTTCAGCTCGGAAGGGTCCGCGATCACCAGATGATCCATCTTGAACAATTCAAGAAGTTGCCGCCCGCGTGGATAGGTATGCATGGTGGGGATCATGCGCAGGGTGCGGCGGCGGAATTCCTTGTCTACCTTGGCGCTGAAAAAGGCGTAATACATGCCGCTCAGCGGCATTTCACTGACCACTTGCCCCGCCTTGCCATCCAGTTGCGGATTCATCTCCCGCGCCAGTTCATAGCCATAACGGGGGACCAGGGCCAGCTCGGCATTGCCGAAGAACAGACGCATCGCCGCCTGGCTGCTGGTGGCCACCTTCTGGACATCGGTGAATACCTGGGCGCAGGGGTGCGCGTAGTCGCGCAGGCAGAGTGTTTCGAGAAAGAGCTCGGCAGTGGCGTCGTTATCCAGCATCGCAATCCGTTTTCCGAGCAGATTGCCGGCATCCTTCACCTGCTTGCCGGTACGCAGTTCCAGATTCCAACTCCCCTGCATGATTACCGAATAGCCTTCCGCCAACTCGTCGATCCGGAAATTGCGCGCCAGGCTCAGCGCATCGGCAGTGACGCCGTTGATCTTGCCGAGCAGGAAATCCTGGCGCATTTCATTGATGTCCAGGTAATACGACACCTTGATGGGAACTTCGAAGCGCGCGCCCATTTCCTGCGCCCACAGATCAAACGCCGCGCGCACATCCGTGTGGCTCATCTCGCGCCGCGAGCCCTGCAGGAATCCCAGTCGCACGGTGTCCTCGGCGCAGACTGGCAGGGCTGCCAGCAACAGCGCCAATACCAACGCCAAGGCAAACGGCCGGAAAAAAGCGACAGGCAACGTGCGCGCGTGCGAGGTCATGGCTTTTTCGCCGGTCTGGCTTTGCGTAGGTCGTTGTATTCCCGCAGTAGCGCCCAGTAAGGCCGCAAGGCCTCGGCATCGACCGGCTCAAGATAGTCCGTCTTGAACAGTTCCAGGATTTGCCTGCCGCGCGGGGTTTTCATCACTTCCGCCACCGAGTTCAGCACCAGGTTGCGATAACTGTCCTGGGTATGCTGGGTCATCATGCCGAACATCAAGGCTTTTGCTTTCCAATCGAGCAGCACATGCAAGCGTTGTCCGACCTGCGGATTCAGTTCATTTGCGGTGCGCAACGTGGCCAGGCTGACCAGCGCGGCATCGGCGCGACCGAAAAAGACGTTGTAGACCGATTGGATGTCGCGCTTTTCCTCTTTTACTTGCAGGAAATCACGGCACGCCATGCCCGACGCTTTCATGCATTGGACTTCCAGGAAAGTGTCGGACAGGCGATCGTTGCTCAAGCGGGACAGGCGTTTGTTGCGCAAGTCGGTAAAGCGCTTGATGCCGGATGTGTTTGACACCAGCAATACGATGCCTTCATCGACGCCCTTGTTGCGACGGGCATAACCGGACCGAATCTCTTCCGGTGTGAATACCTCGGCCAGTTCCATGCCCGGGCCAGTGAAGAAGTTCATCTCGGCGCGGTCCAGGGCCTGCCGCATGGCAGCAATGTCGGCGTAGGTCGCGGTGGTGACGATCAGGCCGAGGGGTTTGCCAATTTCTGTCACCCAGATGCCGAGGCTGACTTTCAAGTCGGCCAAATTGGCGTCACGGATGGCGGGCAGATAAAAACCCAGCTTCAACGGCTCTTGCGGGGTCGCGGCGAGGGCCGGCGATACCTGCAAGCCAGCCAGGAGCAGCAACAGGATCAGTCGCCCGAGATTCATGGCTTGCGTTCCTTGCGCCTGGCCTCGGTTCTCAGATCCCGGTATTCCCGCTCCAGTTGATAAAACGGCTTCAGCATAATGGGTTCGGCTCTGGCCACACGTTCAGTCTTGAATACATCCAGCATCTGGCGGCCACGCGGTTCGAGATGCATGTTTTCAATCGAGCGTAGCGCGAAGCGTTGGAATTCCGGCGAAACCTTGCTGTTGAAGAAGCCAAAAAACTGGTTTTCAAAACTCATTTTTTCCACCAGTTCGCCCGCCTTTCTGAGTTGCGGATTGAGTTCGATGGCGGTTTCGTAGCCGTGTTGATTGACCAGGGCAAAGTCGACCTGCTTGAACAACAGTCGCGACACTGCTTGATGGTTGTTTGGCACCGCGACAAAGGTGACGGGTACGGCTGCGCACTCCTTGCCGGTACGCTGGAGACACAGCGTTTCCAGATAGGTGGAGGAGACATCGTCGTCCTCCAGCCTGGCAATGGTTTTTCCTGCCAGTTGCGAGATGCCGCCGCCCGGGCGGCCGAGCAGAAGCAGTGAGGCGCTGGTGGGCAGCTTGGCGGTGAAGCCCGAGGCCAATTCCTCCGCTTTGAAATGGCGCACGAAGGTCATCGCGTCGGCAATCACCAGGTTGATCTGGCCGGTGTCGAAGTCATGCCGCAGCACATCGACGTCGGAATAGAAGCGGACTGTGGAAGGCACCTGGAATTTGCGCACCAATTCCTCATTCCAGACTTCGAGCGAGGCACGAACATCGGAGCGATTCAGGTCGCGCGCAATCTTCATGTACATGCCCAGGCGTGCCGTTTCGGCCGTTGGTGCGGCCCAGGCCGGCAGCAGCGCGGCGCTCAACAGCAAAGTACTCAGCAACAGGCGCTGTCGCCAGAGAAGCGATGTCTTCATCGCGTGCTCCCCTTGCTTGCCACGGCCGGCCGCAAGGCTTCGTAATCCGACAGCATTTCATAAGAGGGGCGCGGTTGGTCGGCGCCGCACAGTTCGAGCCCATCTGGTTTGAACATTCCCAGTGCTTGCCTGCCGCGCGAATGCGCATGCAGCAGCGGTATGCGTCCACGGCGAAACTTCATTTGCGTTCGCTTTCGGCTTTTCCCTGGCTGCGCGCCAGCAGTTTGCGGTGTGTCTCGATCAACTCGCGAAACGGCGCCAGATCGTGCAGCGGGGTGCGTACCAGGTTGTCCGCCAGGTAGATTTGCAACACCTGCCGACCGCGTGCGGTTTCGTTCAGGCGTAGCACGGCCTGAGTAATCGTCTCGCGTTGTTCCGGGCGCACTTGTGCTGAAAACAGCCCGATATGCGGCGAACGTATCTTCAACGAGTAGGCTTCCAGAACCTGAAGGCGTTGGCCGAGTTGCGGGTTCAGCGCCAAGGCCGCCTCGTAGCCGTTTCGATAGAGCAGCGCCGCGTCGGCCTGACCAAAGAACAGACGGTGCGCCAGCTTGCTGGAGCGCTGCTCCCGGGTGATTTGGCCAAGGCGCTTCCAATCCGGTTTGCCCCAGGCTTTCAGCAGCAATGTTTCCAGATAGAGGTCGGATAGTTCATCGTTCTCCGTCAAGGCAATGCGCTTGCCAGCCAGGTCACCCGGGGTGTTGATGTCTGCGTCGCGACGTACCACCAGCAAAAGGTGATCCGCTGCGTTCTTGTAGCCGGCGAAGCCGTCGGCCAATTCTTCCGGCGCGAAATGCGTTACCGCGCTGATGGCGGTGGTGACCAGGAAGTTCACCTTGCCGCTGGCCATGTCGCGCTTCAGGTCAACCAGATCGTCATACATCTGCACCGGCTGATAGGTCAGCCCGATGCTGCGGGAAAGCTCCTCGACCCAGAAGCGCAGGGATACCTCGACATCCTTGCGCGGCAGGTCGCGGACGACCGGGAGATAGAAGCCGATGGCGACCGGTGTCGGCTCGGCCCGTGCCAGGCCGAAGCACAGCAACACAAGTACGAGCGCAAGCCGGATGGCCGAATTTGCCATACGGGACTTACGGTTTGACCGGCTGCAGCGCCTTGCCTAGGCGGTAATCGAGATCGGCCAGGGCGGCGCGCAGGTCGTGGCGGACGCGATGCAGGTTGGCGCTGGCGAAGGTTTCCACCAGCTGGGCTTCGATCACGTCCTTGGTCTCGACCATTTCTTCCTGATAGGCGCGCACATTCAGCTTGCGGTTTTCCTCGGCATAGCCTTGCGCCTGGGCGCTGTCTTCGACCTGGGCGCGCGAGCGTTCGATACGCATGAAGTCATTCTTGATCTGCAACGCAAGACCGTTGTCGAGCAACACGCGCTGCGCTTCCAGCTTGATCTTGCTGGCGCGGGCGACATCGACGCCGGCTTTGGTCATGCCGCCGTCGAACAGATCCCATTTGACGCCGACGCCGAGCGTCCAGCCATCGCGGTTGTCGTCGTTGATCAGGCCGCCCTTGTAGTCGTTCCAGGCGCGATAGGCGCTGGCTTCCAGGCCAACCACCGGGAAATGGCCGCTGCGCGCTTCGTTGATCTTGTGTTCGGCCGCTTGTACCGCCAGTTCCATGCGTTGTTTGTCCGGATTGAATTTCATGGCGTCGGCGAGCAGGGGTTCAAAGGTGGCATCGAAACCAGGCACTTCCGCTTCCGGCGCCAGGCTGATCTTGCTGTTGACCGGCATGCCCATTGCGTTGGCCAGCGCCTCGCGGGTCAGCGCGCTGGCGTAGCGGGTTTCCTGCAACATTGAGCGGGTCATCGCGGTGGTGGTCTTGCTGCGCAGGTAATCGGTCTTCTTCACTTTCAGCGAGGCGTTCTGGTAGAGCCGGTCGGTCAGGTCTTCCAGCGCCTGGAAGCGTTCCAGCGTATCGCTGACCAGTTGTTCCATCTGCTGCGCGAACTGTGCGCCGTGGTAGTACTTGTTGACGTCGCGCACCACCTCCAGTTCAGTCTTGCGTTTTTCCTCGCGCGCGATTTCGACGCCCTTTTTCGCCATGCCGGTGATCGCGTCCTTCTTGCCGCCGGTGTAGAGCGGGTAGGTCAGGTTGAGGCCGGCGCGGGTGACGTCGCGGTCGAAGAGTTGGACATCGAGATTGATCGGCAGGGGCTGTCCGGGAATGGCCACGATGGCACCACCGGGGCCGATCGGCAGGCCCATCGCCGGGGTCTGCACAATGCCCTCGAAGGTAAACGTCCGATTCTCATCCGCCCGCTGAAACCCGGCTTCCAGCCCCAGTTTCGGCCGGAAGGCGGCCATTGCCTGTTGGTATTGCGCCTCGGCCATGTCGAGCGCAGCTTGCGAGACCTGCAGCGAGCGGTGGTTTTCCAGTGCGATGCGCAGGCTCTGTTGAAGTGTCAGGTTGTCCAGTTGCTCGGCGTTGGCGAGTTGCGTCATGCCTGCAAGGCAGGTCAGGGCAAACAGGTGGCTGAGGGTCTTGCGCATGGTGATTCCTTGAATAATCAAATATCGCGAAAGTTATTCCGTATATCGGAGAGGGCATCCCAATGCTTGAGCACCAGGTCGACCAGGGCGGGATCGAACTTGCGGCCACGTTGCGTGATGAAGAAATCACGGATCGCGGCGTCATCCCAGGCGGCTTTGTAAATCCGTTCATGGCCGAGGGCGTCGAGCACATCGGCGACCGCGATGATGCGACCCTCGATCGAGATATTTTCGCCCTTGAGGCCTTGCGGATAGCCGCTGCCGTCGTAGTTTTCATGGTGTTCATGGGCGATGCGCGCGGCGATGCTGAGCAGCGGGCGGTCGATGCGGGTGAGGATGTGATGGCCGAGTTCAGCATGCGTTTTCATGATCTCGAATTCATCGAAATCCAGCTTGCCCGGCTTGTGCAGAATCGAGTCATCGATGCCGACTTTGCCGATATCGTGCATTGGCGCGGCAGTCTTCAGTATTTCTGCCGTCTCCTTACTCAAACCGATTTCCCGCGCCAGCAGATAGGCGATTTCAGCGACACGCTTCACATGCTTGCCGGTTTCCCGACTGCGGTTTTCCACCACTTCGCCCAAAACCAGCAGAAGTTCACGTTGGGTTTCGACGATTTCGTGCGTAAGCCGCAGCGGTTCGGTGACGTCCTGGCAGCTCAGGATGATGGAGTTGATCTGGCCATGCAGATCGCGCACGGACATGAAGGTGACACTGAATGTGCGTTCCGAGCCGTTTTGATGCTTGAACGGAATGACTTCACTGCAATGTCCGTCAATCGCCTGGGTAGCTCGCTGGAAGCACTTTGAATAGTCATCCGGCACAATCTCGCTCAACGGCCGCTCGCACAAGTCCTTGATCTCATGCCCGAGCATGCTGGCCAAACGAAGGTTGGCACCGAGGATACGTCCGCCTGGTTCGACGACAAGGATGCTGGCGCCCAGTTCCAGCACGCGTTTGTATTCATCGAGCAAATGGCGTTGCTCATTGAGGGATCGTTCGCTGCGGCTGAGCGATTCCAGCATGTTTTCGTAATTCAGGTAGACGTCGGTGATGTCGACATCCAGGCAGACGATTTCCTCGACTTTATTGTGCTCATCGATGATCGGAACCAGGCTGCTGTCGACCACATACATGGTGCCGGAGCGGGTCTGGTTTTTTACGATGCCAGCCCATTTATTGCCATCCAGGACAGATTGCCAAATTTTTCCGGAAATATCCTTCGGCTCGTCAGGATGCCGTATGCGCCGAATTTCGCTGCCGATCAGCGTTTGCTGGTCATATCCGCTCAATTCACAAAAACGGTCGTTGACGAAGGTGATGCGGCCCTGCGGATCGTATTTGCTGACGATGGCGCTGGCGTCGACCAGGTGACGGTACTGTTCGAGCAGTCGTTGGTTGCGGCGCTGTTCACGTTTCGCCTGAATGTTCTCGGCAATTTCCGTCAGCTTGTCGAGCAATTTTTCGACGTTGACTGGCTTGGTAATGTACTGACTAATGCCGATCTCGATGGCGCGAAACAGATATTCAACGTCGTTGTAAGCGCTCAGAACGATGATCGGCTGGTACGGCGATAAACGACGCATCTCTGCGCTCATGATCAGTCCGCCCATGATTGGCATCTGGATGTCGGTGACGACGATGTCATGCAGCTTTTCGGCGAAGAGGGCCAGACCGGCCTGTCCATCGGCGGCAACGTCGAGATCGTCGACCCAATAGGCGAGCATGGAAGCCAGTTCCTCGCGCGTGGCGGTGTCATCTTCAACGTAGAGGAGCCGCAGGGATTTGAGAGTGGATAGGGCTTTGATGTCCATTTCGCACCTCAAGCGGGTAAGAGGATGCTGCGGATTGATGCAATTGCGTGCGCTTTGAACAGGAGCCGAAGCGGGGGCTGGCAGGGCATGACGGGCTCCAGGAGGTGCTTCACTTTGGGGCGGACGGCTAATGACTTCTGCCCATTTATCGAACGCATTCAATGATTCTTTAGCGTCTTTTTCGTAATGCCGGATGGCTGCTTTGATTAGTCTTTGCCGAAACTGGCGATGACAGTCGAGATATCGCTATGAATATGCAGCATGATGATTGCTGTCCATGCATCTCTGCTCTCGGTCGCTACTGTCCGGTTGAAGCTGGAAACGGTTGTGGTACGCGACCGATTGCGCGCCTGCCGAAAAGGCTGGCTGTTTTGCTTTCGATGAAACTGCCCGGCGAAGGACCAAGCCGCCAAAAGACTGCGGCCAAGTCCCCGCTTATCCTTGCGGGGAACGACCACGCGCGTCGTTGCGCACACGCAAGGGGTATGCCGGATTTTTATGCGCCTAAGCGCTACGACTCTGCTACCTTGCCAGCCGGGCCGGCAGGCCCCACTCGGGGGCGATCAACCGAGGATTCAAGGTTGAAACGAGAATTCGCCCGCCTCGAACAGCTCGGTGCAGGCCGCCACCACCTCGGCATCGAATAGCCGCCCGCTGTTGCGGCTGATTTCCGCCAGAGCTTGTTCAGTGCCGAGAGCCGGCCGATAAGGTCGGTGGGTGGACATGGCTTCGACGACATCGGCCACGCTGAGAATGCGTGATTCAAGCTGAATCTGGTCGCCGACAAGCCCGTGCGGATAGCCTGAACCATCCAGTTTCTCGTGGTGTTGCAGCACCATGCGTGCGATATCCCAGGGAAATTTGAGTTGCCGGATGATGTCGAAACCGGTCAGCGGATGCTGCTGGATCAGGGTGAATTCATATACCGCCAGCTTGCCCGGCTTCGACAGGATTTCGGCCGGCACCGCGATCTTGCCCAGGTCATGGATCAGGCCGCCCATGTACACGGCTTCGACCAGATGCGCTTCCAGCTCCATTTTTTCAGCGATTGCCTTGGCAAGTTGAGCAACCCGTTTTTGATGGCCGGAGGTATACGGATCGCGATGCTCGACGACGCGGCCAAGCAGGTCGATCACGTCCTCCAGTGTCTGGCGCAGTTCGGCTTCGGCCAGTTTGCGTTCGCCGATGTCGCGGCCTACCGCGACGATGGAGGAGACCTGGCCGGCTTCGTCGAGCACCGCCGTATCGACCCAGTCCAGCCAGCGCCAGCCGTCGCGGGTCATGGCGCGTTGCTCGACGTGGCAGGCATAGGGCGATCGATAAAGATCCTGCATGGCTTCCAGCGTGCGTGCCTGATCGTCCTCGTGCACGAGGGGGAGAAACCGCCGACCAAGCAATTCATCCTGAGACTTGCCGAACAGCCTGCAATAGGACGGGCTGACAAACTCGAAGCGGCCATCGCGATCCACCTTGACCAGAAGATCGCTCTGGTTTTCAACCATCAGCCTATATTCCTCTTCGCGTTTGCGTAAAACATCCTCGGTCTGTTTGCGGTTCAGCGCGCCATGCAGAATATTTGCCGTCAAACGCATCAGAGGAAGCAGTTCGTCATCGAGTTCGGTGGCGTGGCGGACCCAGTCGAAGCCGACAAAACCGTGCAGGCGGTGCTCATCGGCTATCGGCATTACCAACAGCGACTGGATGCCCTGAGGTTCCAGCACTGCGCGTTCGGCAACGGCTGCCGCCGGCAGTTCGTCCA
This sequence comes from Tepidiphilus sp. J10, assembly GCA_945897955.1. Classification (GTDB taxonomy): domain Bacteria; phylum Pseudomonadota; class Gammaproteobacteria; order Burkholderiales; family Thiobacillaceae; genus PFJX01. The sequence continues at coordinate 52,583 of CAMDGQ010000014.1, read as the reverse complement.
GTCGATGCAGGTAGATGAACTCGCGCTGTCTCAGTCTCGCCATCCACCAGGGGAACATCGTCGTAGGCAAGTCCTGCAGTTCGGCGCGTTGCGCGGCGATCCCGTCAGCGGTCCATTCATGGGTATTGTTCATCGTGTCCTCGTCCGGCGGGAACAGAAAGACATACCCGCGGTCCGCACCGGCAAACTGGCTCAGTTGACCAAGCGCCAGTTCAATGGCGCCATCCATCCATTGCGCCGAACATTGCAGCAGATCGGTCGAGATGGCGGTAAGCAGCGCCTGCGCCTGCTGCCGTTTCGCCAGCAGGCCGGCCTGATGTTGTTGTCGCGCCGCCAGTTCGATCGAATACAGGCTGTATGCGATATCGCCGGCTACTTCCAGCAACAGGCTGTGTTCCTCGGGGTCATCGGCATATTCCACGGGTACGGAAACCGTCAGCCAGCCCAGAGTGGCCTTCTCGTGAGCCAGGCGCACGGCCAGCCCGGAGTGGCCATCGTAGCCGACCTGCATCGGGCAGCCGGCACAATGGCTGGGCGGGTCGGCGTAAATGTGAACGCCCTCCCTGGCGAGCGACATGCGGCCGCACTGCGGCAAGCCGTTGGTGCTCAGATAATCGGCCATCGCCGACAGTGCGATGTTGTCGCCGGCGTGGTAAACCGGCGCCAGCGCTTCGCCATCGCGCACCAGCACGATCCATGCATTGCGGAAGCCATGTGTTTCCACCAGCAGGCGGCAGGCCTCTGACAGTAGATGTTCCTGGTCCCTGGCCTGGACGATCAGGTGATTGACATTGCGAATTGCGGTAAGCACCCGATTGACGTGTTCCAGGCGTTCGAGCGCGGCATGGCGTTCCTCTTCCAGTGAAAGCGCGCGCGCCAGTATCTGGATTGCGCCGATGTCGCCCGGCCCGAACTGGCGAATCCGGCCATCCACAACCGCCAGCGAACCGATCGCCTTGTCGCGCAAATGGACCGGATGGCCCAGGTAGGACTTCAGACCGTAGCGGGTCACATTCGGGTCGCTCTGGCGGTAACCGGTTTCCTCCAGATTGCTTATCGCGATGGTCTGATTTTTGCCGAGGATGGTTGCCTCATAGCAGATATGGCCTTGCGGCGCGTCCATTGGCGGCATGTCCGGCGGCAGATTGTGGCCCGACCAGACCACCAGCGACTTCTCCCGTGCATCCAGCCGGTTGTAGAGGGAAGCCGCGCCGCCGGTCAGTTCGCAGGCCTGACGCACGATCATGTCGATATTGGCCTGGCTGTCGGAACCCAGACTGGTGAACATTTCGCCCATCGCGATGGCATTGCGTGCGCTGTTGCGCTGCTGTTCGGCCACCTCCAGCGCATGCAGCGCAAACGAGACATCACCCGCCACCTCCCGCAGCAGTCCGATTTCCTCGGCGTCATCGGCATAGTCAACGGGGATGGAAACGGTCAGCCAGCCATAGAGATCGTCTTCATATTCCAGGCGGATGCTCAAACCGGAGCGGCCGGAATAACCTGAAGCCAGAGGGCAATCGCCGCATTCCCGGCGCGGGTCATGGATTTGATGCACGCCGTCGGCAGCCAGCACCAGATTGCCGCAGTGCGGCAGATTGCCGGATGCAATCCCTCTGGTCATGATCTCGAAAGCCTGTTCCGGCTCGCCGGCGCCAAAACCGGCCTTGAAGAAGCGGGTCACCGGCTGGCCCAGATCGATCAGAACGATCCAGGCATTGAAGTAGCCGCGCGTATCGACCAGAAGCCGACAGATCTCGGCCAGCAGCGGATCACGCGTTTTCTCGCGCACGATCAGGCGATTGACGCCACAGATCGAGGCCAGCACATGGTTGATGTGCTCGCGCAAGCGATTCTCCGCGATCAGCTGCGCCCTACTTGCAGCCTGTTCGAGGGCGTCGCCGAGATTGTCAATGACCGGAGCGAGATCGTGCAGCAGTGCATCGCTGAATCGAGTGCTGCGACGCAGCAGCAGCGCCTTGTGGCCGGGCAACGGCCACAGGTAATCCATGCTATCTCTTACAGCCTGGAACGACAGCATCCCCTTGGCATGCCGACATTGCTCGAGTGCAGTGGTCAGCGCCGCGTCGCGGGCCAGTTTGCGGGGAACCGCGAACTGCGTCGTCGGCACTGGCGACGCGATATCGAAGATCGCCCCGGCGACGCACTCAAGGCGCTGCACAAACAGGGGCAGACATGCAGCCAGCAGCCCGCGTCTGTCCTGGCGTGGCTCGATGGCCAGAGCCAGTTCGAGCAGAAGACTGCTGTGATCAGCGTGAGTGTTTTCCATCGAACTCGCCTCCGCGCCTCGGATCGAGTCGATCAGGGCAGAAAGACATGAAAACGGCTGCCCACGCCGAGTTCACTGTCCACGACCAGTTCACCGTTCATCAGTTCAATCAGTTGCCAGGCAATGGCCAGTCCGATGCCGAGACCGCCGAATCTCCGCGACAGGCTGCTGTCCACCTGGCTGAACGAATCGAAGATCGTATCCAGCTTGTCCGGGGCGATGCCGATGCCGGTATCGGCAATGCAGATATGCAGGCCGCTGCCGGTGTCGGGTTGCTTTTCAAGCGTCACGGTCACCCCGCCAATATGGGTGAATTTGATGGCATTGCCGATCAGTATCTGCAATACCCGCTGTACCTGGCCGATATCGAGCTTGACCACGGCCGGCAAGTCGTCCGCAAGATGCAGCTTGAATTGCAGATGCTTGGCCCTGGCTTTGGCCAGCAGTTCCGGCCAGATTGCGTCGATCAGCGCCTTCGGCGCGATCGGGGCGGGATCCAGGGAGAAGCGGCCTGCTTCAAGCGCCGTGTGTATCAGCAGATCCTGGATGGTTTCGTGCAGGCGGTGGGCGGAATCATGGGCCAGCGAGATCAGTTCGCGTTGATCGTCCACAAGCTCGCCATGCAGCGCCAGTTCGGTCAGGCCGATGATGCCGTTCATCGGTGTAAGCAATTCGTGGCTGAGCGTCTTCAGCATGCGCGCCCTCAACATATGGCATGGTTTGCCGGGCTGGCCTGCCGCGTTACCCGCTCTCGCGGTGGTCCGCTCGGTTCGAGCGGAATCGGCCGGTGAGCAGTTCGAAGGGCTCGCATCAGCCGAATGGTTGTCTGGGTTCGCTGGCATGGATCAACTTTCCGCTGGGGCGTTGGAGTGGGTAGGGACAGAATTCGTGGTCAGGGGTGGTAGAACGTATCGCTCTCGCCATTGCCGGCCGAGTTCCTCGGCGGGCAGGGGCTTGCTGAACAGATAGCCTTGCAACACGTCGCAATTTTCCGCATGCAGAAAGCGGGCCTGCGCTTCGGTTTCGACGCCTTCCGCCAGTACATCCATGCCCAGATTGTGTCCAAGCGCGATGATGACGCGGGCAATGGCCCGGTCGTCCGGGTCGCTGGTGAGGTCGCGCACGAAAGACTGGTCGATCTTGAGTCGATGGACAGGCAGATGCTTTAGATAGGCGAGGGATGAATAGCCGGTGCCGAAGTCGTCCACAGCCAGCTTGACCCCCATCTCGCTCAACTGGTCGAGAATGGCGATGATCTTGTCTGCCCGGTTCATGATCATCGACTCGGTGACTTCCAGTTCCAGGTCGGAAGCCTGCAACCCGAACTCGCCCAGCGCTTCGGCCACGCAGGCCGGCAGGTTGGTTTGTTCCAGTTGCTGCACCGAAAGATTGACCGCAACACGCGGAATCCCGATGCCATCTGCGCGCCACTCGGCCAGCTGCCGACATGACTCGCGCAATACCCAGGCGCCGATCTCGGCGATCAGCCCGATATCCTCGGCGATGGGAATGAACACAGCCGGGGAAATCACGCCGCGCGTCGGGTGAAACCAGCGCACCAGCGCTTCCACGCCTTCACAGCCGCCATCTCCGGCGCGGTTCTGCGGCTGGTAGAACACCCGCAATTCACCGCGTTCCACCACGCCATGCAGGGCATTGCCGATGTCGAGTCGTTCCGCAGCCTTGCCAAGCAGGGCCGGATCAAAGCAGCGAAACGAATTGCGGCCCTGTTTCTTGGCTTCATACATTGCCATGTCGGCTTTTCGCACCAGGGATTCGATATCCGTTCCGTCCTCGGGGAAGAAACTGATGCCGATACTGCACGTCATGTGCAGCATCAGCGGATCGATCTGGAACGGCCGAGTGATATCGGCCAGGATGCGGTTGGCGACATCATCGGCCTGACTGTGTTCGAAGATGTTCTCCAGCAGGATGAAGAATTCGTCGCCGCCGATGCGGGCCAGCGTATCGCCCTCCCGGATCGACCCCAGCAGACGGCCGGAAGCCTGCTGCAGCAAATGATCGCCGATGCTGTGGCCTAGACTGTCGTTGATGTGCTTGAAACGATCCATATCGAGATAGAGCAGCGCCGCCCCGGTTTTTGTCTGCGTGTAGTCGCGCAATGCCTTGTCCAGACGCTGATGCAGCAGCGTGCGGTTGGGCAGACCAGTCAGCATGTCATGCAGCGCAAAGCGCTTCATCATCTCGGTAGATTGCTTCTGCTCGCTGACATCGCGGAACACGCCGACGTAATGCGTCGGTTCGCCGCCCGGGGCGCGCACTGTGCTGACGGACATGTCGGCAACGTAAGTGGAGCCGTCCTTGCGGCGGTTCATGAACTCTCCGTGCCAATGCCCGTTTAGTTCCAGCGCCGGCCACATTTCCGGTGCGGATGAAAAGTTCGCCATGCCGGCGCTGAAGATGCTCGGCAACTGCCCCGCCACGTCAGCCTGGGTAAAGCCGCTGATTTCGGTGACCGCCCTGTTGATGGCCAGAATGCGGCAGTCATGGTCGGTGATGATGATGCCCTCGGCGGTGTTCTCGAACACATGCGCCGCCAGACGCAGTGCCTGCTCGGAGTGTTTGCGCTCGCTGATGTCGCGAATGACGGTGACCGCGCCGCGGTATTCCCCTTTTTCCAGGATCGGCGTACTCGACAATTCCACGCTGATTTCAATGCCGTCATGGTTGTACAGCGCGGCTTCGCGCATCAGACGGCCGCCGGATGCGAGCGATTGGCAGGGCGAGGCGGGCGCCTCGGTGTTCGGTCTGGCCGGATCCTGAAACAGCCGGCATGCCCAGGCGCCCATGGCTTCCGCATTCTCGTAGCCGCTGATTCGGGTCATTGCCGGGTTGATTGCGATGACATGGCCCGCCCGATCCGTCGCCAGCAATGCATCCGACATGGTGTCGGTGAGAATCTTCAGGGTCTGCCGTTCGGCGAACAGATCATCGCTGGAGCGGAATAAACGCCGGAACGCATAGCCCAGGCCGGCCAGCAATACACTGAACAACGTCGCCTGCAGCAGAAAAAGGGACTGATGAGTCAAGGTGAACGGGTTGCGTGCATAGCTCACCAGATAAGCGGTCTGGCGGCCCTCGATGTCACGAATCGGATACAGCATGACCAGCCAGGCGGCATCCAGTTCTTCAAGCGTCGTCGCCGTCGCTTCTCCGGCCTGCATGGCGCGCTGGATGGCCGGCATGGCGCGCAGCCTGGCGCTGACTGCGGCGGCGTCGGCGGACAGGCGGGGCAGGGCGTCGGGCAGGTTGGCAGCAGGATCCTCGACCAGATAATCGGGACTCGGCGCAGAGGTCCGATACATCTCGATGTAGTCCTTGTTCGCGGTCTGATCGACCTGATCGCGGCGCAACAGAATGGCGTATTCGCGGCTTTTGTCGAGTTCAGCAATGGCATCGCGCAGCGCGCTGAACGGAACGCCGAATTCGACGCTGCCCAGATGCCTGCCCTGGCTCACGACGGGGAAAACATAGCTGTAACCGGTCATTACCGCGCCGATTTCAAAGCCGGCAAGCGGCTTCAATTCCCGATTCGACAGCCTGACACTGGGTCGCTTGGCGAATACGTCATCGCCAAACTGGGTGGGCGCATGGAAGCGCAGAAAACTGCGCCCGTCGGCGCCGTGAAACTGGAATTGCCTGAAACTATCCTTGCGCATCTGCGCGTACACGGGATACAGATCGCGGTAGAGCTTGCCGCGAAACCTGCTTGCCGTGTCCGCGTCAGCCGCCGTCAGGCCCTGTCGAAAGGTGGCGAAGATATCTGCATTGCGTGAAAGATCGCGGTTATGCGTCTCCGAGGCCAGGCGAAACATGTTGACCGCAGCGCGATAGGCGATATCCAGGGAGGCTTGCTCCTGCGCCTCATGGCCCCTGATTTCTTCACGCCAGTTTCGGTAGAGGGCATAGATGCCGACAATCTCCAGCAGGAGCAATGCCAACAGCGTCAGCCAGCGCAGGTTGCGGTGCGGATGGATCGCACCCTCGCCCGACCGGGCGAGCAACGCATCTCGGCTGAACGCGGTTGGTGTCATGGCTGCCGATCAGAAATTGCCCTGCTCGGGGATGCGCAACTTGCCGCGCATTCTTCGCACAGAGTCAAAATCGGCATCCAGTGCGGGCGTTGCGCCATGCCGGATGTTCTCGCCCCAGGTTGCGGTGATGCGCGCGTCGGCCGGATTGTCCGCCGGCCGCAGCGCAATCAGCGCACTACGGATGGCGTCCAGATCGCGCTTGGGTATGCGCGAACTGTTCACGATCAGGCTGAACGCCGGCAGCCTGCCTGTTTCCCTGATGATACGAACGCCGAGATGCCCGTAGCGACGGGCAAGCGCGGTCTTGACCACGCCCAGGTCGTAGTCGCCGCGCACCAGAGACAGCGCCACATCGTCATGCGTGCCGAGATAGCGAAACAGTGATTTGTTTAAATCGGCGCCTTGGGCCTTCAACATCGTGTTCGCAGCCAGATAGCCGCAGGTCGAAAGCGGCTGGGTCAGCGCGACGCGCATATTTCCCTTGCCGAATCTGGTGTTGAGCATGCCAGCGGAAATCAGCGCGCAGGTGTAATCGGCCTGCCCCGACTTTTCGAGAAAATGCACCAGCGGCATTGCCGCGCCAAAACCGGCCTTCAAATCGACATAGGGCAGGGGGCCAAGATAAGCCAGGTCGATTTCTCCGGCGCGAAAACGGCGCAGCAGTTCGCCGTAGTCCCTGCTGTGCCGAATACGAAAATCGTGCCCGGTCTGCTGGCCCAGATAGGACAACAGCGGCTTGAACTGCCGTATCACCGTCGCCGGATCTTCCATGGGCAGCGGCGCGAAAGTGAACAGCGCCGCGCTCGCAGGCAAAGCCAGAAGGAGAGCGGAGAGAAAGAGGAGGAATCGTTGTTTCACGGTTGCGGTGATGAGTTGGGAGAAACAATGGTCTGTGTTGGGTCATATATTACCAAATAAACCATTAATTACCACATTAACCACATATTCATATATAATGGATGCCGCTGAGTTGTTGTGTCGTCACGCTGCTCGGCGCATTCCCGTTCAATTTGTTCATTTGGTTCAGGTAACTCCAGAACTACGTTATTCCAGGAAAGTGAAATCATGTTCAGTCAGAAGACGTCCCTGGCGCAGGCTCGCGTTGCGATCGCACCCGCGCTGTTTGCTGTCGCATTGGCAACGCCCGGTATTACGCTTGCCCAGGCACCGGCCACAATCAATCAGGGAGACGGCCCGTTCGAGATCGAAGGCCCCATCACTGCAGTCACCCCCGCCGCCGGCGCCATTTCGGTGATGGGCATCACCATTCATGTACCGGTTTCTGTCGCCATCAAATCGCCTACCGCAACGGTGACGCTGGATCAGTTGAGCGGCGCTCCGATGCCGGGTCGCTATACCGATCAACCCGGTTTTATCGGTGGCACCGCTATCATTACCGGCAATGTTGTGGGCGGCACCTATGAGGCCGCCACGGTGTTCGCGGAACCTGCCGAGAATGTGTTGCGTGGTCCGCTGTCCTGCACATATCCCTACCTGCGCATGGGCGGCTTCAGTTGCGGCGACGGCGTTGAGTTGTCCATGCTGACCGATGAGCGCATGCCGGCCGGGCCGATCAGGAACCAGTTCGGTTTTGCCGTGAATCCGTCAACCCTGCAAACCGGCACCTTTGCGGCAGTTGAGGGTTACCACGGCAATCAGGATGGCGTTCTTTACGTCCACACCATGGAAATCAACGGAAATGCCCAACTCGCCCAGCCAGGCGCGCAGGTCAGCGTGCAGCGCGCCGACTGCCGCGTGCGTGGCGGCGGCAAGGACGAAATCGAGGTGCGTGGCGGTGTGACCAATGGCACCGGCGCCGTGCTTGCGACCGGCACCCAGGTCACCCTGACGCTGGCGCAACGGGGCAACACCACGCGCACCCTTTCCGCCCAGGTCGTTCCCAGTCTGGATTCGCCCGGATTCGCCGCCTATACGCTGAAGGCGACAAACCTGCGTTATGACGCAGCGGCGGGTTGCCCGACGGTGGTCAATGTTCAGGGGACAATCGATGGCGTGCAGATTGTTTCTCCCGCCTTCGAAGTGATCGCTCGCTGAGATTGTGATGAAACCCTTGCGTTCAGGCTCCACCCGCCAGGCAAGTCCGGGTTGCGACCTGTACGGATGTCGTGGCGGACAGTTCTGCCAACTGTCCGCCGTGGTTCGCCCGGTTCTGTCGATGCCGGGCAGCGAATTTTTTCCATCGGACAAGAGCGCGAACCCAATCGCGCAACCGAGGCTCGATAGGGTCTCCAAGGCCATTCTTGATAGTCATGATTTGCGGTGCTGGTATTTTTGTTTCAGCCTATCGAAAATACGTTGCAGCACGGTCAAGCCGTACAACATGCAACCCGGTTCAATACATTCGAGGCTCGCTTGCCCCGGACCGGTATTGGCGAACGGTTGCAACCCGGATCATGTCGTCCTCAAGTCCGTCGTGCCGGATCGTGGACACCCTTATGGATTGATCAAATGTCCACCGAAGCCAAGCCCCAGATGAAATTCTGTACAACCCGTGAAGCCGCCGAGATGCTCGGCGTCTCGCTCAAGACTGCGCAACTCTGGAGCGAAAGCGGCCTGCTTGAAGCCTGGCGTACGGAAGGCGGCCATCGCCGCATTTATCGGGACTCCGTGCAACGCTTGCTGGTTGAATCTGGAGGCGCAAGGCCGTCGATGGTGGAAGAAGCCGAAGCAGAGCCGACGCGGAGCCTGAGCATTCTGGTTGCCGAAGATGATGACAATTTGCGCAAACTGTACTCGATGCAGTTGCGAACCTGGTCTATGGCGCCCAAGGTGATGGTTGTCCCTACCGGTTTCGAAGCCTTGCTGGAAATCGGGCGGCACGCGCCGGACTTGTTGATCACCGATCTGCGCATGCCGGAAATGGATGGTTTTCGCATGCTGCGGATTCTGCGCAATGTCGAAGAGCTTAATCAGATGCGCATCGTGGTGGTGAGCGGTCTGGATCGTGAGGAAATTGCCGCCAACGGCGGTGTCCCCGAGGATGTCGTGGTTTTCCCCAAGCCGATTCCCTTTGTAGCGCTGGAACAACTGGCGGCCAGCATTGCCGCCGTGAAGCTGGCGAACCTGAAGGTATAAACGAGTGAAAGTCGATCTCGACGCCGGCATGTTCGCGAGTAGTCCGCAGCCTTTTGTACTGCTGGACGAAAAAGCGAAGCCGGTTTACGCCAACTCTTCGGCGCAATCGCTGCTGCCAATACTGGGCAAGCATCGCCTGCTCTGGTTGCGTCAGTTCCTGCATTGCACACAGACACAGCAGGACACGCCATATCGTCTGCCGCCGGAAAACCTGCCGGCGGATGTCGCCGGCTGGGAAGTTTGGCTGAGCCTCACCGATGCAGGCGAGTTCGCCCTCTGGTTCATGCCGGATGCGCCCGAGCTGGCGCTTGATGCAGCCGGCGCGGCAGGCTTGAGCGTGTTCGGCAGACGCATGCGGGATGAACTGACCGCTTTCGCCAGCATGCTGAGAAACTCGTTTCCCGATCTCGTCAACAGTGATGCGGTTCCGCTTCACTTGGATTTCGTGGCCAAGAGCCGTCGTTTGTCGGAAATTCTGGACGATGTCGCGCTGTTGTCCGAGTTGCAGGAGCGCCATCCTTTCCAGCAGGACGAGCGGATATACCTGTATTCCCTGATCAATCAAGCCATCGGCAATCTGGAACTCGCGGCCGAGTCCATCGACTGGCAGGTTGATACCGCCGGCCTGATGCTGGCGCCGATCTTCGGCAACCGGCATTGGTTGTCGCTGGGGGTGAGCACCTATCTGCGCCGCCTGGTCGAAGGTCTGGAAGGCGAGCCGGGTACCGTATTCATCCAGTTTCAGCAGATAGGTGGTTGCGCCATCGTATCCGGCCATACCGGGCCGTTGACGGAGGCTGTCGCCGCTTCCGGACGGCGGCTCCAGGCGACGCCGTCCGAGATGCCGAACAGCAATCTGAAATTGCTGCTGGCGGAGCGCGTGCTCAGCCTGCATGGCGCGGATGTAAAAACCGGCCGTCGCGAGTCGATGCGCCATATCGACTCATTCAGCCTGTCGTTTCCCACTTCTTTCCCTTATGCGGCCAAGCCCGATGTCTGGTGCCAGGAATGTCCGGCGCTGGAGCAGTCGTTGGTATTTGCCCGCGATTTCGCCACTCTGACCAAAGACCGAAGCAATGGATAACGCAGCCAGTTCGCCCGTCCACAAGAAAATTTTGGTTGTCGATGACAATCCGGATATCCGCAGGTTGATCCGTTTGTCACTTGAAAATCCTTACGAAATCCTCGAAGCCGAAGACGGCGAGTCAGCCATGGCCATGGTGCGTCAACACATGCCCAGCCTGGTGATACTCGACATCATGATGCCGGGCGCATATGACGGCTTGCAGGTGCTGAAAGCCATCAAGAAGGCGCCGGAACTGCAGCACATTCTGGTCGTGATGCTGACCGCTCGCGGACAGTCGAGCGATTTCCAGTTCGGCATGCAGACCGGGGCGGATGCCTACTTTGTGAAACCATTCAGTCCGCTGGTGCTGCTGCAATGGATCAGCAGCAGGATTTGAACGACGCACACGCCGCTGGTTGTGACGGCGATTGATAATTTGGGGATACCGGCAATGACCCTATTCAATTCCTGGCGCGCCAGGTTGGCTGCTCTTGCAATGACCCTGTTTTTCGCGGCGCCTGCCGGCTTGGTGCATGCGGCAGAAAAGCCGCCCATCCTGCTGGCAGTCAACGCCGAATACGGCGTTCAGGGCAGCCAGACGGCACAGTCGATTGAAAAGGGCGTGCGCGTCGCGGCGGCGGAGATCAATGCGGTGGGCGGTCTGCTTGGCGGGCGCATGATCGAAGTGATCCAGCGTGATGACCGCGGCCTGCCTGCGCGCGCAATTGATCATCTGCGGGAACTGGCGGAAAACCCGGATGTGACGGCCGTGTTTTGCGGCCGTTTCTCTCCAGTCGCGCTGGAATTGGCGCCGATTGCAAACCAGAAGCAGATGCTGTTGCTCGATCCCTGGGCAGCGGCGGACGGCATCACGAAGGCGGCGGGTAGGCCGAATTACGTCTTCCGCCTTTCACTGACCGATACCTGGGCGATGGACGCGATGCTGCGGCATGCGTTGAATCGCAAACTTGACCGGCTGGCGGTGTTCCTGCCCAACACCAGCTGGGGCCGCAGCAGCGAGGCGGCCATCGCCGGCTTCGCCCGCAAGCACCCGAACCTGCACATTGCGATCAACTGGTACAACTGGGGCGATGTCGAGTTCAGCGACAAGCTGGCTCGCGCCCGCGCCGACGGCATGAAGGCCCTGCTGATGGTAGCCAATGAGGCCGAAGGCTCGATGCTCGTCAAGCAGATGGCCGCCCTGCCGGCGGGGAGCCGCTTGCCGATCATTTCGCACTGGGGCATCGCCGGTGGCAACTTTGCCGGCATGGTCGGGCCGGCACTGAATCAGGTTGATCTGGCGGTGGTGCAGACTTTCTCTTTCGCCAGCGCCAGCGGACCGCGTGCGAAGCAGGTGGCCAGAACCTACGCCGGGTTGTTTGGCGATTCACCCGTGAAAATGCATGCACAAGTGGGGTTTGCCCATGCATACGATCTGACGCATCTGCTGGCGAAGGCGATTTCGCTGGCGGGCAATACGCGCCGGCCGGAAGTACGCGATGCGCTTGAACGACTGCCGGGATACGATGGTCTGGTCAGGCGCTACAAACGCGCGTTTACCGCTTCCAACCACGAAGCGCTGGATCGAAACCAGGTGTTCATGGCTCGATTTCTCGCTGATGGCACGCTCGCGCCGCTGAAGTGAAGACGGGTCCGAGCATTTTCCGTGCAACGTTCAAGTCGCTGCTCGGGCGTTATCAGAATCTGAATCTGCAGAACAAGATCACGCTCGCGCTGGTTGCCGGGGCGTTGTGTATCGGTGGCGCGGTGGCGTTGCCGGCATTTCTGCTGAACCGCTTTCAGTTGCTGGAAAGCACCCATGCCCTGATCACCGCCAAGGCGGAACTGGAAGGGCAGCGCATCCAGTTGCTGATGACTTCCGATCTGGCCGTCGCCGAGTCGCTGGCGGCCAATACGGTGACCGCAAACGCACTCGCCGATTCGGTTGGCCGTGACCACTACCTGGCGCCATTGCTGCAGAACCAGAAGTTGCAAGTGCCGCAGGCGCGTCTGCTTCTCGCCGACTATGCCGGCCGCAGTGTGGCCAGCAGCATGCCGCCCGATACCACGCCGTTGCCGAACAAGGTTGTGTTCGACACCATGGAGCGGAGCGCGCGCGCGCAAAGCTATGTCATGCGCGATGCGCCCGGTCTGGGCACGACATTGGTGGTCATCCTGCCGGTGGTTTACCGCCTCACCGGCAACGTGGAAGGGGGCATTGTGCTGTACCTGCCGCTGGAAACGCTGCTGCCGAAAAATGCGGGCTATGACGTTTCTTCTCTTGTCGATGGCGAGGGCCGCCTGTTGGCTGGCGATGTGCCGGGCGGACCGCAGCTTCAGGCCCGGGCCGCATTGCATCTGCCCGCGCCGATGCAGGCTTTGGGCCTGGAGCATCACCTGGCGCGCGACCGGAATGCGGCGTTGCATCAGCTCGATGTGATGGCTGCGGTGTTTGGCCTGCTCGGTGTGCTGCTGGTGGTGGTGGTAGTGGTGGTGGCGCGCCGCGCCGGTATCTGGCTGGCGACGCCGCTGCATGAGCTGGCGACGGCATCGGAAGAGATTGCCGCAACCGGCAGGCCGCAAATGTTGCCGATACGCAGCGGCGGCGACGAGTTTGCGCGCGTGAGCATGGCGTTCAACATGATGGTGAGCAGTCTGCGGGAATTGCATGCCGAGCTTGAGCGGCGCGTCGAAGAGCGCACCCAGGCGCTGGTGAGCAGTGAGAGCCAGCTCAAATATGTCATGGATGCCACCGGCGAGGGCTTGTGGGATTGGGACTTGCGAGCCGAGAAAGCCAGCCACAACGCGCAGTGGTGCAAATTGCTGGGCCTCGATACTTCCTATCTGACGCATTCCTTCGAGATGTTCTCCGCCCTGTTGCATCCCGAAGACCGCGAGTCCGCGCTGGCCGCAATCCAGGCCGCGCTGGATGGTGACGTGCCCTATAACCACGAGCATCGCATGCTGCACTCTGACGGTCGTTTCATCTGGGTGCTGGACCGGGGCAAGATTGTCGAGCATGACCAGGATGGGTGCCCCGTCCGAATGGTTGGCAGCGTGATGGATATCACCGATCGCAAGTCGGCAAGCGAGCAGATTCGAGTGCGTGAACTGTATTTGCGGGCGACCCTGGACAACCTGCCGTTCCTGTTCTGGCTGAAGGATGCCGAGAGCCGTTTTCTGGCCGTCAACAGCGAGTTCGCCAAGGCTTGCGGCCGCGCCAGCAGCGATGAGGTGGTCGGCCTGACCGATCTGGATGTCTGGCCCGCGGATTTGGCCGAGGGCTACAGGGCGGACGACCGCGAGGTGATTGAGAGCGGGCACGAGAAAGCCGTCGAGGAGCCGGTTGAGACGCAGGGCAGGCGAAGCTGGATCGAAACCTACAAGAAGCCGGTGATCAGCGACGACGGTACGGTGCTGGGTACGGTCGGTTTTGCTCGCGACATTACCGATCGCCGTATGGCGGAAGAGACCCTGCGCGAACGTACCGAGCAGCTCGACGCCATCTTTTCGCTCAGCCCAGATGGTTTCATTTCGTTTGATGCCGGCCGACGAATCAAATACGTCAATCCGGCCTTCAAGCAGATGACCGGCTTCAGCGATGCCGAACTGGTCGGCCAGGACGAGGCGGCTTTCTCGCAATTGCTCGCCGCGCATTGCAACCAGGCGCTGTCCTTTCCCGGCCTGGATCACTTGCGCGCCAAGCTGGAACTGAAACCCACGCGCAAACCGCTGCGCAGTCTGGTTGAACTCGACATGCCGATACGCCGAGTGCTGGATATCGGATTGCGAGCAAGCCAGTCCGAGACGGTTTCACAGATTCTCTATTTCCGCGATGTCACCTACGAAACCGAGGTGGATCAGATGAAGAGCGATTTCCTGTCCACGGCGGCGCACGAATTGCGCACGCCGATGGCCAGCATTCTCGGTTTTTCCGAACTCTTGCTGAGCAAGGATTTCGATGCCGCCATCCGTAACGACCTGCTTGAAACCATTCACAAGCAGTCCGAGCTGATGGCCTCGATCCTCAATGAGTTGCTTGATCTGGCGCGAATAGAAGCGCGTCGCGGCAAGGACTTCGTACTTGAATCATTGTCGCTTGGCGATCTCCTGCAGGAAGCCGCGATGCGCTTCTCGGCGCCTGCCGGCAGAGCGCCACCGCTGATGCTGTCGCTGGAAACCAGCGCCAGGATCCGGGCCGACCGCAAGAAGATGCTGCAAGTCATCAACAATGTCTTGTCGAATGCCTACAAATACTCGCCCCAGGGCGGAGATGTGGTGATTCGCCAGTTGCCGAGCGAGACACGGGACGGCCAGACTCTGATCGGTTTCCGCATCGAGGATGCAGGCATAGGCATGACGCCGGCGCAACTGGCGCGTGTCTGCGAACGTTTTTATCGGGCGGACGCTTCGGGCAAGATTCCCGGCACAGGCCTGGGCATGAGTATCGTCAAGGAGATTGTCGAACTGCACCAGGGTGCGGTGAACATTTCCAGCGAAGCCGGCAAGGGCACCCGTGTCGAAATGTGGCTGCCTATCGCGCTGCATACCTGACCTGCCCGGCGCGGCGGACCCGGCAGCATGATCCATACATTCCCGGATGATTTTCACGATCATCGGCGACCGCCATGCGACCAGTGCAGGTCATGAAATAATATGGTCAATAATGGCATTATATGATAAAAGTGGTAAAAAACTGATCAGGGTATGTCAGCCATGTATGCCAAATCAATTTCAGGCGTTGAATCTTCGGAAGATTGGGTTCGAATTCCGCAGCGTGTTACCCAGCAGAACAAGTGCGCCGGCCGATGAATGCCGCGCCTACGCCTCCTTTGTTGCTGGTCGAGAGCATCGGCGAGCGTCTGCGTGATGGTCTCGTGCGGCTGGATGCCAACGGTCAGGTACGTTCGGCGAATTCCGCTGCGCGTCCCTGGCTGCGCGACTGCATCTATCTGGCTGCAACCTTTGCCGGGTTGATTGCCGCCGTCAAGCGCGGACGCCTGGTTCTGCCAAGGCGCCTGAATCTGCTGGATGATTGCCAGCATTGCGCAAGTTCGCCTCAGGAGGTCTGGCTAGACCATGAAGGCAAGCACAACTATGTCCTGTTGATCCTGCCGCGCCCGGCTGCCGCGACTGCCGCTTCGAAGCAGGGGCCGGCGTATTCGGAGAATTTCGTCAATCTGATCGGCGCCGGGTTGCGGACCGAGGTCGGGCAGATTTGCGATCAGCTCGACGCAGTCTGCGAGCCCGGTTTTTCGCCGGATGAGCTTCAGCGCCTGGCGCCGGCAATCTCCGCCAGGCTGCGTGAACTGAATGGCCTGGCCGAGCTGTATCAATATGAACAGCCGTTTACGGACGAACGCTTCGGCCTGGCTCCATTGCTGGCTGAAATCTTGCCTGGCCTGCCGCGCCAGAGTGGTCCGTTCGCGATCCGCTACAGCCATCTGGAAGGTCCGGGCATCGGCCAGATTTACGGCCATCGCGTCTGGATGCGGCGCGCCCTGAACAGCCTGCTCGGCCGCCTGGGCGAGGGCTGCCCGCCCGGCTATCAAGTCAATACCTCGCTCCGCCAGATCGGCGACTTTGTCATCGTGGCCGGTGCGGTTGTGGTGGATCGTTCGCGACCGGCCATGGTTCATGGCCAGGTTGCACAATCCGGGCGTGGCTATGGCCTCGGCTTGCAGGCTTGTCGGCGGATATTCGAATTGCATGGCGGCGAACTCAAAATCGAATACAGCCCGCCTAGCGTCGAGTCGTCAAACACCTCCGAGCGAATCGAATCATTCGTGCTGACCCTGCCTACCGGGTTGCCGGCACACGATCGCTCCAGCGGCTCCTGCGGCGACTGCCGCATCTCCCGCCAAGCCCAGGAAACCCTGCGCGATCTGGTTCAACTGATGGATGAGCTGGCCCGGACGAAGGATGCCGAAACCACTACTGCAAAGGAAAGCCATGAGCACGATCCTGATCGTCGATGATCATCCCGACATTCGCCATCTGATGCGCCTGCTGCTTGAGCGCAGCTATGACCTGATCGAGTCGGCCAATGGCAGCGAGGCGCTTGAGCTGGTGCGCCGCCACAAGCCGGAGATCGTGGTGCTGGATGTGATGATGCCGGGGGAAATGGATGGCTTGCAGGTGCTCAAGGCAATCAAGAGCGATCCCGATTTGAAGCAGACCTACGTCATCATGCTGACCGCGCGCGGTCAGGCGAGCGATATCGAGTTCGCTACCAACCTGGGCGCCGATGTCTATTTCGTCAAGCCATTCAGCCCGCTGGCACTGGCCAACCACATTCGAGGCCAGCTGGGCCATGACTGACAGTACCGTGACCCCGCCCTGGGATGAGTTATCCACGCGACTCGGTGCGCACAGCAGGGGCGAGATGCAGGCGCAACTGATTCGTTACGCCGAAGATCTGCAAGCCTTGCTGGACGAGCATTCGAGCCTGGCGCAATCGAACAACGACCTGATCGAATCGCTCAACCGTCTGGATCAGAACCGTCTGACCCTGGAACTTTTGATCAACTCATCCCGTGACGTGCATCTGGCCACCGAACTGGATGGCGTCATCATCGAGGCGAACGCGGCGGCGACGACGCTGTTCAATGGCATCAACCTGAAGGGCCGCTTGCTCGACGACTTGCTGCCTGTCGAACAACGTGTGTCTTTCGCGGCATTGCGGGTGCAGGCAGGTCTGGGCAAGGAATTGACGCATGCCAGCACTTTCATTCTGACCGATGCCACCAGCGTCCAACATGTTCTGCACGCGCGCGCCGGGCTCGCTTCCGGTCCGACGGATGGCAGGCCGGTGCTGCACTGGCTGATGCGTGATGAAACCGATGGGCCGGATGTCGATATCGAATCGAACCTGTCTGTCATGGCGTTTCAGAACACCAGCGAGGGCATCATGATTACCGATGCCGAGGGGGAAATTCTCAGCGTCAATCCGGCCTTTACCCGCATTACCGGCTACAGCGCGGAAGAAATCGTCGGTCAAACGCCCAGACTGCTGCAATCGGGTCTGCACAGCCCGCAGTTCTATCAGGCTTTCTGGCACGCCTTGCTGGAGGACGGCTTCTGGCAGGGCGAGATCATCAACCGGCGCAAGAATGGCGAGCATTTCTCTGAATGGCTGACCGTGACCTCGGTATGCCGGTCCGGCGATTGCATCGCGCGTTTCGTCGCGGTGTTTTCCGATGTAACGCCTTTGCACAACAACGAGAAACGGCTCAACTTCATCGCTTATCACGACAGCCTGACCAGCCTGGCCAATCGCGCCCGCTTTCTCGATCAACTCGGGCTTTCCATCAGCCTGGCGCGGCGGAACAATCAGTCGATGACGCTGCTGTATATCGACCTGGACGGATTTAAAGGCATCAATGACAGCCTGGGCCACAAGTTCGGCGATCTGGTGCTGCGCCAGGTTGCCGGTCGTCTCAGCGGCGCGGTGCGAGAATCGGATTTCGTAGCGCGTCTGGGCGGCGACGAGTTTGTCGTCATCATGCCCGGCATGCGGGATGAAGTAAGCCGCGGTATCGTTGCTGGAAAGCTGATCGATGCCTTGAGCCAGCCGATGCTGTTCGATCAGCACAACCTGATCATCGGCGCCAGCATCGGCAGCGCGGTGTACCCGGATGATGCAGAGGACGATGCCACCCTGATGCGCCATGCCGACAAGGCGATGTACCTGGCCAAGCAGACGGGCGGCAACAAGCATGCCGTGTACCGGCGCGAGAACAGGACTGGCGAGGCGCCGGCAAGCGAGGTCATGAACGCGCGTATCGAAGCCGCGCTGGTCAACCGGCAGTTCGATCTGCACTATCAACCCTGTTTCGATCTGGTGCAGGAGCCGCCGCGACTGGTCGGGGTGGAGGCGCTGCTGCGCTGGCGGCAACCGGAACAGGACGATATGCCGCCGGCGAGCCTGTTCGCCGGTGCCGAGCAAAGCGGCACAGTCAATCGTGTCGGCGACTGGGTGCTGCGCACGGCCTGCGCTCAGGTCCGCGATTGGCAAGAGCATGCGCTGCCCGGCTTGCGTTTGACGGTCAATATTGCATCGCAGCATCTGTGCGAGCCGAATTTTGTCGATCGCGTTCAGATCGCGTTGTCCGAATCGGGGCTCGATGCCGGCAGTCTGGAACTCGATATTCACGAACGTGATGCGATGTCGGACATCGAGGGCGATCAGAGTCGATTCAAGCTGCTCCGGTCGATCGGCATTCGGCTGGCGATTGGCGATCTTGGCACTGGCAACTGCAATCTTCAGCGTCTGGGCAGCCTGCAGTTGTCACGATTGAAGGTCGGGGTGGAGTTCATCGGCGCACTGCACCAGCGGACAGAGCTGAAATCGCTTTGCCGGGCGTTCCTGGAAATCGGTGCGGCATTCAAGCTGGAAGTCACCGCGATTGGCGTCGAAACACCGGCGCACCTCGATATCCTGCGCCAGATGGGGTGTCGCTCCGCTCAGGGCTATCTGCTTGGTCGCCCAATGCCGGCGGCGGAATTCATTGCCTGGGCCAGTCAGCTTTTCGCCGTTGCCGACACAACCACGGGAACGCCGTGATGCGCGTGCCGCAAGGTCAATGACTTGATTGATACATCTCGGGAGGAGAAGACATGATCCGGTTCAAACGCATGCTCCAGCTTTTTTTTGCCGGTCTGCTGCTGTTCTTTGGTCAGGCGTCCAGCGCTGACGATCTGAAGGAAATCCAGGCGCGTGGCGAACTGCGCCATCTGGGCATTCCTTATGCCAACTTCGTCACCGGCGCCGGTGATGGGCTCGACGTCGAACTGGTGCGGGGGTTTGCCAGCCACATCGGCGTGAAGTATCGGCTGGTTTACACCGATTTCTACAGCGTCATCCGCGATCTGCTCGGCAAGGATGTGGTGCGCAAAGGCAATCAGGTCAGCCTGAGCGGCAATTACCCGATTCGCGGCGACATGATCGCCACCGGTTTCACCATGCTGCCCTGGCGCGAGCAGGTGCTGCTCTATTCAACGCCGACATTTCCATCGCAAGTCCTGCTGATGGCGCGTGCGGATTCGCCGGTGCGGCCGATTGCCGGCTCGCAGAATCTCGGCAGAGACATCCTGGAAACCAAACGTCTGATCGGTGACAAGACCCTGCTGGTGATGGAGCGGACATGTCTCGATCCGGCCAATTACGGTCTCAGGAATTCCAGCGTCAATCTGCGCAATTACACCCGCAGCACCAACATCAACGAAATGGTGCCTGCATTGCTCGGCGGCGAGGTCGATTACACCCTGCTCGACGTGCCCGATGTCATCCTCGATCTGCAGAAATGGGCCGGGCGCATCAAGGTGATCGGACCGATTTCGGAAGAACAGAATCTGGCTGCGGCATTCCCGAAGTCCTCGCCGAAGTTGCGTGACGCCTTCAATGCCTACCTTGTCCGGATTCAGGCCGATGGCAGTTACGACAGGCTGGTGCAGAAGTATTACCCCGGTATCGAGCGCTACTTTCCGGAGTTCTTTGCCAGGATCAAACCGCGCCAGCCATGAAACTGGCGCTGCCGCGAATCGCTCGGCACATCCCGCCACGTCTGCCGGTTTATGTGGTGGCTGCGTTCGTGGTGTATTCGCTGGTGATGCTGAGCTACTCGGTGTCCTCCTGGCGGCAGATGAAGCGGAGCGCCGACTCCTACATCCTGGCCGACAGTGCGCGTCGCGCCGCTTCGGTCACCGACTTGTCGGATATGGCGCGCGCCAACGCGGCGGTGCATGCCGACCTGTCCGAAGTGCATGCCTTCCTGCTGAACCGCGACCTGGGCATGTCGATGCGCTATGGTCTGGGCGCCAGTCTGCAAGCAATCGAGAACCGCTTCAGGCAACACGTCAAGACCGATCCACCGGCGCTGGCGGATCGCATCGTTTTTCTGGCTGAGGATGGGACTCGGCTGGTCGATACCCAACCCGACGTGCCGCTTCCATTGCTGCCCGAGGCCACCCCGGAGCGGCCCGGTCTGCTTGTCGATGCGGCGCGCGGTTTGCTGGTGACGGCTGCGCGGGTCGATCACAAGGGAGCTCCAGGAGGGACCGTGGTGACGATCGGGTCGCCCCGATTTCTTTATCGCAACCTGATCACCGGCCAGGATGGCGGCGGTTCCGGCAATGACCGGGAGGTGCTGATCACGGCAGCCGGGCAGCAACTGGCCAATGGCGCGGCATCCTTGCCGATTGTGCTGTTGCGCGCTTTGCAGAATGTACCGAGCGACAGGGTGATCAGGGCGGAATTCCTGGGCAGGACTGGAGTGAGACAGGTCGATCTGGATGAGACGCTGCTGGTCAAGACCGCTGTTCCCGGCATACCTCTGTACCTGATCAGGTTGCTGCCGAAAGAACGCGCCTATGGCCACATCACGCCGGTTGGTGTGCTTGCCGCTTTCGCCGTGGTGCTGATTCTGTTGTTTGCCGGCGCTGTCTATCTGGACCGCATGCGCGTCCTGGCTGAGCAGATGAAAGCGGATATCTCGGCCAGCCAGCAGGAAAGGCAAAGCGCTGAACAGCGCAATATGGAACTTGCCGCCGAGATATGGCGGCGCGAGATTGTGGAAAAAGCGCTGGCGGCCAGTGAAGAACGCTGGGAGTTGGCTATCAAAGGTGCCAATGACGGCATCTGGGACTGGAATCCGCAGACCGGGGAAGTACATTTTTCCGAACGCTGGAAAAGCATGCTGGGCTTGGCTGATAACGAAATCGCCAATGCGTATCAGGAGTGGGAAAGCCGGATTCATCCGGATGATTTCCAGCGGGTCATGCACGAACTGTCCAGCCACCTTGATCGCAAGACCGAGTTCTACCAGTGCGAATACCGTATCCGCCACAAGCAGGGGCATTACATCTGGCTGCTCGATCGCGGCCAGGCGCTGTTTGATGCCGAGGGCCATGCCGTGCGCATGGCCGGTTCGCATGCCGATATCACCGAACGCAGAACCGCCGAAATGCAGGCGCAGGAGCGCCTGGAACAATTGCATGCCATTTTCGAGTTGTCTCCTGACGGTTTTGTGTCCTTCGATATCGCCGGCCATGTGAGTTACGTCAACCCGGCTTTTCTGGGCATGACCCACCTGCAGGAAAGCGAGGTCATGGGCCTCCGGGAATTGGCGTTCTCCGACTTGCTGTCCGGACTGTGTCGAACGGACAGCCGTTTTCCGGGCATCGAGGAACCGGGACGTACAGCGCAGTCGGCCAACCGACGCGAGCGTCTGGAGTTGAGCGGGGCCGGACAGCGCGTGCTGGAAGTCGGCGTCCGCAGCGGGGCCGGACAGCGCGTTTCCAAGATTCTTTATTTTCACGATGTCACCTCGGAATCCGAAGTCGATCGCATGAAGAGCGAGTTTCTCTCTACTGCTGCGCATGAACTGCGCACGCCCATGGCCAGCATTTACGGCTATGCCGAAGTGCTGATGGCGATGGAGTTCGAGGCGGAGGAGCGCAAGACCTATCTTGGCCGTATCTTTCGACAGGCGGAATTGATGGTCTCGATCATCAATGAGCTTCTCGATCTGGCGCGTATCGAGGCACGGCGTGGCAAGGATTTCGTGTTCGAACGCGTCGATCTGCGTGTGTTGACGCACGAAGCCGTTACCGGATTCAAGCCGCCGGAAGGGCGTGACCCGCCAGTGCTTGATCTGACCCGGAGCGCTGTCTGGGTGACTGTCGATCGCAAGAAAATGCAGCAGGCGATCAACAATGTTCTATCCAACGCCTACAAATATTCGCCTGCCGGTGGAGCGGTCGAAGTCGATTTGCTGCCGGGCAGAGGCGAGAGCGACTTGAGCGGTGTTCGCATCGAGGTGCGCGACTTCGGCATCGGTCTGACCCCGGCGCAGATTGCCCGTGTCTGCGAGCGCTTTTTCCGTGCCGATGCTTCCGGCGTGATACCCGGCACCGGCCTGGGTATGAGCATAGTCAAGGAGATCATGGAGTTTCAGCACGGTCAGGTTCTCATCGCCAGCGAGCCGGGAGCCGGTGCCAGAGTGAGCCTGTGGCTGCCGGGGGGCAGGTCGATCTGAGACCCGGGACAGGATCGCAATCGGAAAAGGCTTCCTCGGGCGCTTCGGGGCAAATAGCCTTATTGCCAAAAGTGATGAAATATGAACATTAAAATGATCATAAATTATCATATAAATTTGTAAGTCATTGATATGTATTAACGTCATGTCTGGCCCTGATCTTGCTGATGTTTGTTTGTCTTCAGTAAGCATCTTCCAAGGGAAGCAACATGAAAGCCAGCCAGTACCAGGTCGTCCAGTTCCAGGTCATCAAGGACAGCAAGGGGTTTTGCATCGCGGCATTCGATGAGTTCAACGGCGGATTTATCCGTCTGTCGAAGGAGGAATATCCGCAATTCGAGGAAGCCTGTGCGGCCCTGTTTCAGGGGGACTGGACGCCGGGAGCGGACAGTGTGCTTTCCCAAACCGGCGAAGCTCCCTTCGCGCGGAATTTTCAACCAGAACGCTGGCCCGCCAAGCCAGGCGGCCAGCCGCATCTGGTTGACACCGAAAGCTTGTCCCGTTTGCCCGTCCACGCCTGATACCCAGTCGAATCGAAAGGAAAGATCATGTCCAGTTATTACCAACTGCGAGTTCTTGTTGCCACGCTGATTTGCGCAGTTATTTCATCCGCTGCTTTCGCCTTGCCGATCCCGTTCAGCATCACTGGTGCGACTTTGACGCCCGGTAGCGGCTACGGCGTTGATGACAAGGAAGCTACCGGCATCCTGCTTGACGTAGGCTTCGACAACACATTCCTGCCGCAGCAGTTTTCGATTGCCAACATCGGCGACAGTTATTCCTTTGAATTCGCTTCGGTGAATTTCAGGGAGAAAAACATTCGGCAGATGGAACTGGATAATCTCGGCGGTCTCGCTGTGACGTTCTCTTTTGCAGGCCCCATGCACGCATTCCAGGACATTTATTCCACCGCAACCGGTTTCAGGGGAAGCGTCGCCGATGCCGCTACGGATTACCTGCTTGATTGGGATCCGGTCTCGGTAAGTTTCGGTTCGGGCGAGGTATTTGACGGGGTGTTCGACATGGAAGTGAACGATATCGCGTTCGACGATGTCGGCGTGCAGACACTGAGTGCGACCATTACGCTGCGCGAACTGCCTACCCAGGCCGCGCCAGTGCCGGAGCCGGGTGTGCTGTTGCTGCTTGGCGCCGGTTTGATCGGCATGGCTCTGGTCAAGCGCCGGAAGGCAGGCGCCAGCAATGAAAAACACATATGCATGCTCAAGCGGGGCAACAACTGAACCGGTGCGAGGAAATCCACTTCGAGCACTGCCCGCTATCGTTGTGAGCGCACGTTGAAGAGGTCATTCCTTCTCGGTCGATGGGTAATCGATCTGAGCCAGCCCCAGTCTGGCCTGGTCGGAAGCCTGTCCGGCATGTTTGATCACGGCGACGCTGTCGCCGGTACTGGCGGCTTTCCTGGCGGATTTCAATGCGTTCTCGGCGCTGGTCCAGAGCGCGAATTTCGATCGGGCCAGATTGATGTCGGCTTCGGCCTTGGCCAGTGCCTGCTCTGCTTCGGCGCTGATCTTCGGCGCCGCGCCTGCCTGCGGGGCTTCATCGGGTTTGCTCGACGTCGCGCAGCCCTGCATGAACAGCGCGCTCAGGCAGACGACAAAGAAGGACACCATCTTCGAACTCATGAAATTTCCTCTGCGTTGGGATAAACGACTCACGCACGACTCATGCGCGACCGATGCAGCAGCCGGCAACCGCCAGCGTATCGAGTCGTACAGGACGGTCAACCGGATTGTCGGCCGGGTAAACAAGCAATTGTTGCTCGATCGCTGACAGCAGACCTTGGGGCGGGCCGATGCCGTCGGTATAATGCCATTTTTGTGCGCTAGGCCTATCCATCATGCGAGTTCTGCAAAAAGCTCTGACGTTTGACGACGTTCTTCTGGTCCCCGCGTACTCCGGCATTCTGCCGCGCGATGTCAGTCTGAAAACCCGGCTAACCCGGGAAATCTCCCTCAATCTGCCGGTGGTTTCCGCCGCGATGGATACCGTCACCGAGGCGCCGATGGCGATCGCGATGGCGCAGGAAGGCGGCATCGGCATCATCCACAAGAACCTGACGCCCGAGTTGCAGGCCGCTGAAGTGGCCAAGGTCAAACGCTACGAGTCCGGCGTTGTGAAGGATCCGATCACCATCAGCCCGACGATGAGCGTGCGCGATGTGCTGGAAATCACCCGCCGTTACCGCATTTCCGGCTTGCCGGTGGTCGATGAAACCGGCCGCGTGCAGGGCATCGTCACCAACCGCGATCTGCGTTTCGAAACCAATCTCGATCATCTGGTGCGCGACATCATGACCCCGCGCAACAAGCTGGTGACGGTGAAGGAAGGCGTCGGCAAGGACGAGGTCATCGCGCTGCTGCACAAGCATCGCCTGGAGCGTCTGGTGGTGATCAATGACGACTTCGAACTGAAGGGGCTGATCACCGTCAAGGACATCCGAAAATCAAGCGAACACCCGCTGGCCAACAAGGACAGCATGGGCCATCTGCTGGTCGGCGCGGCGGTCGGCGTCGGCCCGGAGAATGAAGAACGCATCGCCGCGCTGGCCGAGGCTGGCGTCGATGTTATCGTGGTCGATACCGCGCACGGCCATTCCCAGGGTGTGCTCGATCGCGTCAAATGGGTCAAGGTGCATTACCCCCATATCCAGGTCATCGGCGGCAACATCGCCACCGCCGATGCCGCGCTGGCGCTGGCCGATCATGGCGCCGACTGCGTCAAGGTCGGCATCGGCCCCGGTTCCATCTGCACGACGCGCATCGTCGCCGGGGTCGGTGTGCCGCAGATCACCGCCGTCGCCAATGTCGCCGATGCGCTCGCCAAAATCGGCGTGCCGCTGATCGCCGACGGCGGTATCCGCTATTCCGGTGATATCGCCAAAGCCATCGCCGCCGGCGGCCATTGCGTCATGCTCGGCGGCCTGCTCGCCGGCACCGACGAAGCGCCGGGTGAGATCGAACTGTTCCAGGGCCGTTCCTACAAATCCTATCGCGGCATGGGTTCGTTGGGCGCGATGCAGAAGGGCTCGAAAGACCGCTACTTCCAGGACAACGAGGCCAATGCCGACAAGCTGGTGCCGGAAGGCATCGAAGGCCGTGTGCCGCACAAGGGCAGCGTGCTGTCCGTGCTGCACCAGTTGATGGGCGGACTGCGTTCCTCGATGGGCTACCTCGGCGCCGCCAGTATTCCGCTGTTCCATGAAACCGCTCAGTTCGTCGAAATCACCAACGCCGGCATCAAGGAATCGCACGTGCATGACGTGCAGATCACCAAGGAAGCGCCGAATTACCACGTTTGATTTCGCATCCCTAAAGAGGAGGCTGGTTTCGAAAACCCGGCCTCTTTTTTGTTTGAGGCTACAAAATGCATCAAAAAATCCTGATTCTCGACTTCGGTTCCCAATACACCCAGCTCATCGCCCGCCGCGTGCGCGAAGCCAATGTTTATTGCGAACTGCATCCCTATGACGTAACCGAACAGTTCATCCGTGACTTCGCGCCGGCCGGCGTGATCCTGTCGGGCGGACCCTCTTCGGTGACCGAGGATGACACCCCGCGCGCGCCGCAGGCCGTGTTCGAACTGGGGGTGCCGGTGCTCGGCATCTGCTACGGCATGCAGACCATGGCCGCGCAACTGGGCGGCAAGGTCGAGACCGCCAGCAATCACGAATACGGCTATGCCGAACTGCGCGCGCGCGGGCATTCCAGGCTGTTGACCAATTTGCAGGATCGCGTCGATCCCGATGGCAAGGCCTGGCTGGATGTCTGGATGAGCCACGGCGACCGCGTCGTCGATCTGCCGCCCGGTTTCAAGGTAATTTGCGACAACGCCTCGACGCCGGTGGCCGGCATGGCCGACGAAGAGCGCCGTTTCTACGGCGTGCAGTTCCACCCGGAAGTCACCCACACTCTGCAAGGCAAGGCCATCCTCGGCCGCTTCGTGCATGAACTGTGCGGCTGCGGCCAGGACTGGAACATGCCGGATTACATCGCCGAAGCCGTCGCCAAGATCCAGGCCACGGTTGGTACTGATGAAGTCATCCTCGGCTTGTCCGGCGGCGTCGATTCGTCGGTCGCGGCGGCCTTGATCCACAAGGCCATCGGCGACCAGTTGACCTGCGTGTTCGTCGATACCGGCCTGCTGCGCCTGTACGAAGCCGAGCAGGTCATGGAAACCTTCGGCAAGAACCTCGGCGTCAAGGTCATCCATGTCGATGCCACCGAACAATTCATGGGCAAACTGGCCGGCGTGGCCGACCCGGAGAAGAAGCGCAAGATCATCGGCGGCGAATTCGTCGCCGTGTTCCAGACCGAATCGGCCAAACTGGCCAACGCCAAATGGCTGGCGCAGGGCACCATCTACCCGGATGTCATCGAATCCGCCGGCGCCAAGACCAAGAAAGCGCACGCCATCAAGAGCCACCACAACGTCGGCGGCCTGCCCGACGACATGCACCTGAAACTGCTCGAACCGCTGCGCGAACTGTTCAAGGACGAGGTGCGCGAGCTCGGCGTCGCGCTCGGCTTGCCGCCCGACATGGTCTACCGCCACCCGTTCCCCGGCCCCGGCCTTGGCGTGCGTATCCTCGGCGAGGTGAAAAAGGAATATGCCGACCTGCTGCGCCGCGCCGACCACATCTTCATCGAGGAGCTGCGCGCCAGCGGCTGGTACGACAAGACCTCGCAGGCGTTTGCCGTGTTCCTGCCGGTCAAGGCGGTGGGCGTCATGGGCGACGGCCGCACCTACGACTACGTCATCGCGCTGCGCGCCGTGCAGACGCAGGACTTCATGACTGCGCACTGGGCCGAACTGCCTTACACATTGCTGGCCAAGGTGTCCAACCGGATCATCAACGAAATACGCGGCATCAACCGCGTCACCTACGACATCACCGGCAAGCCGCCCGGCACGATCGAGTGGGAATGATCTGGGAATAAGAAAAAGTATTTTTAAAACATGCACTTAATCGGCCCGCATGGGCCGTTTTGACTTGCATGCATTCTCAATAAGCAAGCGACAGATGGTCAGTGGCGGTTGCAATTACAGGCAATTGCTGGCATGACCGGCACTGCCAAGCAGATCGAGGCGATGGAGTTGACCGATGGTATCGGTCCGGCCTTTACCCTTGTGTGGAACTCCACATAAGGGTGATCAAGAGACACTCAATACTCGCCCCGAAAGTCGGCATTCAGTCAGGGATGCCCGTTGTTACCCGTTGTGACAGGCGCATCGCGCCGCTGGTAGGTGACGAAGTGATAACCCAGCCCGTCCGGGCTGGTGTTTTCCCGCCGTTCAATCTCTCGCCATACAGCGTGATCAAGTGCCGGAAAAAAAGCGTCGCCGGTGTAATCGGCCTGGATTTCGGTGAGATACAGGCGATTGGCACGCGGCAGGATCTGGGCGTAGAGGTCGGCGCCGCCGACGAAGAAGATGTCCGTATCGTTGCCGCAGGCGGCGAGCGCGGCATCAATGGAGGTCGCCGTCAGGCAGCCTTCGACACGGTATTCGGCAGCACGCGTGACGATCACGGTGGTGCGTCCGGGCAGCGGCTTGCCGATGGATTCATAGGTCTTGCGGCCCATGATGATGTGATGCCCCATGGTCAGCGCCTTGAAGTGCTGAAGATCGGCTGCCAGACGCCAGGGCAGGGTGTTGTTGATGCCAATGACGCGATTGCGCGCCATGGCGGCGATGACGTTGATGGTCGTCATGGCTAAACCGCGACCGGCGCCTTGATGCCGGGGTGCGGATCGTAGTTTTCCAGCGTGAAGTCTTCGTATTTGAATTCGAAGATGTCGGTCACCGCCGGATTCAGCCGCATGGTGGGCAGCGCGCGCGTGTCGCGGCCGAGTTGCAGATTCACCTGCTCCAGATGATTCAGGTAGATGTGGGCATCGCCCAGTGTATGCACGAAATCGCCCGGCTTGAGGCCGGTGGCTTGCGCCATCATCAGGGTCAGCAGCGCGTAGCTTGCGATATTGAACGGCACACCGAGGAAGATGTCGGCGCTGCGCTGGTAGAGCTGGCAGCTCAATTTCCCGTCGGCGACGTAGAACTGGAAGAACGCATGGCAGGGCGGCAGTTTCATGTTCGGGATTTCGCCCACGTTCCACGCCGAGACGATGATCCGGCGCGAATCCGGATTATGTTTCAGCGCTGCGACCACCTCGCTGATCTGGTCGATATGGCGGCCGTCGGCGGCCGGCCAGCTGCGCCATTGATAGCCGTAGATCGGGCCAAGATCGCCGTTGGCGTCGGCCCATTCGTCCCAGATCGAAACACCGTTCTGTTTCAGGTAGGCGATGTTGGTGTCGCCCTTCAGAAACCAGAGCAGTTCGTGAATGATGGATTTGAGATGCACTTTCTTGGTGGTCAGCAGCGGGAAGCCCTGGCTCAGATCAAAGCGCATCTGGTGGCCGAAGACCGAGATCGTGCCGGTGCCGGTTCGGTCGGACTTTTTGGTGCCGTGGTCCAGTACATGCCGGAGTAGATCGAGGTATTGCCGCATCAGGCCGCATCCTTGAGCAGATGCTGATAAACCATGTTCATGATGATCAGGCGTTGCGATTGGGCGAGATCGCCAAACTGCAAGCCAAATACATTCATGCGCTTGCCCTGATCATCTTCGTCCTCGCCAACCGCCCGGATGACTGCGGGGGTTTTGACGTACTCCTCCATATCGCCAAGCATGACTTTGAACGAGAGCCAGAGCGTTTGATCCTTTTCGCCGACTTTGGTGGGCGAGAACATGCGCGCGCCGCCGACGCTGATATCGACAATCTTGCCTGCGCCGCACTGGCGGCCTTCCTCGGAGTCGTGTACGGCGACGATGATGCTGGCCGGAGCACGCATGGCCTTGCGGATGCGCATGGCCTGGACGCTGTCGGGATAGGACAGGTGCAGATACGGGAAGGGCTGCAATTGCGATTTGAGAATCCGGGCCTTGAAGGCGCAGACATTGAGGCCGGAAAACGCGCGCACCAGGTAGGTCTGTCCATCGCGCACGAAAATCAGCTTGCCGTCGACCAGGGGCGCGGTCACCAGCAGGCTTCTTGGCTTCATGACGCCGATGACATGCACCGAAAACCGCTCGGTCTGTCCTTCAAGCAAGGGTTGCAGTTGCAGGGTATCGCCCGGCATCAGTTTGACGGCGTCGAAGCTCAATGTTTCACCCTGCGTTTTGGCCGCATCGGGCGCTCTCTCATCCGGGGAATCGCCGCCCGAGGTCGACTTGGCGCGCACGCGTTCGCGAAACAGGCCTTTTTGCATCAGCACGTCGATCTGCTGTTCACTGGTCACCACCACGCCGCGATTAAGGAGCAGATTCCTCTCGGCATCGAATGCGGCGAATGGCAATGGCTTGCCCAGTTCGATGTCCGCCCTGCGCACCGGCACCAGAAATTCTTCTTCAGCCATCAATGTTCATCCTCTCTAATCGGCACTTGGAGCAGCGCGCGCCGGCATTGTATGTGCGCTGCCCACCCCTGGCATAACCTAATGCAATGCGCCCTTGCCAAGTTCACTCAGGATATCGAGCAGCAAAGTCCGGCCGAGCGCGCCCATGCCCTTCGACAAATTATCGAAATCGCGTTCGCCATTGACCAGTCGTCGCATGATGCCGCCGAGGCGCGCCATATCGCCGCCGGCGCGCAGCATCTGTTCCGCCATGTTTGCGAGCACAGCCAGCGCTTGTGCATCGCCGCGCGCGCTGGCCGCGATCATCGCCGCCAGACCGGGAGCGGCGGCGCCGGCATCCGGCTTCCTGTCGAGCGCGGGCAGCGTCGCGGGATTGATCAGGCCGCGCAGCACCGCATCCACGACAATGCGGTCCTCCTCATCCAGGCCCAGCTTGATGGAGTCATCGCGCTTGCCGTCCACAATCTGGCGCAGGGCATGCACCAGCGCCGCCCAACCCTGTTGCTCGGCCGCCGACAGGGTTTGCATCAGTTCGGGCAATTGCGCGCGATCATGCAATGCGTTGACCACGGCATGAATGAACGGCGCATGCATTTGCAGCACCTGTTCGACCGCATCCGGCAAATTTGCCATCAAGTCACCTCCAGTTTTTGCCAGCGACCATCGATCAATCCCTCCAGTGGTCGGTAGTCACGTTTGTAAGCCATCTTGCCGCAAGCCCCTATCCAGTAGCCCAGATAAACATAAGGCAGGCCGATTTCCCGCGCCAGTCGAATCTGGGTCAGCACGCCGAAGGCGCCGAGACTGCGCTTATGCAGGTCGGGATCGAAGAAGGTATAGACGGCTGAGAGACCGTCCAGGAGTTTGTCCACCAGGGCGACCATGACGACCTCCCCCGCCAGACTGAACTCGGCCAGCACGCTATCGACCTGGCTTTGCAGCAGAAACCCCTTGAATTGCGCACGGTCGTCCTGATCCATGCCGCCGCCGGGATGGCGCGCGGATTGGTAGCGCCGGTAAAGCCGGTAGTGCGACTCGTCGAACACCAGCGGCAGCAGGCGCAGTTCGAGATCCGCGTTGCGCGTCTGGCAACGGCGTTGCGCACGGTTGGGTGTGAATTCGGCGACCGGTACGCGCGCGGCTATGCAGGCACGGCAGGTATCGCAGCGCGGCCGATAGACATGCTGGCCGCTGCGACGGAAGCCGAGCCGAACCAGTTCGCTGTAAACGCCGGTGTCGATCAGACTGCCCGGTGCCGCTACCTGCGAACGTGCTTGTCGATCAGAAAGGTAACTGCATGGATAGGATGCGGTCAGATAGAACTGCAGGCGAAAGATGGGCAGATCGCGGGCGAAGCTCATGTCCATCCCTTCCAGTCGGAAATGCCGGGCCGCTCGCAATGGTGATCAAGCAGTTCCGCGAACATGTCGCGCGAAATCTCGCGTGCGCCGAGCGAGGCAAGATGAGGGGTATTCATCTGGCAGTCGATGACGCCGAAATCCCGCTCGTGCAACCAGCGCGCCAGATGCGCCAATGCGATCTTGGATGCGTCGGTCTGGCGAGCGAACATCGATTCGCCATAAAACACACGGCCGATGGCGATGCCATACAAACCGCCGACCAGCGTTTCTTCGGTCTCGTCGCCGTCGCTCTTGCCACCAACCCAGGTTTCAATCGAATGCGCATGGCCCGCCTCATGCAACGCGGTGTAAGCCGCGATCATCGTGTCGCTGATCCAGGTGCCCGCCGCGCCATCGCGTGGCGCGGCGCATTCCCGCATCACCCGAGCGAACGCCGTGTCCACTCGCACCGTGTAATCGGCGCGCGCGAGACGTTTCTTGAGCGAACGCGACAGCTTGAATTCGGACGGGAACAACACCATGCGCGGGTCCGGCGACCACCACAGAATCGGCTCGTCCGGGTTGTACCAGGGAAAAATGCCGCGCCGGTACGCCGCCAGCAAGCGCGGCAGCGACAGATCGCCGCCGGCCGCGAGCAAGCCGTTGTATTCCCGCAAGGCCCTGTGCAACGGCGGAAAAGGTTGATTGCCGTGCAGCCAGGGAATCACGTCGGCATCACGTCCGAATCAGGCGCGCAGTTTCTCGGCCAGCGCGCGCAATGCCTGGCCCCGATGGCTGATCCCGTTCTTGACCTCCATGCTCAATTCGGCGCCGGTCTGGCCGAATTCGGGCAGCAGGAAATACGGATCGTATCCAAACCCGCCATCACCACGGGGTGTGTCGATGATCTCGCCATGCCAGGAACCCTCGGCAATGATCGGCTGCGGATCGTCGGCATAACGCACATAAACCATGACGCAGTAATAGTGCGCGCGCCGGTTGGTTTCACCTTGCAGCGCCGCGATCAGTTTCTGGTTGTTGCGCTCATCGGATTTCGGATCGCCGGCATAGCGCGCCGAATAAACCCCCGGCGCACCGTTCAAGGCATCGACGCAGATGCCCGAATCGTCGGCCAGCGCCGGCAGGCCAGTATGTGCAGCGGCATGGCGCGCCTTGGCAATGCAGTTTTCCACAAAAGTAACATGCGGCTCCGGGCACTCCGGCACACCAAACGCGCTTTGCGGCATGGCTTCGATGTTGAGCGGTTCCAGGATGCGGGCAATCTCGCGCAACTTGCCGGCGTTATTGGAGGCGATCACAACTTTATTCATCTCGGGACTCCAGCGCGACGCGCTGCGCCGTCATCAATTCGCGAATACCCTTTTCGGCCAGATCAAGCAGCGCGTTCAGTTCGGCGCGCGAAAATGCCGCCCCCTCGGCGGTGCCCTGCACTTCGATCAAGCTACCGGGTTTGCCTTCCCCGCCCAGCATCACCACGTTCATGTCGGTGTCGCAGGCGACATCCTCGGCATAATCCAGATCGAGCACCGGCGCGCCTTGCCAGATGCCGACCGAGATCGCGGCCACCTGGTCATGCATGATGTTCTCCGGCAGCCTGCTCTGCGCCACCAGCCAGAAAATCGCGTCCTGCACCGCGACCCAGGCGCCGGTAATGCTGGCCGTCCGCGTTCCGCCATCGGCCTGCAGCACGTCGCAATCGACATGAATCGTGCGTTCACCAAGTCTGCCCAGATCAACCGCCGCACGCAGGCTGCGTCCGATCAGTCGCTGGATTTCCTGCGTGCGGCCCGATTGCTTGCCACGCGCGGCTTCGCGATCACCGCGCGTGTGCGTGGCGCGTGGCAACATGCCGTATTCGGCAGTCAACCAGCCGGCGCCGCTGCCGCGCACATGCGGCGGCACCTTCTCCAGCACACTGGCGGTACACAGCACCTTGGTATCACCGCATTCCACCAGCACGCTGCCTTCGGCATGACGCGTGTAATTGCGGGTAAGACGAATCGCGCGCAGCTGGTCGGCCGCGCGCCCGGAAGGACGTTGCAGAGAAGTCATGGTGTGCCTTGATGAAGGTTGTTCAGTTGTTGCCGTTCAGGATTTGCCATATTTGGCGAGGGCGAGCTGGATATCGGCCATCGCCTGATCGAGTTCCTGATCGGTCGTGAGCGGTCGCGCCGAGTCCTTGCCGCCGAGTTTTTCGAGTTGAGTGGTGAAACCGTCGAGGCCGAGATCGTCACCCATCAGCAGTTCGTCGGCATCGAACCGTTCCTCGCCATAACGCATGGCAACAACGGAAAGGTTGTCGCCATACTGCCCGGCCCGAAACTCGGCGTGATCCATCATGTGCTTGACCGCGCGTTCAAGCGGGTAAGCGCGCAGGGTGGCGAGCATTTCCTTCGGCGCCAGCTCCGGCCAGACACCATCGGTACACATCAGCAGGACATCGCCCTCGTGCAGTCTGGTCGGCTGCTCCAGTTCAATATCCGGCAGCATGTAGCCGCCCACCGAGTTGTACAGTTTGTTGCGGTCCGGGTGAGTGGCCATTTCGGCCTCGGAAATCACGCCTTCATCAAACAACTGCTGTACGGCGGAATGGTCGTGCGTGCGAAACAGCGCATCCCGCCGGCTGAAGTGGTAAAGCCGCGAGTCGCCCACATGTGCCCAGCAGGCCATGCCTTTCTGCACCACGCAGACGACGCAGGTGGTGCGGGGCGGGTCTGTCATGCGCTTGCGCAGGGCATATTCGTTGATCGCGTCATGCGCGGCGTAAATGCCGTCAAGCAGGAAGCTGCTCAACTCGGGCAGGGTCGGATTGGCGCGCGACTGGAACAGGCTGGTGATGACCTGAACCGTCAACTGCGAGGCAACTTCGCCATGGCTGTGCCCGCCCATGCCATCGGCCAGCACCATGACCAGCGCGTCCTGGGTGTAGGCATAGGCGACACGATCTTCGTTGTAGGGACGGCCCCCCTTGCGGCTGGCCTGATAAATGACGTATTTCATAATTCCCTGTTAAGTCTCTCTTTGATCAACGCAAACAAGGTTGGCTTTTGTGCCAGCGCGGCTTGAGCCATGTTGATAAGCTGCTTCTGCACCGAGAAGACACTCTGAGGCCTTTCCGTGTAATTCAATCGAAGCATGGAATCGACCAGTTCCAGCATGCCCTTCGAATACATGCCGGCATGCGATTTGAGCAGCGGCGCCAGCTTGTCCTTCTCAACCCGCTCATCCGCCGGCGGCGGCGGCGACTTGGTCATGCAGGCAAACATGGTCGCACCGACGCTGTAGATATCCGTCCACGGACCCAGACGGTCACGTTGCTTGTATTGCTCTGGCGCCGCGAAGCCGGGCGTATACATCGGAGAAGCCATGAAATCCTGCGACAAGGCATGGCGCGCAGCACCAAAGTCGATCAATACCGGCGAACCATCGGCGCGGATGTAGATGTTCGAGGGCTTGATGTCCAGATGCAGAATCTTGTGCGCATGGACTTCGCGCAGCCCATTGAGCAACTGGATGAACACCCGGCGCAGAAAGGTTTCGCGCATCGGCTCCTCGTGCCCGACGATGTGCCGTTGCAGCGTTTTGCCCTGCTCGTACTTCATCACCATGTAAACCGTGTCGTTGGCGCGGAAAAAATTGATCACCTTGACCACATTCGGGTGACGAATCCCGGCCAGCGAACGACCCTCTTCAAAGAAGCACTTCATGCCGTAGCGGAAGGACGACTCCTTGTCGTCATTCAGCGGGTGCACGGTACCCTGCTCACCGCGCTTGACCACGCCACCCGGCAGGTACTCCTTGATTGCAACCGGCTGACCTTCCATATCGAAAGCCAGATAAACCAGCGAGAAACCGCCGCCACCTATCCGCCGATCGATGACGTACTCGGCCAGATGGTGTCCGTGGGACAGTGGTTCGGTGGTTTGGGCGGCCATGATGGGGCGATGGGCGGGTTAAACTGTGTCGCTGACAGGAATCAATGAAGGATAACCAAGATCGTGGCCACCATGAAAGAAACCAAGCCGGAAACTCGCTCGAATTCAAAACAAAAAGCAGCAGGCGCGGGCGAAACCCTCCGCAGCATGACCGGCTACGCAGTGGACACCGCCGATTTACCCGGCGGCCAGCTCTCGCTTGAATTGCGCGCGGTCAACTCGCGCTTTCTCGACCTCGCCTTCCGCATGAACGAGGATTTCCGCGCGCTCGAACCCGCATTGCGCGCCGGCATCAGCGAACAGGTCAAGCGCGGCAAGCTCGAATGCCGCGTCAATTTCGCGCCACGCGAGGACGCAGCTCTACCCGGCTGCCTCAATGCCGCGCTGATCACGCAATTGCAGGCCTTGTCACGCGCTGCGCAGACTGCCTTCCCGGAAGCGCGCCCGCTGACCCAGCAGGAAATCCTGCGCTGGCCGGGCATGCTGGGCGACACCGCGCCAGACCCGCAGACGTTGCATGCCGCCGCGCTGAAACTGCTTGAAAGCGCGCTCGCTCAATTCAACGCCAGCCGGGCGCGCGAAGGCGACAAGCTGAAAGCCGTCATTCTCGATCGCGTGGCGGGGATTCGCGGCCATGTTGAGCGCATCCGCCCGCGCACCCCGGAAATCGTCGCCGCCTATCGCGAAAAGCTCGGCAAACGCCTGGAAGAACTGTTGCCGAACATGGTCACAGACAGTGACCGACTGAATCAGGAAATCGTCCTGTTCGCCCAGAAAATCGACGTCGATGAAGAACTCGACCGTCTGATCACTCACCTCGACGAAGTCACCCGCGCGCTCAACGCCGGCGGCGCCTCCGGCAAACGACTCGACTTCCTGATGCAGGAACTCAATCGAGAAGCCAACACCCTCGGCTCCAAGTCCGCCTCGCTGGAATTCACCCAGACCTCGGTCGAACTCAAAGTGCTGATCGAACAGATTCGCGAGCAGATTCAGAACATCGAGTGACGTATCAGGCGATTTCAGCCTGCCACACAAACCAACATGAAGCCGCCAACCATGCGGCTTTTCTCATGTCGTTGCGTTGCATGCCGTCTCGCTCATTCCAGCGATTCGCGTGTACCAAGGTGCGTACCAAATCGAAAACACAACCGGCGATAGCCGTTGGCTTCGCCATCGCAGCCGCAAGAAGTCGCCCTCACCGGTGTTCGATACCGACTGCAAGACCGACCTGCTTGCCGGGTGATCCAGCACAAGCGGCCGGAGTGGCTCAGGCCATGACCTGATACAGCCGCCGCTTCATTTTGGCGTTGGCGCACACCCAGCATGATCGGGTATGGATGGGAGTTTCGGCTGGCGTGTAAAACACGACACCACAGCCGGGGCAGCGTTGCTCGATCAGCGGCAGAGCCCATTGGGTCGGTTCGGCCCAGGGTTGCAGGATGACGGCATGGTGTTGGCAAACATCCTGACACATGGCGCAACCGGTGCAGGCGCGATGGCGCAAACGGTATGCCGGGGTTTCCGCATCGAATTCAATCGCAGCCTCCGGACACACCCGGCTGCAGGCATGGCAACCCACACAGCGGCTGGCATTCAGGCTGATCACCCAGGGCATCAGGGCGTCGTCCCCGTCAGGCAGGTATTCGCCAGGCGGTTTTGCCGGTTCCTTTTCCAGTAAGGCTGGCGCTCCGATCAACACCGCAGCCGGCTGCTGCGTCAGTGCGCGAAAAAAGCCTCGCCGTCCTTGTGCCTCCGCTGCGCCCGTGGAGTTGATCAACGCTGACCAGGCTGCCAGCGTCACTTCGCGCAATACGATCGGCCGCCGTCCGCGTTGGCGCAGGGCGGCATTGAGATGCACCAGTCGGGAGAACAGCTTTTCGCCCTGGCCGCGTGGACAAGCGGCGCAATCACCATGCGCCAGCAACCAGACATGTTGGCCGGCGCGATAGGCGCGCAACAATTCGCCCAGGCCGATGGCGTGAAGACAGCCGATGTGGCCGGGTTCTTCATGGTGGCCTGCCTGGCTGGCAACCGCACCGACAACATCGTCGCCACCTGCACGATCACAGGCGGCCAACACAGCCAGCGTGCCGGCCACCGGGCGGCTGATCAAGGCAAGCGGCAGGTCGATTGCCTGGCACGGGCAGGCCGGCACACACAGGCCGCAGGCATCGCACAGGCCGCTATCAAATTCGAGAGCGGCGTCGTCCAGTCGCCAGGCCTTTCTCGGGCAGACCTCGACGCAAGCGCGGCATGACGCGGTCTCGATGGCGGCATGAACGCAACGCGCTGCATCGAGTTCCGGCAGTCGGACCTCACCCACGGCTGACCGAAACAAGCAATCCGAGCGCCAGGGCAAGAGGCATAAGGCGGGTTGAAATCATGCTTGTTCTCCAATGCGGGGTTGAAACCCCTAAACCGGTTACCAGGACGGCGCAAGGCCAGGAAAAAAGGTGACCGGCGCCACTTCGGCGACCTGACGCGGCCGCATGCATGCTTCGACTTCCTCGGCGCTGGGTCTCGCTTCGCCGAGAAGATCGGCGAGCAGGTCGCGCAGCTCGTCGCAATAGGCCGCCGTCAGGCGGGCGGTGCCGGCATAGAACGGGGTCGCGCAACGGGCGGCCACGCGCTGGCCGAACAGCGGCAGCCAACGCAGCAGGTGGCTGTCGAGAAAGCGAGCGGCTTCCGCCAGGGCTTGCGGATGTTCATCGCGGAACAGGGCGGCGAGAAACAGCAGTTCCAGCACCAGATGGTCATCCGGCCGGGTGCGCCAGTCGGCGGCCACCAGATCGAACAGTTTGTAAAACTCGCGCACCTGGAACATCGGCGCCTGCATCGCCAGATTCTCCTGGTCCAGCCACACCGACTCGCAGGGCGATGCGTGATAGCCGTAGGTCAGATAGATCGCTGCGTAGTCGGACGCCAGTTCATCCAGCACCGGCTGCGCGAGCGGTGCGCGCAGTTCCATCATGGCCTGGCGCATCAATACGATGGCTCGCATGCCATCGTCGCCGAGCAGACGCAGGCCGATGCCATCGGGAAAGTTGGCTGCAGCCAGATCGCCCAGCAAAGCGTCGTTCAATTCTGCGTGATGTAGCGTCGCCAGGGTGTTCAAGTCCTGGGCCACGGCTTCGCGGAACAGCGCCAGGGTTTCTGCTTTTGTATTTGTCATGTTGAGTCTCCTCTACCCTCGGATGATTCAGCTGAAAACTCACTCCACCTTGCCTTTGCTGTGCGGGATGAACGCGATGGACGGCTTGGTGAGTTCGGGGTCGGCGAAATTCTTCACCGCGCGTACCGCTTTCTCGTTCTTGCCCATCGCTTTGGTGACCCATTCGCCAGCCAGCAATTTGTCGATGGGGCCGATGTCCAGCACCCGCATCATGCAAGCCATGACGCAGTACGGTTTGCGCCCGGCGTCGATCTCGTCGACGCACATGTTGCATTTGGAAACGATGTTCTGTTCCGGGATGAACTGCGGTGCGCCATAGGGGCACGCGGCCTCGCAGCGGCGGCAGCCGATGCACAGGGTCGAGTCGATATCGACGATGCCGTCCTTCTTGCGCTTGAAGATCGCGCCGGTGGGGCAGGTCGGCAGGCAGGCCGGTTCGGCGCAGTGGTTGCACGACATGTTCAGCTTGAAGGCATAGACCTCCGGGAAGGTGCCGCCTTCCACATACATCACGCGGCGGAAGCGCGGTCCGGGGGCCAGGCCGTTCTTGTCCTTGCAGGCGATCTCGCAGGCGCGGCAGCCGATGCAGTCGACGTTGTTGTGGACAAAGCCCAACTGCATGTCCGGCACGACCGGGGTATAGACCTCCTTCTTGCGCCGCTTCACCGCCGCCTTGATCTGCGCCAGGTCTTTCTCTTGAACTGCTTGTTCATCAGCCATTTTTCAGCCCCTTTCAGCGCTATTTAGTAATCGCGGCGGAACACGTGGGAACGCGAGGTGGAGGTGGTGTCCCAGCCCGGGCGATGTTCCCGTTCACTCTTCCTGATGTTGACCAACGCGTTGTTGTATGTGAACGCGCCCGCCGGGCTGGGTTCATCCAGGGTCAGGAAGTCCGGATTGCCGCCGCGATCGACGCCGTATTCATCGAGGTCCATCCAGGCGCCTTCGTGAATCACCAGCACGCCCGGCAGCACGCGTTCGGTGACATAGGCCGGCACCACCACCATGCCGCGCGAGTTCCACACTTCGACGGTATCGCCGGTCTTGATCCCCAGCCGTTTCGCATCGCTGGCGTTGATCGTACATTCCTGCTCGAACGCCTCCTTCAGCCAGGTGCAGTTGGCGAAGATGGAATGGGTGCGATGGCGTGGATGCGGTGAAATCAGGTGGAACGGGTGTTCCCTGGTCTTCGGGCTGTTGAGATATTCATTCGGCTCGATCCATTTCGGAATCGACGGGATATGCGCGCCGTACTTGGTCTTTTTCCAGTCATGGATGCTGGCCAATTCCGAGCTGAGGATCTCGATCCGGCCCGAAGCCGTGGCGAACGGCTTGCCCTTCTCGATCTGATCGCGGAAGGCGACGTGCGGCTGGTCCAGCTTGAACTTGTAGACGCCATGCATCTTGAAGTCTTCCCAGCTCATCGTGACATGCTGGTGCGCCATCACCTTGTGTTCCCACCATTCGCGCAGATAGGCCTCGTCCACCGCATCGTCGTTGTCGAAATAGTCGCGGTTGGCTTTGGGGTTGTAGGCGCGGCCGAAGGTCTCGCCGCCGATGCGCCAGGCCAGTTCGGTGAAGATCTGGAAATCGGTCTTCGACTCGCCGAGCGGCTGGATGGTCTTTGGCCGGTGGATGTAGTAGTGCCCCTTGTACCAGGGCAGCGCCACGTCGTGCCGCTCGAAGTGAGTCGACACCGGCAGCAGGATGTCCGCCCACAGGCCGGACGGGGTGATGGTGGAATCCATGCACACCACCAGTTCCAGCTTGCGGATCGCGGCGATTTCCTTGTTGATGTTGGTCAGTTGGTTGAACCAGTCGGAGCCCTGCCAGAAGATCCCCTTGATGTTGGGAATCTGCCCGTCGGTGGCGTCCTGGCGCGGCCAGCAGCCGATTTCCTCGCGCTTGACGTTGGGGTAGTTCAACACGCAATGCGCCCAGCGATCGCTCTTGATCGAGGCGAACCAGACATTGGCGTACTGATCGTAGGGATAGGCCACCGCCTCCGCGTGCCAGGCTTTGCCGACGCCCTCGGCGCAGCCACCGAGGATGCCGATGTTGCCGGTCATCGCCTGCAACGCCGCCGCCATGCGGCTGTACTGCTCGCCGAACTCGGCGCGGCCCGGCGCCCAGGACGCCTTCAAGGCCGCCGGCTTGGTGGTGGCATACATGTGCGCCAGCTTGACGATGTCCGCCGCCGACACGCCGCAGATGGCGGCAGCCCATTCCGGGGTCTTCGCCACGCCATCGTACTTGCCCAGGATGTAATCCTTGAAGTTCTCGCCGCCATTCGGCGACTGCGCCGCCCAGGCCGGCATCGTGCCGGCGTCCATGCCCTGGCAGAACTTGTCGATGAAAGCCTGATCCTGCAGGTTGTTGGCGAAGATGTAGTGCGCCATGCCGGCCATCATCGCGGCGTCGGTATTCGGCTTGATCGGAATCCACCAGGCATCGTAGGCGGCTGCCGAATCGGTGAATTGCGGGTCGATCACCACAAACTTGCAGCCGTTCTGCTTGGCCAGGCGCATGTAGTAGAAGGTGTTGCCGCCGTGGAAGGTGTAAGCCGGGTTCCAGCCCCACATGATCACCAGCTTGGAATGCGCGAAGGTATCGTCCTCGTTGCCGTCCTCGATGGTGCCGTAGGTCCAGCGCGAACTGGTGGTGGTGGCCTGATAGGACGGCACCGACCAGGAATTGGTGCGGCAGCCGAACATGCCCATGAAGCGCCCGAGCAGTCCTTCGATCTGATCCGACTTGTGCAGCACGCCATAGGAAGCGCCGGCATAGGACTGGTCCAGCAGCGCGGTGGGGCCGTATTTATCCTTGATTTCAACCATCTTGCTGGCGACATAGTTCAGCGCCTCGTCCCAGCTGATTCGCTTGAACTTGCCCTCGCCGCGCTTGCCGACCCGCAGCATCGGGTAGAGCAGACGCTCGGCGGAATAGATGCGCTGGCGATAGGAACGGCCGCGCAGACAGGCGCGCAGTTGCGGTTCCTCGAAGGTGTCCTTGCCGAACTCGCCGCCCTGCTGATAGCGCCCGTCATCGGTGGACAGGCGCACGATCACGTCGCCCTTCTTGTGCGCCACCAGCATGTGGCGCGAGCCGCAGTTGTGGGCGCAGGAGGTGACCACGGTGGTCAACTGGTCGTCCTTCGGATAGGGCTCATAGGCGAAGGCCTGGGCCTCCTTCACCGCGCCCAGGTTGACCAGGCCGCCCGCCACCAGCGCGCCTGCGCCCGCCGCAGTGGTCTTGAGGAACTCGCGCCGGCCCGGGTTCAGGCGTTCGCTGAGGAGGTTCAGGTCGAATTCAAATCTGGCTGACATGTTGGCTTCCCTTGACGGTCTGGATGCGGACATAACTGCTCTTGCGCGCCTTGCGGGCAAGCGCGGGACGGGATTGAGCCCTGGCTTTGCTGCCGGTTTTCGCGGCCGGTGCGGGGGGCGCCGGGGTTGCCGCTGCGGGTGCAGGCGGCGACATCCATTCATCCAGAAGAAAACGGGGGTCCGAGGCAGTTGGCCGGTTCTTCGCCCAGTCCGGCACGTCCTTGTCCATGCCATCCCAGGCATGGCGGGGATAGGGGAAGGGAATGCGATACCAGGCCCGGCCGCCGTGGCAGCCATAACAGTTTTCGGCGGATTCACGCCCGGCCGCCTCGATGGCGCGGGGCTTCAGGAAATTCACGTTGTGGCGGCTGGTACGGATGCCCTCGTGGCACATCAGGCAGTTGTTGCCGAAGGTCTCGCCGTGCTGCGCCCACGGGCCGGGCAGCCCCATCACTTCGTAATTGAACTGACCATGGCACATCAGGCAGGTTTTCGGATCGACCTGTTTGCGCAGGGTGTAACCGGTGGCCTGTGTCGTGGCCGAAGTCCCGGGTGCCTCGTCGCGTGGGTCGTGGCCCTGGTGGCAGGTATTGCAGCGCAGGTTCATCAATTTCTTGGCCAACTCGCCGACCAGATGGCGGCGATGGAAGGTGTCCTGATCGCCGCTGTAAACCTCCAGGGTCTGATACCAGGCGATGGCTGTATTCGCCCTGACCCCGGCTGGCGACTGGGCGCGCACACTGGGTTTGAGCACTTCGGCATGGCAGACCAGACATTCCTTGTCATCCGCCTGCTCGATGGCGGGCTTGAAGTGCAGCGGGTTCCAGCGCGCGGCGGCATGACCGGCGGGTTCACCGGCGGCAAAGGCCAGAACGGCCACCAGCATCAA
This sequence comes from Tepidiphilus sp. J10, assembly GCA_945897955.1. GTDB lineage: Bacteria > Pseudomonadota > Gammaproteobacteria > Burkholderiales > Thiobacillaceae > PFJX01. The sequence goes on along the minus strand of CAMDGQ010000014.1, from coordinate 9,915 downwards.
CGCCAGCCCTGCGCCCACCAACACGATGATTCTGCCGACGAACTCGGCGTGTTCTTTATTCTCGCTACATAGCGACATCTGCCCCTCCTTGGCCGGTAACGGCCTCAATCATTTGGCAGAAGCGGTGACGAGCACTGCCCGTCACCACCCAAAGTCGGCGCACCGCTGAACACGGTGCGCACGGCGTCTTACTTGGCCGGAGGCGTCCAGGCCTTGTCCTTGTCGCCGGACATGCCGCTCATGCCGCCCATGCCCGACATACCGGACATACCGGACATGCCACCCATGCCGCCCATGCCTGACATCCCGCTCATTCCGCCCATGCCCGACATCCCGCTCATGCCGCCCATTCCGCCCATGCCTGACATTCCGCTCATACCGCCCATGCCGGACATGCCAGACATGCCGCCCATGCCGCCCATGCCGCCCATGCCGCTCATGCCGCTCATGCCGCTCATGCCCGACATGCCTTGCTGCGGGTAGAAGAAGATTTCGCCTGCGGGCGAAATGCGGAAGTAGCCGGACATACCGCTCATGCCTGACATACCAGACATGCCGCCCATGCCGGACATACCGGACATACCGCCCATGCCGGACATCCCAGTCATACCGCCCATGCCCGACATCCCGGACATGCCGCCCATGCCAGACATCCCGCCCATGCCGCCCATTCCTGACATACCGGACATGCCGTTCATGCCTGACATCCCACCCATGCCGCTCATGCCAGACATGCCGCCCATGCCTTGCTGGCCGGACATACCGCTCATCCCACCCATGCCAGACATTCCGGACATGCCGCCCATACCAGACATGCCGGACATGCCGCCCATACCGCTCATGCCAGACATGCCTTGCTGCGGGTAGAAGAAGATTTCACCAGCAGGCGAAATACGGAAATAGCCGGACATGCCGCTCATGCCTGACATTCCAGACATGCCGCCCATGCCGCTCATGCCGGACATTCCGCCCATCCCACTCATGCCGGACATTCCAGACATGCCGCCCATGCCGGACATGCCGTCCATACCGCTCATGCCGGACATTCCGCCCATACCGCTCATGCCGGACATGCCACCCATGCCGCTCATTCCAGACATTCCGCCCATGCCGCTCATGCCACCCATACCGCTCATTCCAGACATGCCGCCCATACCGCTCATGCCGGACATTCCACCCATACCGCCCATGCCGGACATGCCGGACATGCCACCCATGCCGCTCATGCCACCCATGCCGCTCATGCCGGACATGCCGGACATGCCGGACATGCCGGTGGGCGGAGCGTAGAACCACATCATTCCGTAGGGAGTGTTGATATGGTTCCAGGTACCGGCCATGCCCGACATACCGCTCATCCCGCCCATGCCGGACATACCCGACATGCCGCCCATGCCCGACATGCCGGACATGCCACCCATACCGCTCATACCGCTCATGCCGGACTGCGCGCTGGCGGCGCCAACAGCAGTCACGGCAGCCATCGCAACAACCAGTTTCAAAACACGCATTCGAGTCATCGTCTTCTCTCCTTGAGATAAAAATCGCCGGCTTTCCGACCGGCATGGAAAAACGCTCGCAAGAGCGTTCAATTCACCGTCCAGGGACGGACCGGCCAGCACCGCGGGAAGCGGGGTCATGCCAATTGCGGATGTCGTAGGGGCCGGTCAGGCCCGGACGATTGAAGGGGGTGTACCAGGCGCCCTGGTCTTCCAAAAAACGCAGGCTGAATGGATAAGGCGGCGCTTCGATGCCACTGAGGGCGGTGCTGTACCAGGCAGCATTTTTTGTGAACGTGGCCAGCACCGGCGCGCCGACAGGCCGCTGCGAGGGCTCGGTGCCGGCAATGAACTCATCGGCGAGCAGATTTACCGGCGCCGCGACGAGCAAAGCAGCGAGCGTGACAGCCACTGGTAGCCAGGCTTTACGGGTCAGGTCGTGGGACATGCTTCCTCCAGATGGTTTGCAATCCAGGTGCGTACCAATCTGACGGTGCGGCACCCCATGCAAGCCATTCAGCAAAGCCCGTGCCACGCCGGAATATGCATCCAACTCGTTGTTTTCACGGGATGTTTAATTTCATCAAAGCCGGTAAAACGGCTTACATCTGCCAACCTGGCAGGCCGCGCAGCGAGTCGCCCCGTAAAAGCGTCGAACAGCCCTGCCAAATTGGCAGGCCGCACATTCATTGGTAGGAATCGGGGCTGAATGATCCTTACCATTACGCTTGGTCAGTTGAGTTCGAGGGCTGCCAATCTGGCAGCCGGCCGGCTAGCGATGTAATCGGCCCGCATCCACCATCACGGTGGCAAAAGGGGGATTCGCTGTGCTTATCCACCCTACAGAAGCTGCAGAAGCAATGGTTTGCCAGGTGTTGATCAAGACACCCGGCAAGCGCATCGAAATACGAGGTATTGCATGACCTTTTTTCAGATCACGAGTCTGCGACACAAGTTTTTGCTGGGCACGGCGGCGGGATTGATCACTCTTTCGCTGGCCCTGATCGGCCTGGCGGCGGCGGGATATCAGCACCAGTTGACGCAGGAGCGCAGCCAGGCCTCGCGCGAGGTCAACCGGTTGCTGCAGGCGGCTTTGGAGAACGCCATGCTCAAGCGCGACCTGCCCGGATTGCGTGAAATCGTCAGCCAGATGGGGCAGCAAAAAGGGGTGCGCGGCGCGATGATCGTCGCGCCCAACGGGGAAATCCGCTTCGCCTCCGACCCGGCGCAACTCGGCAAAATCTTTCCCTTGCGGGCGTATGGGCTGTGCCTGGATTGCCCGCCACAAACCGCCCCGGTCACGCTCAACACCCAGTTCACCCTGGATGCACAGGGGCGCGAAGTCATGCGCAGCTTCAACCCGGTGGCCAACAAGCCGGCCTGCGCCAGTTGCCACGGCACAGCAGAAGCGCAACCCATCAATGGCGTGCTGGTGGTGGATTACGACGCGGTTCCAATCCGCCGCCAGGCCATCCTGTCCGCCATCGGTCTGGCCGGCATGGGCGGGGTGTTGCTGCTGGCCACTCTGCTCGGCGGCGCCTGGTTCATCCATCGTTATGTACTGCTGCCGGTGGCGCGTCTTTCCGATGCCAGCCGCGCGCTGGCGGCAGGGCATATGGAAAGCCGCTCCCGCCTTTCGGGACACGACGAACTGGCCGACCTCGGCCATACCTTCGACCAGATGGCGGAAAACCTGCAAACCCTGATCCGCCGCACCCGCGAGCAGGAGGCTTTTCTGCAAGCCCTGGTGGATGCCATTCCCGACGGCATCCGGGTAATCGACAGCGAGAATTTCCGCATCGTGCTCGACAACCAGGCCTATCGCGATCAGATCGGCCTGCTGCCTGAGCAAAGCCACGCCGGCACGCCATGCCATGTTTCCAGCCAGGGCCAGGCGACGCCCTGTCCGCCTTCGCTGGTGTGTTGTCCGGTGCACGAGATCGGCAAAAACGGCCAGCCGTGCAAGAGCCTGATGAAATTCAGCCGTGCCGAAGGTGGCGAACGTCAGGTGGAAGTGTTCGCGGCGCCGCTGCGAGTGCAGGTTGAGGGGGTGGAGAAACAGTTTGTCGTGGAATCGATCCGCGATCTGGCCAAATTGCTGAAGTTCTCCCAGGAACAGAAACTGGCCGAGATGGCGCGTCTGGCCACCGGTGTCGCGCACGAAATCCACAATCCGCTCGCTTCAATCCGCCTTGCCCTTCACGCCATGCTGCGCGCCACCGAGCAGGACACGCAGAAGCCCACAGTGCTGCGCGAGTACCTGCAGATGGTCGATGGCGAGATCGACCGTTGCATCGACGTCACCGAACGCCTGCTCAAACTCGGCATCACGCCGCAGGCGACCGCGCAACTGGTGGCGGTCAACCCGGCGGTGGAAGAGACCTTGTCATTGCTGGCCTGGGAGGCGGGAGAGGACAAGGTAGCGATCACCACGCAACTGGAAATTCCGACACCGCGCATCATGGCCACCGACAGCGAGCTGCGCGCGGTGGTGCTCAATCTGGCGCAAAACGCGATCCACGCGATGCCCAACGGCGGCCGCCTGAGCGTCAGTACCCGGCAGACCGGCGAGCAGGTGGAAATCGTGTTCGAGGACACCGGGGTCGGCATCACCGCCGAAGATGCCCCGCATGTGTTCGACCCCTTCTTCAGCCACCGCGCCGACGGCCAGAGCGGCACCGGTCTGGGCCTGTCCATTTGCCGCTCGATCATCGAAGGCTACGGCGGCAAGATCGAATTCGACAGCCAACCCGGCCGCGGCAGCCGCTTCGTCGTGCGCCTGCCCGAGGCTTCCACACGAATAACAGGGCTCGTTAATGAATAACTCGAACATTCTGGCAGCACTGACGGGCGCGCTGCCACGTTGCCGCTCGCTTGCAGGGAATGGCCCTGCGGCGCAACCGGCGCCTTGCATCGCATCCCGCCAGCGCATCCATAAAAGTCCAACTTATTCATTAACGAGCCCTCGCCATGACCACAACCACGCCCATTCTGCTGGTCGAGGATGACCGCCTGCTCAACCGCCTGCTGGCCGGCGAACTCAAGCGCATGGGTTTCGCCGTCACCAGCGTGCATTGCTGGCGCGATGGACACGCCCATCTGGCTCAACACGAACCGGCGCTGATCGTCGCCGACGTGCAGTTGCCCGATGCCAACACCCTGGATTTGCTGCCCGGCCTGACCAGGGATTACCCGGTCATCGTGCTCACCGCCTTCGGCACCGTGCAGGGCGCAGTCGCCGCGATGAAGGCGGGCGCGCGGCAATACCTGACCAAGCCGGTTGACCCGGACGAACTCGAACTGGAGGTCAAGCGCGTCCTGCAACACACCGCCATGAGCCGCGATCAGCAGTTCTGCAAGGAACGCCTGCGTCCCAGCGGCGGCATGGTCGGAACCAGCGCCGCGATGGCCGAATTGCAGCGCCTGATCGACGCCGTCGCACACTCGGAAGCCACCGTGCTGATCCAGGGTGAAAGCGGCGTCGGCAAGGAACTGGTGGCGCACGCCATCCATGAACGCAGCCCGCGCGCGGCGCGCAATTTCGTTGCCGTCGATTGCTGCACCCTGCAGGAAAAACTGTTCGAGTCGGAACTGTTCGGCCACGAGAAAGGCGCGTTCACCGGCGCCGATCGGCAGAAGCCCGGCCTGATCGAAGCCGCGCAGGGCGGCACCCTGTTTCTCGACGAGATCGGCGAGATCGAACCGATCATTCAGGCCAAGCTGTTGCGCGTGCTGGAAAGCGGCGAATACCGTCGCCTGGGCGGGATCAAGGACTTGCAGGCCAACGTGCGCATCGTCGCCGCCACCAACCGCAACCTGGCGCAGATGAGCCGCGACGGCAAATTTCGCTCCGACCTGTACTACCGGCTATCCGCCTTCACCCTGCGCATTCCGCCGCTGCGCGAGCGTTTGCAGGACATCCCGGCGCTGGTCGGGCATTTCCTCGCCCACCACAACTTTTCCCGTCGCCTGAACAAACGCCTGAGCCCGTCGGCGCTGCGTCTGCTGATGGCCTACGGCTTTCCCGGCAACATTCGCGAACTGCGCAACATGGTCGAGCGCGCCATCATCGTCGGCGGCGGCAGCGAAGAAATCCGCCCGGAACATTTTTCCTTCGAAGCATTGGGAGAACAACCGGGTCAGTTCAGCATGGGTTTCCAGCACGAACCGACGCTGGAAGAAATCGAACGCCGCTATCTGGAACTCCTGGTCGCCAAATACGCCGGCCACCGCGGCCAGATCGCTGCCATCCTCGGCGTCAGCGAACGCAGCATCTATCGCCTGCTGGAAAAGCATGGGTTCAAGGGCGAGGGATGATTCGGAGCGCCGAACTGATCAACCTTGAAACAGCAGATCCGGAGCCAGGATGCAGCGATAGCGGTGTTTACTGCTTGTTACTGCACCAGCGGGAGTAACTCCGGCTCTACTCGCCAACCAGTAAAACCAGCTTGGCGCGTAACTCGGCGACATCCTGTTCGAGTTGTTCGACGCGCGCTTCCAGGTCGGACTGGTTGGCCGAAGGTGACGCCATGACGCTGTGGCTGAAGGTTTCCAGTGCCGGTTCGCCGCACATCAGATGTGTCCAGCGCTGTTCGCGGGCGCCGGGTTGCCGGGGCAGTTTGAGCACCATCGCGCCGGTGGAGCGCTCGGCGAGTTCATCCAGATAGGCTTCCACGGTGGAAGCGTCGGCAAAGCGGTGCAGGCGTTCGCAGTTGGCGCGCAGTTCGCTGGCGGTTTGCGGGCCGCGCAGCATCAGCACCGCCAGCAGATCGACGCCGGAGGCGGGCACGTCATACACCTTGGCGAAATTGTGCGCGTAGCGCAGCACGCGGCCGGATGCGCCGAAGCTTTCCATGATCAGGGTACGACCGCGCAAGGATTCCAGCGTGGTCTGAACTTCGCTTTCGCTCAGCGACATGACCGGATCGCGTGATGTCTTCTGGTTGCAGCCGGCAGTCAGGCTGTTGACGGTGAGCGGGTAGGCGTCCGGCGTGGTCTTGGATTTTTCGATCAGCACGCCGAGGACGCGGGCTTCGCTGGGTGACAGAGGGTGCGACATCGGGTTGGTGGTCATGGCGGATCAGTCCGGCAGGTTGGAAGTCGGACCTTTGTCCCGCGTGATCAGATACATGCCGACGCCGGCCAGCACCATCCACAGGACGATGGCCCAGACGCCGAGCAGTTCCGACAGCGGGCCCAGGAAGAACAGCAGGGCCAGAGCCAGGCCGAGCAGGCCGTTGCCAACCCAGAAGGCCGGTTTTTGATGCGGGTCGTTCATGCGTGCTCCGTGTCGCGGTCTTTGAAAAAGGGGCAGCTCGCTTCGCCGTCTCCATGCCGCACCAGTTCTTCACTGAAGTCGGCATAGGTGCGATGCAGATGGTTTCCGGCAACGTTGTCTTCGAAGCGAAGACAACGATTGGCCAGGGGGCAATGCGAAGTCATGCAGTAAGTCATTGCCATGGGTTTCCCGGGAGGGTCTTGCCATTGGCGGGCTTAGTGACGGGCTTGGGCGTCTTTTTCGCTGCTTTCTTGACTACCTTGACGCTTTGCTTCGCGGCGGGCTTTACGGCGGTTTTGACGACGGACTTCAGCGGCGGGTTGGCCACGATCTCCGCTCTGCGATTCGGCGCCAGGCAGGCTTTGGTCTCCGGGTCGGCGGCGCCGAGGCAACCAACAACCGGTTGCGCCTCGCCTCTGGCGATGATTTCGATGTGCTTCGCGGCTTTGCCCTTCAAGGTCAGATATTTCTTGATCGTCTCGGCGCGTTGCAACGACAGCTTCTCGTTGTAAGGCTCGGGCCCGAGTCGGTCGGCGTGGCCGGTTACGCGTATCGGCATGTCCCCGGCAGCCTGCGCCAGCCAGGCATCCAGCATGGCGCGCCCAGTTTCGGTCAACTCGGCGCTGTCGAATTCGAAGTGGGCCAGCGTGTCCTCGACGGGCGTGGGCTTGGGCGAAGTTTCGGCGGGCTGGGTCGCGGGCGCGGCAACCGGCGCCGCTGCCGGAGTGGGGGGGATCGCGACGGCGGTCCAGGTTGGCGTGGTTGTCACCGGCGCGGTGCGGGCAGTCTCCTTTGGCGCTTCGGTTGCAACCGGCTTGCTCGGCGATGTCGCGGCAACAACGGCCGGTGCGGGCGCGGGCGAGGCGACCAGCGCGGGAGTCACTGCCGCCGGAGTCACGGCGGGCGGCTGTGCGGGCGCGGCTGCGGCCACTGGCGCGGGTGCGACGGGCGGCGCCATGACCACTACGGCAGGGGCGGCAGCGGCGGCGGGCGGGGTGGCCACGGCCGATTTCTCCGGCGTTGGCGGCGGGGTGGCCGTGCCGGAAACCGGTGCGGGCGCGACGCTTGCCGTTTCAGCCTTGCTGACGGCAATCATAGGCGCGACCACGGGTTTCGCGACCGACGCGACAACCGGGCTGGCTGAAGGCGGTACCGCTGCGGGCTTGGGTTGCTCGGTGGGCGTGGTTTGCGGCATCAACTTCGCCAGCGGTTCAACGGCGGGCGCATTCGGTTTCACCACGGCGGCGGCGGGCGGGGCGACGGGTTGCGTAGCCGGCGGTTGCGCATACATCCAGGGATTCGGTGCCGGTTCGACGGCGGGTGCATTCGGTTTCACCACGGCGGCGGCGGGCGGGGCGACGGGTTGCGTGGCCGGCGGTTGCGCATACATCCAGGGATTCGGTGTCGGGGCGGCGGCGGGCGCGTAGGGGTTGGGCGCCAATCCAAAAGGAAACGGATTCGCCAGGTAAGGGTTGCTCAGAAACGGGTTGGCCGCAAACGGGTTGGAATTGTTGAGCGCCTGCAGGTAGGGGTTGGGCCCGGTGGGGAAGGTAGGCAACTTCGGCATCTGAATTGATGGCGGCGCCAGGGCGACTTGCGCCATCGGCGGCTTGTCGGGCAACGCGCAGCTTGGATCGGGTCCGGTCAGTGCGACCGGTTGGCAGATGCTCTGACCATTGGGCAGAAGTTGGCAGATCTGGTTGACTGCATAAACAACCAGGCGGGAACAGACATCGTCCGCCGCGCGCGCGTTGACCGGGAACGCGGCCGAGGCGGAAAGGAGCGCCAGTACAAGAGCATTCGGTTTCATATATTCCCTTGAGAAATCCTGCGTTGATGGGCGGCCGGTTCGCGAACAGGCGGTTGTTGTCGGACCTTAACAAACTTGTGTGTATTTCCCTGCGACTTGGATCAATTCTACCGATGTCGTCGGCGAACGAGGCGCCGCATGTGGCGTCCACGTTCCAGGAGCCTGTCGGACTTTGGAATCGTCGGCTGCAAATCGACCGCGCCGGTCTTTTTTTTCCGGCTTCTTGCCCCATGGAACAACCATGCGGCGGCGAATCCGGCAAAAAACGGCCTCGGCAGGGTCGATTTTCGCTATCGACGACCAAAGCCCGACAGGCCCTAGCCCGGATATTTCATAAACCTGAATAACGCGCGCAAGCGATTGAATTTTCGCAACATGCGACGCCAAATGCAGTTTTCCGGCTGATACGACTCAGCCGAGCAGTCCCTGTCGCGCCATGCTGCGCCGCAAATAGGCAATCTGGGTTTGCAGCGGCAATTCCTTCGGACAGACATCGTGGCAACCGAGCAGACTCATGCAACCAAAGATACCGGTGTCGTCGCCGACCAGATCGAAGAATTCGGCATCGCCACGCCGATCACGCGGGTCGAGCCGGAAACGGGCGATCTTGTTGATGCCGACTGCGCCGACAAAATCTGCCCGCATTTGCGCTGTGCCGCAGCCAGCGACACAGCAGCCGCATTCGATGCAGCGGTCGAGTTCGTAAATCGCTTCAGCCATCTCCGGTTCCATGCGCGCTTCCAGCGCATCGACATCGGGTTGTTCGCGTAGCTGCAGCCAGGCTTGCAGACGCTCGCTCATGCCGCGCATCCACTTGCCAGTATTCACCGACAGGTCGGCGATAAGTTCGAAGCCGGGCAGCGGAAACAGGCTGATTTCACTTGGCAGTTGCGCAGTCAAACTACGGCAGGCGAGCCCGGGACGGCCGTTGATCACCATGGCGCAGGAACCACAGACACCAGCGCGGCAGACGAAATCGAAACTCAGACTGGGGTCAAGCGTTTCGCGGATGCGCGTCAGTGCGATGAACAAGGTCATGCCCGGTGTTTCTTGCAGGCTGTAGGTCACCACCCGAGGTGGATTGGCGGCATCGCGCGGGTTGTGGCGAAATACCTTGAAGGTCAGCGAGCGGGAGGTGGCGTGGGTCATCAAATTTCATCCAGGCGCGCGTTGCGGCCGCGATAGCGCACCGGCAACAACTGTTTGAACGACATCAGCGCGGATTGGCGCGAATAACGGTCGGACTTGGCTTCGACGATTTCATCCACCTCGGCTTGACGCATGGCGCTGTCCGGATGTTCGACGATATTCTTGACGCCGTAACCGCG
>CAMDGQ010000013.1 GCA_945897955.1 Tepidiphilus sp. J10 | reverse complement strand
TAAGGTTGTGTTCTTTGATGATTTTTTCAATCTCTGGATTGAGAGGCCCGCTGTTGCCGATGCAGGTGGTACAACCAAAGGCGGCAATGTGGAAGCCCAGTGCCTCAAAGTAGGGCATGAGACCGCTTTCTTCGAGATATCTGCTGACAACTTTCGAGCCAGGGGCTAAAGAGGTCTTGACATAAGCCGGCACCTTCAAACCGCGTTTCACCGCTTCTTTGGCCATCAGACCTGCGCCGATCAGGACATGGGGGTTGGAGGTGTTGGTGCAGGAAGTAATGGCGGCAATCACCACGTCGCCATGTCCGAGTTGGGTCTTGCCATCGGCCAGCGTGTATTTCACCGGCAGTTCGCTCTCCGGTTTACCGTAACCGCCCTGATCCTTGGGCAGTTCGAACAGCGTCTCGAAAGATTCCTTCAGCGCATAGAGATTGATACGGTCCTGCGGACGTTTCGGACCCGCGACGGAAGGTTTGACGCTGCCCAGATCGAGTTCCAGCGTCTGGCTGTATTCGATGCTGCCGGCGGCGGGAATGCCGAACAGGCCCTGTGCCATGTAGTAGGCGCGCATTGCATCGACCTTGGCGGCATCGCGGCCGGTGGCCAGGAAATACTGGCAGGTCGCTTCATCAACCGGGAAGAAACCCATCGTCGCGCCGTATTCCGGCGCCATGTTGGCGATGGTGGCGCGGTCGTACACCGGCAGCGCCACGGCGCCCTCGCCGAAGAACTCGACGAACTTGCCGACCACTTTCGCGCGCCGCAGCATCTCGGTGATGGTCAGCACGATGTCGGTGGCGGTCACGCCCGGCGCGGCCTGGCCGGTCAGATGCACGCCGACCACGTCCGGCGTCAGGAAATACACCGGCTGGCCGAGCATGCCGGCTTCCGCCTCGATGCCGCCGACGCCCCAGGCGACGACGCCGAGACCGTTGATCATCGTGGTGTGCGAATCGGTGCCGACCAGCGTATCCGGGTAATACACGCCGTCCTTCTCCATGACGCCGCGCGCCAGATACTCCATGTTGACCTGGTGCACGATGCCGACGCCGGGCGGCACGACCTTGAATGTCTCGAACGCCTGCATGCCCCACTTGAGGAACTGATAGCGCTCGATGTTGCGTTCGAACTCGATCTTCATGTTTTCGGCCAGCGCATTCGGCTTGCCGAACACATCGACCTGCACCGAGTGGTCAACCACCATTTCGACGGGAGCCAGCGGCTCCACCTTGCTCGCATCCTTGCCGGCGCGCTGGGCGGCGGAACGCATCGCGGCCAGATCGGCCAGCAGCGGCACGCCGGTGAAGTCCTGCAACAGAATGCGCGCGACAACGAAAGGGATTTCTTCCGTGCGCGCCGCGTTCGGCTGCCAGTTGGCCAGTTCGCGGATGTGCTGTTCGGTGATTTTCTTGCCATCAAAATTGCGCAGCACCGATTCCAGCACGATGCGGATCGAAACCGGCAGCCTGGAAACGGGACCAATGCCGGCCTGTTCAAGCTGCGGCAAGGAGTAGTAAGCGCCGGTTTTTCCGCTGCCGGCTGCAAAGTTCTTCTGGGTGTCGTAGAGGTTGTGCATGGCGTATTTATTGATGTGTTGGAAAGCTGAATTCTAACCAAAGCAGCCTGCATGCAGACTGCCGCAAACCGCTTGAGTGCAGTGCGGTTCCTTAAACATACGCATGGGCGCGCTTCGCCCATCCTGCTCCGCTCACACGAAACCCGTAGCCCGGATGCAGCGAAAGCGGAATCCGGGGCCTTTGGTGTGAAGCCGCGTATCGGTCCTGGGCTAGCGTACCACCTGCCTCCCGGATTCCGCTGCGCTGCATCCAGGCTACAAGGGCTACAACGGACCGGAGGCGGCCTTGATGGCACGAAAATCCACGGATCAAAAACAGCCCATCCCGCCATTGCCCGACTGTGATTCCGCAATGCAGCAATATATGATGCGGACACCCGCCGCAACCGAGAGGACGCCATGAACGATCTGAATCAGAAAGCCCTGGATTACCACGAGTTTCCCCGTCCCGGAAAAATCTCAGTCGAATCTTCGAAGCCCTGCGCCACGCAATACGAACTCTCTCTGGCCTACACCCCCGGCGTTGCCGAACCGGTGCGCCAGATCGCAAAAGACCCCGCCAACGCCTACCGCTACACCAACAAGGGCAACCTGGTTGCGGTCATCACCGACGGCACCGCCATCCTCGGCCTCGGCAACCTCGGCCCGCTGGCCAGCAAGCCGGTGATGGAAGGCAAGGGCATCCTGTTCAAGCGCTTCGCCGGCATCGACGTGTTCGATATCGAAGTCAACGCCCCCAGCGTCGCCAGCTTCATCGAAACCGTGGTCAACATCTCCCCGACTTTCGGCGGCATCAACCTGGAAGACATCGCCGCACCACACTGTTTCGAGATCGAGGAAGCCCTGAAAGCCCGCCTCGACATTCCCGTCTTCCACGACGACCAGCACGGCACCGCCGTGGTCATGTGCGCCGGCCTGCTCAACGCGCTCGACGTGCAGGGCAAGAAGCTCGACGACATCAAACTGGTCTGCCTCGGAGCGGGTGCTGCCGGCCTGTCCTGCATGCGCCTGCTGATCGCGATGGGCGGCAACAAGGCCCACATGACGCTGGTTGACAGCAAGGGCGTCATCCACAGCGGCCGCACCGACCTCAACGCGCACAAACAGGAATTCGCCAAGGACACCGACCAGCGCACCCTGGCCGATGCCATGCAGGATGCCGACGTATTCATCGGCGTTTCAGGCCCGAATCTGGTCAGCCAGGACATGGTCAAGAGCATGGCCGCCAAGCCGATCCTGTTCGCGATGGCCAACCCGGACCCGGAAATCAGCCCAGCCGACGTCCACGCCGCACGCGACGACGCCCTCATGGCCACCGGCCGTTCCGACTACCCGAACCAGGTCAACAACGTCCTCGGCTTTCCGTACATCTTCAAAGGCACCTTCGACGCCCGCGCCAAAGCCATCACCCAACCCATGATGATCGCCGCCGCCCGCGCCCTTGCCGCCCTCGCCCGCGAACCGGTACCGCAGGAAGTGCTCGACGCCTACAAACTAGACAAACTCGAATTCGGCCGCGACTACATCATCCCGAAACCGTTCGACCACCGGCTGATCGAACGGATACCGCCAGCGGTGGCGGCGGCTGCGACGGCTGCGTGACTATCTGAATCCCGTCAAGAAAGGCAACAAGGCGGCGAGAGAAACAGAAGCAAATCGTCAGATTGCCGGAAGTCAGCAAACCCCCGCGCGTCGGGGGTTTGTCGTTTCAGGAACGAGAAATGGCTGAAGAATATTGGGTGTCTGGCATCTGATAAGGAAAACATTATCAGCGTGTGGCCGGTCCTCAGCGTATTGCCGACCTTGAGGCCAAACAAGCAAATGCCTGTTAATCGGCCATAAGAGCCGTTCAAGGTAGTACCGTTAGAACGCAGGAAGGTCGGCTTTGGGGAACGCGAGTTTAGGCGCGGACCCGTCTAGAAGCTGAAATTAGACCTCACCAGTTTGTTGACAGTCTAAGGGCCCCTCTACTCTGAAACCTGCCAGATGACAAAAGGAAGAACGTCGGCCTTATGCAATGCTTTAAGTGAAGCCGACGATCTGAAGGCCACTTGTTACAAACGGTTGCCAGGTTTGTTCAGGTCGTATGTGCTGTTGACGTCAGCTGTCATCGTACATCGCCAGTGCCAGCAAAATCACAAACAGGTCACAAGCCATGATGGCATAGGGACCAGACGACGTAGCGTCACAGTTTTGAAAGGTCCGAGGAGGTTGACTCAAAAATATTCCCTTCAGTTTCTTGCTTTGGTGCCGATGAACGGCTCAATACAACAATCAGATGGGAGTCGTCAAATGGACATCATGTTACCCAAGAGAAGGAAAATTCGATCTTGAACTCCTTGTTGAATACATCAAGAGCAGTGGTCGGAATTTCATTGTTATTGGCAAGCAAAAAATCCAGCCTCATCAATCATACGTAACCACACTCATTGGATTATTGGGCTAGGCAGTTTTCAAAAAGCCATAATGGGTTCACAGCAACTGAGAGGTTGGTTCTTGACTTAATTGTAACCCGAATGTTCCAACCGATTTTTTTGCAATATGTCCTGATAGCGGAAGAAAGTGCAGGGAACTGATGCTTGCCGTACCTTATCAATATTAATTAACAGCACACGCCATGGCTAACACACTGTATTCGATAATACTAAACGGTAATGTTCTGGACGGTTTCAATGCCGAAGAATCACAGGATAAATTAGCGAAGCTGTTCAAAGTCCAACCCAATGTTGCAAAGAAAATGTTAAGTGGCAATAGTGTAACAGTCAAGAAAGGTGTTGATTTAGATGTCGCGGAGAAATATATAAAGGCATTGGAGAGTGCTGGAGCCAAATGTCACATTGAAGAATTCTCAGTCGACTTGCAAGCCGTTCAGAAGGCAAGGCCATCGGAGGAAAAATTGATAACAATTAAACAAGAAAACCGGCCGGAATCTTCAGGCAAACATCAGCATAAAAATACAATCGAAGAAACTTCAAATTCAAATACTGAAACAAGAACTCCTTTACTTCAATCAATTAAATCAAGAGGTGAATTATTGAAATATTCCCTTTGGATTGTGGTAGGGTTGATAGTTGCAGCAACGTTCACATTGAAAAAAGAGCCTTCTAATCAATACTCCGAACCAGTACAGCTAGCCGACGCACCAACTCCCCTAGTTGAGGCACCGGCACCTCAATATTTAGCACCAACCTCTGGTAAGCAAGGTGTCGTTAATGCTTATATGAGATTAAATAGTACAATTGTATCCATGGAGTCAAGTGGCGACCGTAGATGTCAGTCTATGGCGAATCAGCTATACAAACGTTTAGGTCAAATGGATAAATTGTATGAGCAAGGTGAAATGTTGGAAGCGAGAATGGGTAATGATAGTGGAAGGTATAGCCAAATTATTTACATGATTCAGCAGACTGAATCGCAAATTTCCCAAATGGGATGCAATCGCTAAACTTGATTTGCTATTGATTAATAAAAAATAGGCATCAAAATAATTAAAGTCCGTTAAATGCTCAATCAGTATTCGAGTTTTATTGGTTTAACGCTGGAAAAACAGTCTTGGACTGGTAAAAGTCACCGATATATTTGATCGTTAGAAGTGCTACGCGGCAGAACAATTTGGAGAAGTCATGAAGGCAAGTCTGACTGTAGTTGCTATAGGTTTGATGGTGGGATTGGGAGGTTGTGCCACTAAGACCCCAGACTGCGCAGACAGTCATCCCGTTTCCTTATTAAAGCAAATCCTACACAATCAAATTGAGCATATGGGCACCATCTCCGAGATTGGTAATTTACTACCCAAGGAGTGGGTCAATGATCTGGTGATTGAAGTTGATGGAATCCGCATCCTTGCCCTTGACAAAAACATCGACAAATACACCTGTGCTGCACAAATTAAAATCACTGACACGAAAGCTGCAAAGCCAACTGACGATGTTGCAGCCTTAGGGCTTATTCATCAAGAATTGAGTTCAGAAGGTGTTGCGGTTGTATATACCATCGAACGTATGGCTGACAACCCAAAAGAAACGCGAGTCGAGATGCATAGCAGTGAACAATTACAACAGTCTTTGATCATGCTAGGCGCAATGAGACAAACGTTTGGGAATTCTGGTGCTGCAACAATGCGGTGAATTTTTCATTCGCCTGCCTAGTCCGCTAATGCGGAGGGCGGAACATGGCACAACATTGATTTCGCTTCTTGACGCGAAATATCTAACTCGGATTCGGGATTTAAAGAGTTTCATGCAATTAGGGGTGACAAATGACTGATTCACTGTATAACGTTATTTTGGATGGCAAGGTTATCGATGGATTCGATAAACAAGAGACACAAGATAGGTTAGCCAAGCTATTCAAAATACAACCGAATGTTGCCGCCAGGATGCTAAATGGCGTGGCATTAAAAGTAAAAGAAGCAGTTGATTTATCGACGGCCGATAAATATAGAGAAGCCTTGGAAAAGGCTGGCGCCAAGTGCCGCATCGAGGAGATATCTTTAGAGATTGATTTGGATGCACAATTGGTAGCCCCCACAGAAGGGGCGCAAGCTGACATACAGTCGAAACCCGTTGAAGAACCAGGTGCATTCAATCAGCCTGGCGTAGCACAGGAGAAAGTTGAGGAATTGAATAGCCCCCCCCCTGCCAACGAGCCAATTTCTTCTGTCATTGAACCTGCTTCGATGAAAAAACAGTTGCTTAAACAAAAAAAGTATATTGTGGGCATCTTGCTATTGTTAGCCGCGCTGAGTATTGGCTACTTCATTTACATCCAAAACAGCAATGGCTTGTTGCCTGTTGAAGAATATAAAGAGGCAATAATAGGTAATTGGTCATGCGGAAAAAAATCGATCGATAAATTCAATGGAGTTGTAACCATATCAGACAGCCTTGGCTGGAGTGAATTTATTAGAGTTAAAGATGAAGATTTAATAATGTGGTTTTCTAATAAAACCGACGAATTTGTTGGAAATGTCATGCAGCAAAGCAATACTGTTAGCGGGACTTTGGGTGTTGTGGGAGATAGCGAAGAAATATTCAAGGCATTTGCTAGCAAAGGCGGTGAGTTGCCAATTTTGATAGCAATGCCCGGTGATGCGAGTTCAAAAATAACAATTCTCGCCATGTCCGCCAATGCAATGACGTATACCCAAGACGAAGTATTAAATTATTGCAATAGAATCTCAGCCACTGAATTGGCTAATTACCTTTTCAAATCCAAGCAGCCTCCGACAAATGGAAGGCTAACAGTAGAGTTGGCAGAGGCTGAGCTACCGGGTAGCGCATCGGCCAAGCCAGATGAAAACGTGCTACCGCAAGCCGCCGTCACGCTGCCCGACACCGGTATTACCATCAAACTGACCGACACCGGCATTACCGATAGCCAATGCTACGCGGCCGGAATCCACACCCTGGTGTCTTGCAACAGCGAAGAAGCGCAAGCCCTGAGTGACACCCAGGATGGCATGATCGGACGCGACGCTGATCCGGCAACCAACGATAGTGCCGATGGCAAGCTGGGTTTCAGCTACACCAAACTCGGTGACAACGGCCAGCCGCTGGCGATCCAGAATGCGACCTGGAGCGAAGACGGCAGCGAAGCAGCGGGCAGCAAATGGAGTTGCGTTAAAGACAACGTTACCGGACTGATCTGGGAAGTGAAGACCGACGACGGCGGTCTACGCGACAAGGACAATACCTATAAAAATTATGACGATCCCACCCATGCTGAGATCGATGCTGCCAGCAACAGCCGAGGCTTTGTCGCCGCCGTCAATCGCCAGGGTCTGTGCGGTGCCAGAGACTGGCGCTTGCCCAAGGTTGAAGAGCTGCATTCGCTGGTGGATTACGGTGTAGGTGAAGATAATGCCTCTAGGATCGATGCAAACGTATTTCCGAACACCTCTTTTAGAGGTTACTGGTCATCTTCGCCGTATGCGGGTGGCGCCAGCTACGCCTGGGGCGTCAACTTCAACCTTGGCCACGTCTACGGCTACTACGTCCGCATCAACTACTACGCGGTTCGGTTGGTTCGCGCCAGTCAGTGATCAGTTTTTTGAAATAAAACCATGAGCGCCCCTCTGCCGCCAATCTACCGCGACTGCCGCCGGTTGCTGGTGCATACCGAAGAAGCGGTGCGGCGTTTTGCCCGCTATCACAAGTACACAGTCGGCGCCGACTTGCGCCGGCAGGCGATGGCAGTGATGCGCGAGGTGCATCATGCGGTGTTCGACAAGGCGCGCCAGGCCGAGCATATCGAAACCCTGATCTGGCGCATTGACGATTACAAACTCACGCTGCAACTGGCGATGGAAGTGGGCGCTTTCACCCACAGTGCTAAAGGCACGCCCAGCTTTGCGGCATTTGAAACGGCGGCCAATCTGGCCGCTGGCATCGGGAAACAGTGCGGTGGGTGGCATCATGCCAGTCGCTCGCGCGCAAAAGTCGTTCCGGAGGGCGAGCGGCATGGTGGTTAAAGCGGCAATCCATCGTCTATCCGTCATTCCCGTGAAAGCGGAAGTCCTGTTTGCTCATCTGAATGTTTTTTATATCAATCAGACCTGCGAACTGGATTTCCGCCTAAGCGGGAATGGCGGCAAAAATGGTTGTCAGGTTGCCAACCCTGCCGCATGTTCCCGGTTCGCCGGGCCAAAGCCGAGGGGTTTCCCTTCGGCCCACCCCGCTTCACTGAGTGCCTGCCCCGTCTTGGAAGCGCGATGTAAGGGGAGTATCCCTACAAGCGCACTCGATATCCAAGGCCTAACCATGACAACGCCCCGCTACCTGTTGGGATGCGTGGTTGCGTCGCAAGCGGACAGGCTGGCGTTGTGGCGCATCACGCGCAAAACATCTTCGCCGTATGCGGGTAACGCCAACAACGCCTGGAACATCAACTTCAACAATGGCCACGTCAACAACAACAACCGCAACAACAACAACGCGGTTCGGTTGGTTCGCGCCAGTCAATGGAGTGATGCGCGGTGAGTACGGGCCGGGAAAGGGGGGGCAGAAACTCCGGCATCCCTATTCCCATCAGCCTTGCGGCCTGTCATGCCGCCTGGCTCAGGGCCCGTCGCGGCAAACGACCTAGCGCCAACCAGTTGGCGTTCGATGCCCGCTGGCTGGACCGTTTGCTGGCACTTAAAACTGCGCTGCGCGTGGGCGACTGGCAACCTGCCCGCACTGTTTCCTTCATCGTCAACCACCCTAAAACGCGTGAAATCCATGCCCCGGTCTTCGCCGACCGAGTGGTTCATCATATTCTTGTGGAACGGCTGGCAGCGCTTTATGAGCCGATCTTCATCCATGATTGCTATGCCAACCGCGCTGGCAAAGGCACGCATGCAGCGGTGGAGCGCCTGCAATCCTTCATGCGTCAACGCAATGGCCGCGGCTGGTTTCTGAAACTGGATATTCACAATTATTTCAACAGTATTCATCGTTCCATCTTGTATGGCCTGCTGAAGACGCGCATCGCCAAGGCCAGGCATCTACCGGCGGTTCATGCCTTGGCGCTGCAAAGTCTATGCCACAAACTGTTGCAGCAAAAAACCGTGGAACGGGTCAGCGACCCCGATGCCGCCGCACGTATTCCACCACACAAACGGTTGGCTAATGCCGCGCCGGGCTGTGGCCTGCCGGTAGGCAATCTAAGCAGCCAGTTTTTCGCCAATATTTATCTCAACGAATTGGACCAGTTCGTCAAGCACCAACTCAAATGCCACCATTACCTGAGATACGTCGATGATTTTGTGTTGCTGGCGGAGTCGCGGCAACAACTTCAGTCCTGGCAGGGACAAATCGAAGCTTTCCTCACCGAGACCCTGCGCTTGAAACTGAAGGACGATGCCTGCCTGGCGCCGTTGTCGCAGGGCATCGACTTTCTTGGTTATCGGGTCTTCACCACGCACCGCCTGGTGCGCCCGCGAGTGCTGCGTCATTGCCGCGACAAGATCGAAACCTGGGCCAGACGCCATGTTCATGCCAGCGCAGCAGGCTTGCGCATCCGCGCCGATTCACCCACGCTGGAAGCGTTGCAAGCCATGCTTGGCAGTTACTGGGGGCACTTCAAACATGCCAACAGTGCGCGCCTGAGGCGTGCCTTGTTCACGCGTTACGCCTGGTTGGCGTTGCTGTTCGAACTGGATACGCCAGCAGGGCAAGTTGGCGCACGTCCTGCGGGCATTGATTCCCCCGCAGGTGGAGGGGGCACAGACAGAGACCTGGCTGACGTCTCTGAGCTGACGTCCATGGGCAGCATAGTCGGTTTGCCGGTCGATTCGTCCAGAAGAGGAGCGCCTTGCGAGCTACGCAAACCACCTGCAAGGTCGCTCTCCCTATCCGCTCCGCTTGCGGGAGAGGGGGGAAGTCAGCACTTTCGCAAGTACAAATTTGCCCCGCGCGTCCCCCTCCCCCGCATTGTTCTCACGCCACGTTGGGTGTTGCAGGGAGAGACCTTTGCGCGCCAGGCCGAGGTGTTTGCCTGGGCATGGCCGGGGGCATGGCAATTTCTGCAAAGAGGCAATCGCTGGGTGACCCGGCCGGCTGTTCACGAACACAGCCGGGCGCCTAGGCAAAGGCCTCTGCGGTTACTCAGCGCGCTCGAGGTCACCGCCCTGCAAGCCGACCTGCGTTGCCGTGGCATTGCTTACCTGCGCGCAGATCAAACTGGCTGGCTCAAGCATGGTACGCGGCGACGCGAGATCGTCGAATGGTTTCTGCCAATAAATGCAACGACATTTTTGACTACGAAAGGAAAAAATCCATGAAATCCACACACCTTTTGCTCACCGCCTTGCTGCTGACACAGCCCCTGGCCGGGGCAGCTCCTTTCAGCTTTAACGGCGACGAGGTAGCAGATGCTGCCAGCGGCCTGGTCTGGCGCCGCTGCGCTGAGGGGATGAGTTGGAATGGCAGCACCTGTACCGGGTCGGCTCTTAACTTCAATTACGAAGACGCACTGCGCCGTGCCAAAACCGAGGCGGCCACCAGCGGCAAAGCCTGGCGCCTGCCCAACGTGAAGGAACTGGCCAGCCTGGTCGACCGAAGGCGCAGAGAACCGGCGATTGATTCCACGGCCTTTCCGGAAACACCTTCAGAGAGTTTCTGGTCATCTTCGCCGTATGCGGGTAACGCCGGCTACGCCTGGGGCATCGACTTCCTCAATGGCCACGTCGACGGCAACGGCCGCGACAACAACGACGCGGTTCGGTTGGTTCGCGCCAGTCAGTGATTGGGCGGCAAAGCCGCTTTTGGACATGAGCCAGTCTGGGGCAGAGACGGTGGACGGATAGCACCACGGGGTGAAATGCCTGGTTATCCCGCCCCCCAAAGGTTAACCGTGAGCCTGAGTGAACTTTACTGTCAACCTGATCGTGCGGGGCGTGGCGTCGAGCGTAGGTGTTACCGTAACCTTTGTTCAAAAATATTTTTTGGCACGTCATGGCGAATAGACGCTTTAATGGAACTGGTTGTTTACAGATAAGAATGATCACCCAAATCATATCCAATCATGAAAAAAGCAGACTCAAGTGCTCGGATTTTATCTTGCCGTTTCTTTATCTCATCAAAAGGTGAACTGCCAGACCTGCGACCCTCTTCAAATATTGTTTCAAAAATCCAGTTGGCACGGATGTTAGCCCATGCATGTTGCTGTTCATTATTCACTTTATTTAGAATCCGCCCCTGGTTACTGGCATTCCGTCGCTTTGCTTGGCTTTGTTTTGGCGACTCTTTAGCTGGCATCCAATTGAAATTGAGCTCTTCAGGGATGTCATCCCATCCGTTTTCTTGGCAACATTTTATTGCAAATAGACCAAGCGTAGCAGCCACGCGTGAGTCATAAATAATAAAATTATCGAACAATAGCGAGTATATTTTTGCAAACCCGGCATTTGAGCGGATTCCATTCTTTCCGATTGTTAACAAATCGGGCGTGTCAGATAGCATAACTTTTTCTGCATTATGATAAGCAGTGACCAAGCCAGTTCCATTTGGATACTTTGTTTCTAGCCACAAATAATTGCCTTCCTTCTTTCCACTTTTGGTTGACCCTGCCACCCCACCCCAAAGAAGTATCTCCTGGCTTTGATTGAGCAAAATCGATGCTTCTTTTGGGGTTGGTTTTTCACCAGGCTTGCAATTTAAGTAAGCTGATCTTAATTTGCCACTTAAACTGCTTAATACCACAGAGTTGGCTCTGAAGCTTTCAAAGTCAGAACTTCCATTTGACCTAAATTTCTTAATCAGCGGATAGCGATAATTTTCATAGGCGTTAAATACTGAATTGCACGCCCATGTCTTTTTTGATTTTCGATCTACATACCAATGATTGAAATTATTAGCCGTCATAATATGGCTGCTCAATAAATCTATAAATACCTTTACTTTGTCTTTATTGAGATATTCCGATTTTACGAATGCATTGCGATTATGAGTCGTCATAATACTTGCCCTTTGCAAAACGATCTATCCATTTTTCGCAAAAGCATTGAGTGTATTGGCATGTCAGCCTCACATAAATAAAAATACCAGCATTGCAAACCACTTCTTGAATTTATTTTTACATCACATATCCCATCCCACCGTCACCACATCTCACAGTAGTTGAGGCTACGTTGTCTTCCCCCTGTCACCAAGGGTTGAGACCAATTCCGTCAAATTGTTGACATGGCTGCGGCATGAAGGGAAATAGAAGGTGCGAGCGCACCCATTTTGGCATGATCAAGCTTTAATGCGGCACCAATGCCCACGATATGAATCAGTGTCATAAGCAACCATAGTCTTTAGCTACTGAAGTATAGTCCTTGCCGTCGTTTCTCATTCGCATTCCAATAATTCGACATGAAGCTTGTGTATGCATTGACAACAAGTCGGCAATATCTTTGATATCCGATCCTAACCCACCACCCAGACTGTCGACATTTCTAGATATATTTTGCTCTTCTGCATCCCAAGGCATTTTTCCAATCTGCTTCGGACCGTCGATATAACCGACAGTACCGGGTAAGCCAGTAATGGATGCGATAAAAATCTTGATTTTATTAGCACCATTTGTAATATGCGGCCAAAGCGGAATCTTAGAAATTGATCTACCATGTGGATCAACAGAAACCGAAGGATCAAGGTGGTCTCCCACTTTTGTCCCATCCTCAGTGTACGCATGGTATGAAACGGTAACATCCATTGAGTATTCAGTTAAGTTGATTATTGTTGATTGAAGCATACATGGATATGCATCTTTATTTATAACAATTTCAGTCAAATCAATGCGCCCCTTGACAAGGCCACCAGTAAACCCATGCGCGTCATTAACCAACTCGAAATCCGGACATTTTTGGATGCCGGCCGAACTATTATTGATTACTTGTGGGGCAATCATTCCAGGATTCGCCTTCGGCGTGTTTTCATCGCATGCGCTAAGGAAAAAAGATGCAACTAAAGATAAAACAGTCATAAATAGTCTATTAAACACAATATCTCCAGGGTTGCCAACCATGAAATAATTACTCGCATAAGCAAATAATTTTTCGCTTATTGCGTAGAAATATTAGTCATTGAGATAGGCGGTTGTAATGAAATATCTAGCGAGAATCTGCCTCGCTTCTAAAATCGAATGTCGTTTTTTTAATTAGGGTTCGGTGGTTATTGAATGACATAAGTGGCTCTCGCCTATCTTATTTTTTTATATATATGTTCGTCTTTACCAATAAGATCCCCATTGCCATCAACCGTGAACACAAGACTATCAGGGTTTATGCTGAAAACAACCTTGTTGCCACTGACAGTGTATTTGCTCCAGTTCGGCATCTCTCCATTCTCCGGTTCATAATAAGAAATCGTTTTGTCTTTATGTAGGGTAATATTAATCCCGAATTCTGAATTATACTCATATACTCCAGAAACATCCTTACCGCAACCAGTCAATCCAACTACTAACAGCAGTGTTGTAGTTAGCGTGATAATCTTCTTCATGATTTCATCCCAATTGAAATGTTGCGTTAAATATCTGAACCCCTTGCAAAACTTCGAATTCTTGTATTGCAAAAGTGTCGAGCGTATTGAAATTGTCAGCCTTACATAAATAAGAATATCGGCATGGCAAGCCACTTCTTGAATTTACATTCACATCACCCATCCCACCTCCACCACAGCTCTCAGAGGCATGAAGCCACGTTGTCTACCCACCCTGAGACCAAAGGTCGTGAACAATGCCGTCACTTTAGTGTCATGCCCGCGAGGTGGGCAGCCAGGGATTGGTATAACTGGATTCACGTCTTCGCCGGAATGACCGGGATAGGAAATAACTTAATAGCGTTGGGGTTGTGACCGGTTGTGACCCCATCGTGCGGCCATTGGGGTTGGCAACCGAAACTAGAAAAGCCTTTGGAAGCGGTCATTCCCGAACGGCCGCAATGTGGCAGGCACCACCGACCGTTCCGGCCGAAAAACAGAATATCGAACCGATTTCACGACTGGCCGCCTACTAACTTGCAACGGTCGCTCGGTAGCTGAGACGGTTGTAATATGTGCCGTAATACACACGAGGATATTCCCATGCGCACTCTATCCGTTCGCCTAGACGACCAGACCGATGCCCTCCTACGCGCCTTCTGTGCCCGTACCGGTCAAACCCAAAGTGAGGCTGTAAAAGCCAGCATTGCCGCGCTTGCGGCGCAAACCGAATCACCCGCCCGGCTGGCGGAAATGCTGGGTCTGGTCGGCTGTTTCGACAGTGGCGTCGGCGATCTGGGGCGTAACCATTCGCAACGCTTGCGCGAGAAACTGGCCGGGCAATCACGTCGTGGCTAAGGTGCTGGTGGATACCGGTCCGCTGGTGGCTTGGCTGGACAAGGGGGATGGCGATCATGACCGTTGCACTGCATTTTTCGCTGATTACCGGGGGCAACTCATCACCACCTGGCCCGTGCTCACTGAAGTCTGTCATCTTCTGCCGCGCCATATCGTCGGGCGCTTCATGCGCTGGGTTGCGGCTGGTGGCGTGGTGGTACGGGAAATGTTGCCTACGACGGCCGACGACATCGCTGGCCTCATGGAGAAATACGACGATCTACCTATGGATCTGGCCGATGCCTCGCTGGTCTGGCTGGCAGGGGAGTTGGGAATCATCGAAGTCATCACGCTGGATGAAACCGACTTTGGCATCTATCGGCTGCCTGGTGGTCAACGGCTGATGAATCTTCTGACGCGGTAATGCGGCCGGTGCCGGCAAGGCATGCAGTTCGATCGCGGCTACCTGTCGCCCAACTTCATCAACAACGCCGACAAGCAGATGGCCGTGCTGGAAGATCGGTTGTTAGATGAGGACCCCATCTCTATGTGCAAGGCTGCGCATCTGGCGGATATGAGCGTGGCCGAATTCATGGATCATCTGGCGCAGTTGCATATACCCGTTGCACGGCCGCGCCCCGGTGAACTGGAGAGCGAGCTTGCCTCCTTCGCCTGACTTGGTCATTGCCGATACCGGTCCGCTGATTGCGCTATCCAGAGTGTTTGCTGTTGCCAACCACGCAACCTAAACTGCATCGCATATGCAATACAAATGGAGCCACCATGAAAAACGCCACCTTGCCGCCGCTACGTGTCAGCACCGATCTCCGCGCAGCGGCTGAATCCGTCTTGCGGGAAGGCGAAAACCTGTCCGGTTTTGTGCTGGAAGCCGTGCAGCTGAATATCGAACGCCGCGAGGCGAGACGCGCCTTCATCGAGCGCGGTTTACAGGCACGTGATGAAGCGCGAGCGTCCGGGCAATACGTTTCCTCGGACGAAATGCTGGCGCGGCTCGATGCGTCGCTGGCGCGGGCGCGGGCCAAAGCGGGTGGCGCGGAGTGAGCTATCGAGTCCGCTTTGCACCCCGCGCAGCGGACGATTTACAGCGTCTGTTCGATTTTCTGGCGGACGAAGATATGCTCGTGGCGGAACGCGCTCGCGCGGCAATCGCGCAGGCAATCGAACTGCTGCGTAGTTTCCCGTTCGCGTGTCGCAAAGCGTTGCCGGATAACCCGTTTTTGCGCGAACTGGTCATCGAGTTCGGTCATTCCGGTTTTGTCGCGCTGTATGAAATCGAAGACGCGGATACGGTAACGGTGCTGGCTGTGCGGCATCAACGCGAGGAGGATTTCTTCTGATGACCGACCCGGCAAGCCCGTTCCCCGCGAACGCGGGGATGAACCGCTTATCAACTGTCCCTGAGTTGTAACGTAAACCATGAATCGGCATGGGCGCGACGGATGACCAGGTGATCTGGGAATACGCGAAATCGCATGACATGACCATCGTCTCCAAGGACGAAGACTTCCAGTTGATGGCGGACAGGCAGGGAAGCTTTGGGTAATTGCCGCAAGGCTGCCTTGCTGCAAGCCTTCGCCACTTTGCTGCCCGACTTGCGGACATTGCTGGATGACGGCGGGAGCGTCATCGAGATTCGATAATCCTGGCGAAACCACGCCAACTCTCCGTGGATAACTCCCAACAACAATCATGCGAGTAACCACCTCCCACATCGTCGAATGGGCCAACACCCAGGCCAAGCAAGCCCAGACCGAGTTGCCGCGTCAGGTCCGGCGGCTTTGTTTCCTGGCCGGCTCAACGCGCCAGCTCGCATTTCCCCCTGTGGCCCCACATCTGCCGGGTGAACCCAGAGTTGCCGGTCACCCTGCCCTCGCCCTGCCGAAAATATTTTCTTGACGCTTGCAAGCCGGACAAGCTCGAATTCGCTGGCAGCTTCTTTTGCCGAGAATGTTCGATCGCCGCCGGAGCCGCTATCGGCTGGAAGCGGCGCTCGATTTCATCCCTCCTTTTTCTTGCAGCCCATGACTCCCGCTCCGCATTTCCGCGCCCACGCCCAGAATCTCCTCGATTTCATCGATGCCAGCCCGAGTCCGTGGCATGCCGTCGATTCCATGCGCCGTCGTCTTGAGGCGGCCGGATTCGTTCGACTGGACGAGGCCGAGCGTTGGTCGCTGGCGCCGGGGGGGCGTTACTTTGTGACGCGCGGCGGCGCTTCGCTGATCGCTTTCTCGCTGGGCCAGGCCGCTTTGCCGGCGGCCGGCTTGCGTCTGGTCGGCGCGCACACCGATTCGCCGGGCCTGCGTCTGAAGCCGAATGCACCACATGCCTCGGATGGCGTTGCCCGGCTCGGGGTGGAGGTCTATGGCGGGCCGATTCTGGCCACTTTTACCGATCGTGATCTCAGCCTGGCCGGGCGCGTTGGCGTGCGCCAGGGCGGGGCGACCGGGGGTGGCGGGCATGTTACCCATCTGCTTCGATTCGAGCGGCCGCTGGTGCGTTTGCCCAATCTGGCGATCCATATGAACCGCGAGGTCAATGAGCAGGGGTTGAAGCTGAACAAACAGACCGAACTGCCGTTGTTGCTGAGTTTGGCGGCGGACGATCCGGCGGGGGATTTTCGCGATCGCATCGCGCGCCGTCTGGGCTGCGCTCAGGCGGATATCCTGAACTGGGAATTCAATGTCTATGACACCCAGCCGGGCAGTTTCTGGGGTGCGGACGAGGCCTTCATCGCGGACAGTCAGCTCGACAATCTGGCGTCCTGTCATGCCGGGCTGAGTGCCTTGCTGGCGACCGAGTCAGCGGAAGCGACTTGCCTGGCGGCTTTCTTCGACCATGAGGAGGTGGGCAGCACCAGCGCGGCCGGGGCCGGCGGCAGTTTCGTCGAGGATGTCATTGCGCGGCTTGGCGGCGCGCAGGGGCTGGATGCAGAGGACAGGCGGCGCGCCCTGGCGCGCAGTTTCTTTGTCAGCGCCGATATGGCGCATGCCTGGAATCCCAACTTTCCCGCCGCCTACGAGCCCAACCATCGGGTGATGGTCAACGCCGGGCCGGTCATCAAGGTCAACGCCAGCCAGCGCTATGCCACCGGGGTCGATAGCGCTGCCCGCTTCATCGCCTGCTGCGAGCGGGCCAATGTGCCCTGGCAGCAATACGCGCATCGCTCCGATCTGGGTTGCGGCAGTACGATCGGCCCTATCGTTGCTGCCCGTCTCGGCATCATGAGCGTCGATGTCGGTTCGCCGATGTGGGCGATGCACAGCTTGCGCGAGAGCGCGGGCGTGCTCGACCACTTCTACATGACTCAGGCGCTGATTCAGGTTTTCAGTAGTTGAGCGGTCGCTTTACAGCGTCTGATTGTCCGAGCGCGCGTCTTTCCGCGTGATCTCGTCGATTCGGATGTGCTGTTCCTGCGCATCGGCTGGTTTCCAGCTCTGGGCGCCGTATTTGCGGCTTCCGCAACTGCCGGGGATGCCGGCGTCAACCCCGTCCTTGCCCATGTTGACCAGAATGAAGTAAATCGCGCCGACACAGGCGGCGATCAATGCGAGGGCGATAAGGATGGCTGTCATGCTGCGGACTCCGGTTTGGTTTCAGGAAATTATCTGCCGGTTCAGTTCAATCCAAGGATTGAGCAATGCACGTTGCCCCAGCGGTCCGAGAAGCGGTCCTCCGCCCATTTGACCTCTATTCCGGCGGAGGCATAGGCAGCCTTGATGGCGCGGTTCAGGGATTGCGGCTTGCCGGCGATGTTGACCGTTACATCGGGGAACTGCGGCACGATGGCGATGCGCCGGTTCGTATTGCGATCGGTGTACGGGAGGATGTTGACCGGGGACTGATAGACGTTGATGCGAGCGACGGTCGTCGGGATGTTGATGATGCGGAATCCGGATGCGGCCAGGGCCATGCGGTAATCAAGCAACGCCTTGCCTTCTTCCGGGCTCAGGCTGGCTTCGTCTATCGGCGCCACGAGCGCTGCCAGGCCGGGGCCGAGGAAGCTGATCGCCATGTCGATATGAAAAAATTTTGCCGTATTCGGCAATATCGAGACTTTGGGAACTCCAGCCAGCCGCTTGATGATTTCGAGGGTCATCTGCTGCGGCGGTTCGAGTCCGATCGAATGCAGGTAGTGTTCCCGGTTCTGCTCTATTTCGGTCGCGCCCATGAAGGCGATGCGGCGGCCATGTGTGTTGTCGGCGACGGCAATGTTGCCGCCACGAATGAACGCCGGGAACCCAAGTACGTCGTTGGGGTTGCGAACAAGCTGGGGGACAAAATTCAAGTCGCTGTTGACGAGGTCGGAGACCTTTGCATATGCCAGCGGCAGATAGAGCATGGCGCCCGCCTGCGCATTCTGACCGACCAGGAATGTGTCCCGTATCCAGCGGGTATTGCGGGAGTATCGGGTGATGTTTTCTTTCTTCCTGTTCCAGTCCTGCAGGGGCCGGGGAATTGCGCGACCAAGCAGATTTTCCCTGGCGAGAATCTGACGCACCGCTTTTTCGGCGGGTGTCGGCATGATCACGTGGATTTGGCTGTAGTCCGGCAGCGCCTTGAGAACGGGCATGTGCCGCCATAACGGGTCGCCGGCTTCGGCATCGGCGTAAGACACCGAAATCGCGACTTCGGACAGCGTGCGCTGGTAGTCGGGAGTCAGACGATGCTCACGGCGTCCGGCGTTGGCGGCATAGGACTTGCCCACCTTGCGGATCTGCTTCTGGTTGGCTTCGACACGCTTGACCCGCTCAAGCAGCATCTTGCCGTCATTGCCTGGAAGCGCGTTGATTCGATGCCGCTCGGCCGGCATGCGCAGTACAACCGTATTGCCGTTTACCTCTGCGCTGATCGCCCATTCCACCTTTTCCGGAAGAATCATCATCCGGTCGTCCATGGCCTGAGTCGGCGCGCAGATGGCAACCGCGAGGACCGCGAGGCCAATCAGTGGGTACAAGAGGGGGACGCGCGAAAAGGACATCAAATATCTGGATGGTTGAATCAGGAACTGCACAGCCTGGCAGGCCGCCAAGCATGGGTCGGTGGCGATAACCGGTACGCGGCGATGATAAATGATGGCTGATTTCTGCGGGCCATCAAGCCAGCAAAACATTGCGTCCTGCCCGGCTGCCGATCAGGACAGGTCGCGCGCGTCGGGCGTGGGAAATGAAACGGCCTGACGGAGTGCATCCGTCAGGCCGTGATACGTCCTGCCTCGTTTGGTCAGCTACGCTCGTCCAGCCATTTGCCGATGGCCGGCGGTACGGTTTTCTGAGCCTTGCCGCTGACGTAGATGCCGATGTGGCCGCCCGGGAAGGACAGTTCGGTGTAGTCCTTGGTGCCCAGCTTGCCGCGCATGGCGCGGGAGGCATCCGGCGGCACCAGGTGGTCCTGTTCGGCAAACACGTTGAGCACCGGCATGCTGACATTCTTCAGGCTGACCGGATCGCCGATTTCGAGGCCGCCCTTGAGCAGCTTGTTCTGCTGATAGAAGTCCTTGATGAATTGGCGGAAGGCTTCGCCGGCCTGGTCGGGGCTGTCGAAAATCCACTTTTCCATGCGCAGGAAGTTTTTCAGCGCTTCCGGGTCGTCCAGCGTATCGAGCAGGCCGAGGTATTTCTGGCCCATGAGCTGGTAGGGCTTCAGGTTGAGGAAAGTCCAGTTCAGCATTTCGCCGGGGACGTTGCCGAGGGTATCAACGACCAGATCGGCATCGACCTGCTGCACCCAGTGCGACAGCATGTTGTCCGGGGTCTGGAAATCGACCGGGGTGACCATGGTGACCAGATTCTTCACCTTGTCCGGATGCAGCGCGGAGTAGCACAGCGAGAAGGTGCCGCCCTGGCAGATGCCGAGGATGTTGATCTTGTCGATGCGGTGACGTTCACGGATCACATCGACGCAACGGTCAAGGTAGCCGTTGATGTAGTCGTCGAGGGTGAGGTAACGGTCGGCGCGGTCCGGGTAGCCCCAGTCCACCAGATAGACGTCCTGGCCCGCGTCCATCAAGGCTTTGATGGTGGAGCGGTTTTCCTGGATGTCGGCCATGTAGGGTCGGTTGACCAGCGCGTAAACGATCAGCAGCGGCACCTTGTTCTGGACTTTTTCCGCAGACGGGTTGAAGCGGAACAGGGTGAGCTTGTCTTCCTGATAAACCACGGTCTTGGGCGTGACACCGGTGCTGATTTCACCCACTTCCATCAGGTTCTTCATGCCATGCGAAAGCTTCTGACCATAGCTGGTGAGTTCTTGCATGACGGCGTCGGGACGCATGTCGAAAGGCATCATTTTTCAGTCTCCGGGTTTATTTGGCTTTGGCGGCGGGTTTGGCTGCCGGCTTTGCGGCCGTCGGCTTGGCCGCAGCTTTTGGCGCGGCGGCTTTGGGGGCAACAACCTTGGGGGCGGCTGCTTTGGGAGCCGCAGACTTTGCCGGCGCGGGTTCCTCCGCCTGAGCGCTTGCCTTTGGCGCGGCCTGCATCTGCAACATGCTCTGCCGCATGGCTTCGAGTTGCGCCTGAATGGCCTTCAATTCCTTGTGCATCTTCAGGTTGTCGCGGCGCAATTCCTGCTGCCGGCATTGCAGTGTGCTGATTTCGGCATGCGTCGGCATATGCATGGCTTCCAGGGTCTGATCGACCATGCGCGCCATTTGTTGCTTCAGCGCCAGCAGCGTGTTGACCAGACGGCCGTAGAGGGTCTGGTATTCCTCGGTCATGACGAATTCGGCGTAGGCCGCTTCACTCATTTCCACCCACTGGTCGTACAGCTCGCGCAGGCTGGAAATCGGTTTGCCTTCCTTGACCCGCTCCTGCAGCGCGGTCTGGAAGCCCTTGGTGCTTTCCATGCCGAGCTTGCCGAACGCCATCTGATAGGCCTGGGTTGCGGCCATGTAATCCATCTGGCGCTGCGCCAGAATCTGGTATTGCTCCTGTGATTCGCGCGAATAGCCGACGGCGGGAACGGAGAGGAACTTGTTGATCTGGTCCTGCATCGGCTGCGCGCCGTTCTGCTGGAATGCATGGGTGTAATCGCCGGGCATGGGCATGACGTTGGCGGCCAGGCGGTTCCAGGTGTCCATCGGCAGATCCCAGAACGTGGTCAGGCCCTTGAACTGATTCGGCTGGAACATGCTCTCGGGTTTGAAAGCGGAACCCATCTTGGACCAGTCGCCCCAGGTCTTCTGCATGCCATCGAGCCAGCCGTTGATGGCTTCCATGCCGCCATCCGGCTTGGCCTGGGCACCGGACATGAAACGCTCGGCCAGACTGAAATAGCCTTTGCTGACGTCCATCAGTTTGTCGAATACATCACGCCCGGTCGGCGGCGCCATCGGCGAAACCGTCTGCCACCATTGCGCCAGGCCATCGGCCAAGGGGTTCTTCGGAGCTTCCGGCGCTTTCATGCCGCGCTGCGCCAAATCGGCCCAGGCTTTCCAGTAGTTCTGCTGAGAATTCATCCAGCTTTCGGTCCAGTCGTTCGCGTTGCTCACGTTGCCCCTCCTTGGTTTGTGATCGAAAAGTCATTTTTGTGCGTCGCAACAAAATATGTCAAGTGCAATGCACAAAATCCCGAATAGAATTTACGTCGGGGGAAGGACATTCTATTCATTGCAGGAGATTTCTATGTTTAATGATGTAGTCATTGTGGCCGCAGGACGTACCGCAGTCGGCGCGTTCAACGGGGCGCTGGCAGGAATTCCGGCGAGCCAGCTTGGCGCGCATGTGATCAAAGCCCTGCTGGCGCGGGCCAATTTACAGCCCGGGCAGATTGACGAGGTCATTCTCGGTCAAGTCCTCCAGGCTGGCGTTGGCCAGAACCCGGCGCGCCAGGCCGCACTGGCGGGCGGTCTGCCGGACACGGTTTCGGCGTTGACCATCAACAAGGTCTGCGGCAGCGGCCTCAAGGCGGTGCATCTGGCCGCGCAAGCCGTGCAGTGTGGCGATTCCGGCATTCTCATCGCCGGCGGCCAGGAAAACATGAGCCTGTCGCCGCATGTGTTGCCGAAATCGCGCGACGGCAAACGCATGGGCAACTGG
This sequence comes from Tepidiphilus sp. J10, assembly GCA_945897955.1. Classification (GTDB taxonomy): domain Bacteria; phylum Pseudomonadota; class Gammaproteobacteria; order Burkholderiales; family Thiobacillaceae; genus PFJX01. The sequence continues at coordinate 40,972 of CAMDGQ010000013.1, read as the reverse complement.
GAACTGGTCGATACCATGATCCAGGACGGTCTGTGGTGTGCGTTCAACAACTGCCATATGGGCATCACGGCAGAAAACATCGCGTCAAAGTACGAGTTTTCGCGCGCCGATCAGGATCTGTTCGCGGCCACATCCCAGCAACGTACCGAAGCTGCGCAAAACAGCGGCCATTTCGATCCGGAGATCATTCCGATCGAGATTCCGCAGCGCAAGGGCGATCCGCTGATCTTCGCCAGGGATGAGTTCCCGCGCGCCGGCACCACGGCCGATACGCTTGCGAAGCTGAAACCGGCTTTCAAAAAGGATGGCACGGTGACCGCCGGCAACGCTTCCGGCATCAACGACGGTGCGGCCGGCGTGGTGGTGATGAGCGGCGCCATGGCCAGGCAACTGGGTTTGAAGCCGATCGCTCGCGTGGTCAGCTTCGGCAGCGCCGGAGTCGATCCGGCAATCATGGGCACCGGACCGATTCCGGCCGTGCGCAAGTGTCTGGATCAGGCCGGCTGGTCGGCAAAGGATCTGGACATGATCGAAGCCAACGAGGCGTTCGCCGCGCAAGCCATGTCGGTGAACAAGGAACTCGGCTTCGACCCGGTCAACGTCAATGTCAGTGGCGGCGCGATCTCCATCGGCCACCCGATTGGCGCTTCCGGCGCGCGGATTCTGGTCACGCTGCTGTATGGCATGCAGCGCACCGGTGCAAACAAAGGTCTCGCCACGCTGTGTATTGGTGGTGGTCAGGGCGTCGCCCTTGCGGTTGAAAGAATGTGAAAAAGAGAGGAATGAAAAAATGAGCAATGGTTTGAATGGAAAAGTAGCCCTGGTTACCGGCGGCACCGGCGGCATCGGCAGCGCCATCTGCGTGAAACTGGCGCAAGCCGGCTGCAAGGTGGTCTCCACCTATATGGACGAAGCCCAGGCCAACGAGTGGAAGGCAAAAATGGCGACGGCCGGTTTCGATATGGCGCTGGTCAAATGCGATGTCTCCAGCTTCGATGACTGCAAGGCGATGGGCGACAAACTCAACGCCGATTTCGGCGGCGTCGATGTTCTGGTCAACAACGCCGGCATCACCAAGGACGGCACCTTCCGCAAGATGGGACCGGACCAGTGGAACGCCGTGCTCGACGTCAATCTGGTTTCCGTGTTCAACGTCACCAAGCAGGTCATCGACGGCATGCTGAACAAGGGCTGGGGCCGCGTCATCAACATTTCCTCGATCAACGGCCAGAAAGGCCAGTTCGGCCAGACCAACTATGCTGCGGCCAAGGCCGGCATGCATGGTTTCAGCATGTCGCTGGCGCAGGAAACGGCGAAGAAGGGCATCACCGTCAATTCCATTTCCCCCGGTTATATCGGCACCGAAATGGTGATGGCGATTCCTGAAGAAGTGCGCAACCAGATCGTCGCGCAGATTCCCGTCGGCCGCCTTGGGAAACCGGAAGAAATCGCCGCACTGGTGACCTTCCTGGCTTCCGAGGACGGCGCTTTCATCACCGGCGCCAACATCGCCGCCAACGGCGGTCAGCATATGTGCTGATGCCAACCGCCGACGGCTGCGCCAACACGCCGCCGTCGGCGTTTTTCCGGGAGAAGAGCATGAGTAATGAACGCCTGATCAAGAAGTATCCGAATCGGCGTCTCTACGACACCGAGGAAAGCCGCTACATCACCCTGGCGGAGGTCAAGGATCTGGTGATGAATGCGGTTGCTTTTCGCGTGGTCGACTCCCAGAACGAGGCGGACATCACCCGCGCCATCCTGCTTCAAATCATCATGGAACAGGAAGCAGGCGGAAATCCCTTGTTCACTGCCGCCATGCTGGAACGCTTCATCCGCTTCTATGGCGACACCGCACAGGAAGCCTTCACCACCTTCCTCGATCAAAGTCTCGATCTGTTCGTCAAGCAACAGCGCATGTTCACCGAACAGATGCAGGGCGTTTGGGGCGGCAACCCGATGGAGTTCTGGATGAAACTCGGCCAGCAGAACATGGGCTTCTGGCAAGACATGGACGCACTCTACAAGCGCTCCGGCAATACAGAAGATCCGGGCAACAAAAGCTGATTATTTAAAAAAATCTTTGCATGACCTGTTGACAGGCAAGCTCCGACTTCGATATTGTGCACTGCAACATTTGCTGCACCGCACAAATGAACCGATTGCCCAACTTCAACCTCAGGAGATTCACCATGCAAAAGCAAATCATCGAAATGTTCGAACAGTCCACCGCCACCGCGATGGAATCCGCCCGCAAGATCGGCGAACTCAACCAGCGCACGTTCGACAAGCTGTTTCAACAGCAGGCCGACCTCGCCGCCTTCTTCATGGATGCCAGCGCGCGCGGCATGGAACTGATGACCAAGGCCAAAGGCTACCAGGATCTGATGGCCGGCCAGACCGCCCTGCTGCGCGAGTGCGGCGAGCGTGGCATTACCGCCGTGCGTACCAGCATCGACTTCGCGAACGAGTCCAGCACGGAGTACGGCAATCTGGTGCAGGAAAGCATCAAGGTTGCGCAGGAGCAGGCTGCCAAGGCTTCCAGCCTGCAAGCTGCGGCCTGATCCGCTAATCCGCTCGAATAACGCCCGCAAGGTCAGCGACCTTGCGGGCGTTTTCTTTGGCAGAGGTATTGCGCTGATATAGCCGCATTCACTTTTCTATGCCGGCCTGCACACACTCTTCGGGTTGCCATTTGACCCGAAACCAGGCGGCATACAACGCTGGCAGGAAGAGCAGAGTCAGCACGGTGGCGATGAACAGGCCGCCCATGATGGCGGTGGCCATCGGCCCCCAGAACACGCTGCGGGTGAGCGGAATCATCGCCAGGATGGCGGCCAGCGCGGTCAGCAGGATCGGCCGGAAGCGGCGCACGGTGGCGCCGACTATGGCATCCCAGGCGGCGTGGCCGGCCTTGATGTCCTGTTCGATCTGATCGACCAGAATCACCGAGTTGCGCATGATCATGCCGAACAGCGCGATGACGCCCAGTTGCGCGACGAAGCCGAACGGCGCCTGGAACAGCAGCAGCGCGGCGGTAACGCCGATCATGCCGAGCGGCGCGGTCAGCACCACCAGCAGGGTGCGCTGAAAGCTCTGCAACTGGATCATCAGCAGGGTCAGCACGACGACGATGGCATACGGGAAGACGGTGCGGATGGAGTTCTCCGCGTGCCCCGATTTTTCCGCCGTGCCGCCGATGTCGATTTGATAACCGGGCGGCAGTTTGGCGCGGATCGCACCCAGCTTCAGGTTGATCGCGGCGGTGACAGTGGGCGCCTGGATACCCTCGCGCAGGTCGCAGCGCACGGTGATCGTGGGGATGCGGTCGCGCCGCCAGATCAGGCCTTCCTCCAGTTCCGGCGCCAGCGTGGCGATCTGCGACAGCGGCACGAAACGGCCGTCGCGGACATGCACCTGCAAGTCGGCGAGTTGCGACAAACGCTTGCGATCCACCGCCTCGGCGCGGCCCATCACGTCGATCAACTGGTCGCCCTCGCGAAACTGGGTGATATTGATGCCGTTGAGCAGGTTGTTAACGATCAGCGACAGCTCCTGGGAACTGATCCCGAGCGCGCGCGCCTTGTCCTGATCGACATTCAGGCGCACCTGCTTGATGCGCTCGTTCCAGTCCAGATGCACATCCTTGGCATACGGATGCGCGCGCATCGTCGCCGCCACTTCACCGGCAATGGCGCGCAGATGGTCGGGGTCGGGACCGCTGACCCGGAACTGCACCGGGAAGCCGACCGGCGGGCCGTTTTCCAGGCGCAGCACGCGCCCGCGCAAACCGGTGAATTCCTTCGCCAGACGCTGCTCCAGGCGGGCCTTCACCGCCTCGCGCTCAGGCAATCCATTGGTCATCAGCACGAACTGGGCAAAGTTGTCGTTCGGCGTCTGCGGGTCCAGCGGCAGGAAGAAGCGCACGCTGCCCATGCCGACATAGGTCGCGTAATGGCTGATCCTGTTCTTCAGTTCCGGGTCGCTGGCCAGCATCGTTTCGACCCGCTTCACCTCGATATCCGTGGCCTGGATCGAAGCGCCCTGCGGCAGCCACAGGTCGATCAGCAGTTCCGGGCGGTTGGTGGTGGGGAAGAACTGCCGTTCGACCCCCTTGTTGAAGCCGACCAGTGCCAGCACGAAGGTCGCCAACGTCAGGCCGATGACGATCCAGCGATGCGCCACGCACCAGTTCACCAAGGCTTTGAAACGCAGGTAAAACGGCGAGGCGTAGGGATCGCCGGCGTGTTTGGCAGCCTTCGCCATCAGTTTTTCCCGGTTCAGCAGGCGCGAGCCCAGCCAGGGGATGAACACCACAGCCGCGACCCAGGAAGTCAGCAACGCGATGCCGACCACGACGAAGATCGAGAAGGTGTATTCCCCCGCCGCGCTCCTGGCGAAGCCGACCGGCAGAAAGCCGGCGGCGGTGATCAGCGTGCCGGTCAGCATCGGGAACGCGGTCGAGGTATAGGCGAACGCCGCCGCCTTCGACTTCTCCCAGCCCTGCTCCATCTTCACCACCATCATTTCCACCGCGATGATTGCGTCGTCGACCAGCAGGCCGAGCGCGATGATCAGCGCGCCGAGCGAGATGCGCTGCAGGTCGACCCCGGCCGGCTTCATCAGCAAAAAAGTCACCGCCAGCACGACCGGAATCGACAGCGCCACCACCAGGCCGGTGCGCAGGCCGAGGAACAGAAAGCTCACCGCCAGCACGATGGCGACCGCTTCCAGCAGGCTGCGCATGAACTCGTCGATGTTGCGTTTCACCACGGTCGGTTGATCGGCGACCTGATGCAGTTCCAGCCCGGCCGGCAGATCGGCGCGCAAACGCGCGGTTTCGGCCTGAATCTTTTCGCCCAGACGCATCACATTGCCGCCGCGCGTCATCGACAGCGCCAGGCCGATAGCCGGCCGGCCTTGCCAGCGGAAATGCGGCTGCGCCGGGTCGGCGTAACCGCGCCACACTTTCGCGACGTCGCCCAGCTTGAACAATTTGTCGCCGGCGCGGATGCCGATGGCGCGGATCGCCTCGACGCTGTCGAAACCGCCGGTCACGCGGATGCGGACGCGGTCGCTGTCGCTATCGACGAAGCCGGCCGGCGTCATCGCGTTCTGCGCTTGCAGCGTCTGCTGGATCAGGCGCGGGTCCAGGCCCAGTGTGGCGAGCTTGGCGGCCGACATTTCGATCCAGATGCGCTCGTCCTGCACGCCGATCAGATCGACCTTGGCCACGTCCGGCACCCGGCGCAGTTGCAACGCGATGGCGTCGGCCTGGCGGCGCAGTTCGGCCAGCGTGTAGCCATCACCGGTCAAGGCGAAGACATTGCCGAAGGCGTCGCCGAATTCATCGTTGGGAAACGGTCCCTGCACCCCGGCCGGCAGCAAGTGACGGATATCGTTGATCTTCTTGCGTACCTGATACCAGAGATCCGGCACCTGCTTCGGCGGTGTGAAATCGCGCAACTCGATGAACACCAGCGACTCGCCCGGCTTGGAGTAACTGCGCAAGCTGTCCAGATTGGGCAGTTCCTGCAATTTTCTTTCGATGCGGTCAGTAACCTGCTGCTCCACTTCGCGCGCTGTCGCACCTGGCCAGAACGTACGAACCACCATGATCTTGATGGTGAAATCCGGGTCTTCCGAGCGACCCAGATTGAAAAAGGCCAGAATGCCGCCGACGGTCAGCACCAGCATGAAATACGCCACCAGGCTGGGATGCGCCAGCGACCAGGTGGAGAGATTGAAGGATTTCATGGCACGGACACCCGCACCGCTTCGGCCTCGATCAGTTTGTGCGCGCCGGCGGCGACGATGCGTTCGCCGGCAGCCAGACCGGCGCTGACGGCGACGCCGTCCTCGCGCCAGGCGGCAACCTTCACCGGCCGCAAATGTACGCGTCCGTCCGCACCGATCAGCCATACCGCCGGCTGATCGCCTTTCTGAAACACGCTGCCGAGCGGAATCAGCACTAGCGCATCGCCGCTGGCGCTGTTGAGTGCGATGCGCGCAGTCTGGCCGAGACGCACGTCGGCATCGGCATTCAGGATCGCCACCCGCGCGGCGAAGGTGCGCGTCACCGGGTCGGCCTGCGGCGCGACTTCACGCACGCGGCCGCGATAACGCTTGTCCGGCGCGGCCCACAAGGCCACCGCCACTTCGCCGGCCCTGGCCAGCTCCGCGACCCGGTTTTCCGGCACCGCGACCAGCACCTCTTTCTCGTCGGTGCGCGCCACTTTCACTACCGCCTGCCCGGCCGCGACCACCTGGCCGACCTCGGCCAGCACCGCCGCCACGACGCCGCTGGTGTCGGCGCGCAACTCGCCGTAGGCGCGCTGGTTGCCGGCCAGATGGGACTGGGCGGCCAGCGCCCGATAGCGTTCCTCGGCCGCCTTCAGCGCGGTTTCCTTGGCGTCGAGCAGCGCCTGGCTGACGAATTGTTGCGCGCGCAGATCGCGGTAGCGTTTCGCTTCCGCCAGCGCGAAGGCGCGCTCGGCGGCGGTGGCGGCCAGATTGGCCTCGGCGCTCGACGAGGCCAACGCCAGATCGGCCGCGTCGAGCCGCGCCAGCACCTGACCGGCGCTGACACGGTCGCCGACATCGACCTGCCGCGCCAGCAACTTGCCGCCAACCCGGAACGCCAGGTTGATTTCATGCCTGGCGCGCACCTCGCCGGAATACTCGGTCCGCGCGGCGGCGCCGCCAGCCTGCACCGTATGTGCCAGCACCATCTGCGCTTGAGCTGTCGGCGGCGCGGCTTTCTCGACACATCCAAACAAAGGCAAGGCTAGCAAAATCAGGTAATGGCGGTTCATGTCGAGGTACCTCGCGGAGAAGCCATAGTTTGCAGGAAATCGCGCCATCAACGTCAAACGAGTTATTGTTGAAGCAGGCGCGTTGATGGGCCCGCTATCGCTTGGCCCATCCTACGGTGGGTTCACGTAACCGCGTCATGGCCCGTAGCCCGGATGCAGCGATAGCGTAATCCGGGGCCTTTGAAGTGAATCCAGTCATCAGCATGGTTGGCGTCAGGTTCAAAGTTCAATACTCGCTATAGGCTGCATCTATTGCCTGCCCGGCGCGGCGCGGATGATCATCCACCACCTTCAATCCAAGGAGCATTGCATGACAGACCAGATCGAAACCACCAGCCCGATCCCCGCCGGTGATTGGGATGCCCAGGTCGCGATCATCGGCGGCGGCCCCGGCGGCCAGGATTGCGCGCGCGATCTCGCCGATCACGGCATCAAGGTGGTCATGATCAACAACGCGGCCCTGCCCGGCGGCGAATGCCTCTGGCGCGGCTGCATTCCTTCCAAGGCCTGGCGGCACGCCGCCGATGTGATTCGCGACCGCGCGCACGACCCGGACAAAGGCGTGGTCGGCACGCAATCGCCGAGCCTGGACTGGGCGACGCTGGAAGCGCATCGCAAAGGCATCCTGCAAACACGCGGCGAACTCGCCGCGCAGGCCGACAAAAGCATCAAGATCGTCAGCCGCCACGGCTTCGCCTCGTTCATCGACGCGCATACCTTGAAGATCGTCGACCCGAATGGCGCGGAATCGACATTGACCTTCGGCGCGGCGGTGATTTCCACCGGCGCTCCGCCTTTCGTGCCGCCGATCCCCGGCGCGCGCGAGGCAATGGCCGGCGGCGGTGTGCTGACTTCCGACAGCATCTGGTCCTTGCCGGCGCCGCCGCGTCGGCTGGGCATCATCGGCGGTGGCGTGATCGGCGTTGAAATGGCTCAGATCTGGTACGACTTCGGCGCCGAAGTGCTGATGCTGGAAGCGAAAGACCGCATTCTGGCCGAGATCGAGGATGACATCGCCAAGCAACTCGGCACGATCCTGGCCAGCGAATTCCCCATCGTCACCGGCGCGAAGATCCTCGAAATCAGCGGCCAGCCGGACAGCATGCGGATCAAGTATCTCGACGCCGCCGGCGCCCCCGGCGAATACCTGTGCGACTACATATTGATCGCCACCGGCAAGCGCCCCAACACCACCCCGCTCAATCTGGCTGCCGCCGGCATCGAACTCGACGGCGCCGCGATCAAGACCGATGCCTGTTGCCGCACCAGCGCGCCGCACATCTACGCGGTGGGCGATGTCATCGGCGGCTACATGCTCGCCCACACCGCCGCCGCGCAAGGCCGCGTCGCCGCCCATAACCTGCTAGGCAAACCACTGGAATATCACCCGGAACTGGACTGCGGCGTCACCTTCAGCCGCCCGCAAGCCGGCTTCGTCGGCCTGTCCATGGCGCAAGCCAAGGCCCGAGGCATCGACGCCGCAGAAGCCAGAATGCCGATGAGCATCGACGCCAAGGCCATGATCACGCTGGAAACCCAGGGCATGATCAAACTGGTCGCCGACAAGGCCAGCGGCCGCATCATCGGCGCGCATTTCCTTGCCGACCACACCGATACCCTGATCGGCGCGGCGGTCATGATGGTCACCGGCGGCATGACCCTGACCCAGGTCGCCCAAGCCATCTTCCCGCACCCGACGCAGACCGAAATCTTCGGTGAACTGGCAAGAAGGCTGCTGGCGCGGCTGCGGCGGTTGAACAGGCAGTGAGGTTATTGGGCCGAATTCACACTTTTTAGTCAGCTGATGATCGGTGGCCATTGCCAGGATTGGCTTTTCACCCATCCTTCGCGCATCACACATCGCACCGGCGGAAAAGATAAACCGTGCCACCCAATTCGGGCGGCAGAACGCCTTGGCCCAGAGGAGTGTCTTCCTTGAGTTCGAAGGCGGTTTGAGCGCGATAGTCGGCCCAGTTTCCAGATGCGAATGTGTGCCGACTACCGATCACGATGTACAGCTCCACGCCGGGAGTGGTGAATATCAGACACTCGAAGCCGTTGTTGGCGGGTGGCCAGGAACAGATGACCACAGCCGGCTTGAATTTTCTCAAGGCCTGGGCGGCATCCATCTTCAGCACCGTTTCGGGATAACTCACCGCATGTTTCCAGCTGTAATCGTCGGTGGCGTTGACCCTGACACCCTCGGCGGCCAGAAATCGGCTCAACGTGCCATCGCCGGCAGCAATTTCCAGGCATTCGCGCCCACTGATCAATTGTGCAAGCGCTTCGATCAGTGGCTTCGAGTAGAAACAGTAAATGCCCTTGGCCTCGACCAGCGGCATCAGCAGCCTTTTTTGCCAGACCAACGGCCAGACAAGGCGGAACCAGAATTGCGAGACCGGCTTGCGTTCGAGTTTGCGAGCGAATAGCAGCCGCTGGGCGACAAAGCCGTTGAGCCAGTTGAAGCGGATCTTGCCGCTCTTGCCCCCGGCGGCAGCGGACAGGACATAACTCTTGAGTGCCAGATGGGCCATGCGGTGGCGGATCAGCCTGGAGACAGCGGCAGCCTCCAGTTTGTTCTGGTTCGGCCGTGCTCCGATGCGATTCGGCTGGGCGACAACCGGCGCGGCCAGGCCGGTGAGATAGGTCTGAAGCTGCTCGGGTTTGCCACTGGCGAAAATGGCGGCGAGTTCGTCCGATACCACCTCCCATTCCTGCGGGAAACGTGTCTTCAACTCGGCCAGCGCCGGCCCGGCTCGCAGCCAGGCGAGGATATCTTCGGCTTCCTTGCGCACTGTTACCGGGAGTGGGCTCAAAGCGGCATTCCATTCGGTTCGGCGGGCCGATCCAGGGCCTGATCCACCAGTGAAAGCGGGTCTTCCTGGGGTTCCAGGTGCGTGGTGACATGGGCTTGGTGAACCGCCCGCCGGATATCTGCCTCGATCCGCTCGCACCAGTCATGTCCTAGCTGAACAGTCCAGCTGCCAGGCACCAGTACATGCAGTGTGACGAAACAGCGTGCGCCGGCCTGACGGGTCCGCAATGCGTGGAAATCCAGCCCTTGTCGGCGGTAACCGTCCAGCGTGGTTTCGATGGCGATCAGATCCGCTTCGGGCAGCGAGACATCCATCAAGCCGCCGGCCGAACGATGCAACAACTGCCAGCCGGTCCACACGATGTTGGCCGCGACCAACAGCGCAATCACCGGGTCGAGCCAGAGCCAGCCTGACAACCAGACCAGACCAACGCCGCAAATGACACCGACGGAGGTCCAGACATCGGTCATCAAGTGGTGCGCGTCGGCTTCCAGAGTGATCGAATTGTGCGTCCGCCCCACTCCCATCAATGTGCGAGCCGTAGCGAAATTGATCACGGAGGCCAGCACGGAAACCAGCAATCCGATTCCTACCGCCTCGATTGGTTGCGGATTCATCAGTCGGTCGATCGCGGCATAGCCAATGCTGATTGCCGCCAGCAGGATCAGGAAACCCTCGAAAGCGCTGGAGAAATACTCAGCCTTGCCGTGTCCGTAGGCATGATTGTCGTCGGCAGGGCGCTCGGCCACCGTAATCATCCAGAGCGCCATCAGCGCCCCTGCGAGATTCACGAATGACTCGATGGCATCGGACAGGAGCCCGACCGAACCGGTCATCTTCCAGGCCACTCCCTTCAACAGGATGGTGGCAAGCGCTGCGGCGATGGATAACCAGGCATAACGTTTCAGCGATGGGCGAAGCATCGTTGCAGTATCCCTAACTTAGCCGCAACGCACCATGGCAAGGTGAACACAATCAATCATCATCGCGCTTGTTGCGACCGTTATTGCCGCCGCCTTCGCCCTCCCCGAACCCGCCTCGGATGTCATCTTCATTGGCATTGCGGTGGCATTTGGCGCAATTCGTGTAATCACGAATACCCTCTTCGATGTGCTCGCGGCGAATGTTTTCGGGCGTGTGCTCGTCAGCCATAACAGGTGTTTTGGCGATAGTCGTTTCTGCTATGGCGGGTTGGGGATAAATCGCCCTCCTTGTCTGCGCCCCTGCCGAATCGGCTGCGCGCGTCGGCTTTGCGGCGATAATCGCGCCCCATGATCCGTCTAACCGCACTTACCCTCATTCGCGGCACCAAGCCGCTGCTCCAGGCCGCCGATCTGACCCTCAATCCGGGCGAAAAAGTCGGCCTGATCGGGGCCAATGGCTCCGGCAAGTCCAGTCTGTTCGCGCTGTTGCGCAACGAATTGCAGCCCGATGCCGGCGATGCGTTTTTTCCGGCTTCCTGGCGCGTCGCTCACGTCGCGCAGGAGACCCCGGCGCTGGACCGACCGGCACTGGAATACGCAATCGACGGCGACACGCATCTGCGCCGCCTGGAAGCCGAACTGGCGGAAGCCGAAGCCAGCCACGACGGCCACCGCATCGGCGACCTGCACGCCGCGCTGGCCGATGCCGATGCCTACACCGTACGCTCGCGCGGCGAACAACTACTCACCGGCCTGGGTTTCTCGCATGATCAGATGAATCAGCCGGTGGCCAGCTTTTCCGGCGGCTGGCGCATGCGACTGAATCTGGCGCAGGCGCTGATGTGCCCGTCCGACCTGCTGCTGCTCGACGAACCGACCAACCACCTCGACCTCGACGCCATCCTGTGGGTGGAAGACTGGCTGAAACGCTATCCCGGCACGCTGCTGATCATCTCGCACGACCGCGATTTTCTCGACGGCGTGGTCAACGTCATCGCACACATCGACGACCGCAAACTGAAACGCTACGGCGGCAACTATTCGGCGTTCGAGAAACAGCGTGCCATCAACCTCGCGCTGAGTCAGGCCGCGATGGTCAAACAAACGCGCGAACGCGACCACCTGCAATCCTTCATCGACCGCTTCAAGGCCAAGGCCAGCAAAGCTAAACAGGCGCAAAGCCGGATGAAGATGCTGGCCAAGATGGAAGAACTCGCGCCGATCCACGCCGCCGCCGCGTTCCAGTTCGAGTTCCGTGAACCCGACCGCGCGCCAAATCCGCTGCTGGTGCTGGAAGACGTGGTCGCCGGCTACCACACCGACGAAGGTGACAAACCGATCCTGCGCGACATCAACCTGAACCTGCAGGCCGGCCAGCGCATCGGCCTGCTTGGCGTCAACGGCGCCGGGAAATCGACGCTGATCAAGACCATCGCCGCCGAACTGACGCCGCTGACCGGCGACGCGCACTGGGGCAAAGGCCTGGCCATCGGCTATTTCGCCCAGCATCAGGTCGAAATGCTGCGCCACGACCAATCGCCGCTGTGGCATCTGGCGAAAATCGCGCCAACCGTGCGCGAACAGGAACTGCGCAACTTCCTCGGCGGCTTCAACTTCCCCGGCACCATGGTCAGCAGCCCCATCGCGCCGTTCTCCGGTGGCGAGAAGGCGCGTCTGGCGCTGGCGCTGATCGTCTGGCAGAAGCCCAACCTGCTACTTCTGGACGAGCCGACCAACCACCTCGACCTGGAAACGCGTGAAGCCCTCACCGTCGCGCTGGCGCAGTTCGAAGGCACACTGGTGCTGGTCTCGCACGATCGCCATCTGCTGCGCGCCACCACCGAAGAATTCCTGATCGTCGCCGATGGCAGCCTGAAGCCGTTCGACGGCGACCTCGACGACTACCGCGACTGGCTGTTCAAAACCAAACTGGCGATAGCCAAACCGGCCAAACCGGGCAAGCCGGAGCCGGAACCTGTAGCCCGGATACAGCAAAGCGAAATCCCGGAAAGCGCGCCCGAGTCTGTGCTGAGTACCGCCGAACGCAAGGAACAAAAACGCCAGGAGGCGGAATCCCGGCAGCGTCTGTCGGCGCAAAGAAAGCCGATCGAGACGCGCATCAAGCGCCTGGAAGAGAAAATGGCCAAGGCCAACGCGCGCAAGGGCGAAATCGATGGACTGCTGGCCGACTCGGCGATTTATGCCGAGGAAAAGAAAGAAGCGCTCAAATCACATCTGTTCGAACAGGCCACGCTGGCGAAAGAATTGGAGCACCTGGAAGAGGAATGGCTGGAGCAGCAGGCGGAACTGGAAAGCCTCGGCATTTGAGCCGCCCCATTGGTTACATAACGGAGAACTGCATGAATCCCACTAGACGTTTGCTTCTGCGCGGCGCGCTGCCCACCGCCACCCTCTCGCTCGCCTTCGCCGGCGGCCTGCTGCGTCCCGCGCCGGTGTGGGCATGGACAGCACCGGGCAGCTATCAGTCGCAACCCAGCCCGGTCGTGTTCGAAATGCTGCAAAACCTGCGGACCGCACAACCCATTCCATCGGCCGACATTCGCATCATTGTGCCGAGCATTGCCGAAAACGGAGCCAGTGTTTATCTGGAATGCTCATCCATGCTTCCCGAGGTGGATGGATTTGTGGTGTTTGTGGATAAGAACCCGAATCCCTTGATAGGCGCATTCTGGATTGGCCCGGAACTCGTGCCGGAGTTGAAAACCCGCATCAAGCTGTCGCAAACCTCGAATGTCTGGGTGATCGCGCGCAGTCGCGGCCAATTCTTCAAGGCCAGCAAAATGGTCATCGTGACGACCGGTGGCTGTGGCGTCGGCCTGAATTGACCTGACGACTGGCACGGCGGACTGGCGCAGACCAATCCGCATCAATGCAGACTTGGTGCGCCCTGTTCCGCCGGGAAGCCGGTTTTCATTTCTTCCGCCGTGGCCTGGCGCACAGAAACGATATCGACCGAGCACATGGCGTTCTTGCCGGCCAGCGGCGGGTTTGCGTCAAGGGTGACGATGCCGTCTGCGATCTTCACCACGCGGAACATCACGGTTTCGCCTGCTTCGTTCTGGAACTCGGCTTCGGCGCCGAGGCGACGGTAGGTCGGCGGCACGTTTTCGAAGGATTCCTCAATGATCAGCGCCGGGTCGGCATGGCCGAAGGCCAGTTCCGGCGTCAGTTGCACTTCCACCCGCTCGCCGACGCGATGGCCTTCCAGCCCTTGTTCGATTTCGACGAACAGGCCGCTTTTGGCGCCGTGCACATAGCCGGTGGGCATGTCCTGCTGGCCCATGATCTGGCCTTCTTCGGACAGCACGGAATAGGTGATGAACACCACCTTGCCTTTTGTGATGATTTCGTCGTCTTGGCTCATGTTCAACTCCTGAAGCGATTTACAAAGGGGCGCGAGTTTACCGGAGGGCGGCGATATCGACGCGCACCTGTACCTCGGTGGCGTCTTCCGCTTGCCAGGTCAGCGTCAACTCCACCGCCTGCATGACCTTTTCGAAACCGGCCTCGGATTGCGACACGGTGAAATGCGGCTGCGCCTTGATCCGCGCCGGGCGGTTGGTTTCCAGTTTGATCGCGGCGCCCAGATAGTGATCTTCCAGCGTCACCGTCTTCAGTTCGTTCCAGGTAAAGGTCTGGCCGAAGCCGCCGGGAATTTCGCCATTCACCACATAGCGCCCGGCCGGGCCGTCACAGCACGGCAGGGCGATGTTCAGTCGGGTTGACAGGCGGCCGTTGCCGACAGCTTTCAGCGCCACGGTCAGCCGGTTGTCCTGCACGCTGTAGATCTTGGCGACGCGGGTGGCCTCCTTGCCCTCGCCGGCCTGCCCGATGCACAACACCGCGCCGCCCTGCACCACGGTGCTGCTGTATTCCACCGGGCGCTTGGCGTCGAAATCTGTCCAGGTTTCGGCGAACCAGCCGCGACTGCGGGTATCCGGCCGCAGGTCTTCCGGCTTGATCTCGTGTTTGAAGCGCACCACGTCATGCGTTGGGGCAATACCTTCGCCCTGATGGCTGCTGGAGGCACCGGCCCTGGCTTTGGCGTGATAGTGCTCTTCGTAGCGTTTCAGGCTGTCGGCAAAGTTCTGCGCCAGCGGATAACTCGACAGCTCAATCAGCGCGGCGTCCTTGTCCGGCCGCAGCACGGCTTGCAGCGACAGACTGGAGAGGAAGACTTCGTCGATGCCGTCCATGTCGATATCACCGGAGAACTGCGCCGGCCGCGTCTGCAAAGCGTCCAGCCGACGTTCCAGGCTGAGCAGCGCGCGCCAGACCGCGCGCCGCAGATGCGGCAGGTAGATGCCGCCGAACAGGCCGTGCCAGTAGGCGTCGTTGGCCTGCGCCTCATGCAGCAGTTCGACCAGATCCTGGCGAATCTGGTCCGCCGGCAGGCTGGCCAGCCGCGCGGACAAGCCGAGCATGCGCTTGTGCATCCAGTTCGCTTCCGGGTAGCGGGTCAGGAAGTTCTTCCAGATGCCGCCGCGAATGAACGGGCGATCGCGTTCCAGCACGCCTTCCTGTTGCGCCGCTCGCACCAGTTCGGCATAGCGCTCGGCAGCCGCAGCCGGCAGCGTCCATTCGCCCATTTCGCTGTATGACACGGAGGGCAGGTAGACCACGCCGCGCGTCGGCGAGGCCTGGTGATAGTCGCGGTAATGCACGCTGTTGATCACGGGTGAATTCAGCACGCCTTCGATGAATTGCGTCAGCCAGCCCTGCTCGTACACCCATTGATAGGTTTCCGGCCAGATGCCAAATTTTTCGATATCGTCGAAGTAGATGGCGGCGGCATGCGTGCTGTCATTCGCCTGCGCTTCGATGTAGGCCACCGCGTCCTGCGCCGGCGAGAACGGCAGGCGATAGCGCAGCGCTTCCGAAATCGGGAACAGGTCTAGCCGGCGACCGTCCTCCTCGGTGGTGTGGTAGCCGCTCAGCTTTTCGCGCGCGCTGCCGGCGCAGAGAAAGTGATAGTCATCGACCATGACGTACTCGATGCCGGAATCGACCAGCGCCGGCACGACGGTAGCCTCCCAGACCCGCTCGGTGAGCCAGGCGCCATGCGGACGCTGACCGAATATCTGTTCGATGCGGTCGGACATCGCGGCGATCTGGCTCAGGCGGTCGCGGTTGGGAATCGCCGCCAGCACCGGCTCCATATCGCCGGCGCCGAAAAACTCGACCTGGCCGCGCGCGGCCATTTCAAGCAGCAAGGCCATGTCTTCCGGGTGATGCGTGAACAGCCATTCCAGCAGCCAGCCGGAGGCGTGCAGCGCGAAGCGGAATTCCGGATAGCGGTGGAGCGTCGCGAAAAACGGTTTGTAGCAACGCTGATGCGCCTCCTCCATGACTTCAGGGAAGTTGCCGACAGGTTGATGGGCGTGAACGCCGAAAAGAAGAGATACAGACTGGCTCATGCGGGTCTCAAGGTAAGTTCATCGTTGTGGCGGGACGCCCCGATCGCCATCCCGATGCTGACGAAGATGGGTGCGAGCGTGTTCGTAGATGCGTTCGAGGTCGTCCGGGGAAACATCAATAAAGCCATCCATAGAGCGCAACGCGGCCAGCAGATCTTCCTCGCGAAACACCGGCTGCACTGGCGTCAGCGGACGCGGCGCGAAAGCCAGCGGATAGCGTCGTCCCGGCAACAGGTTGTTGACCAGCAAGGCAGCGGCGACCAGCACCAGTGCATTGAGCAGAACCACGCCGACGAAACCGAAGCCTTCCGCCTGCAACGCGGCGCCACCCAGGATCGGCAACAGCGCCGTACCGCCGCCGGGGGCGTGCAGACAGCGCAGCGACATCTGTAGCAGCACGGTCAGCATCATCGCCAACATGCAGGCAAGCACCGAATTTTCAACCAGCCATGACGCCAGCAGGCCGCACAACGCGCCGACCAGATGACCGCCGATCACGGCCCAGGGCTGCGACAAGGGGCTGTGATGCACAGCGATGACCAGTATCGTTGAAGCCCCCATCGAGGCGGCGAGAAACACCTGATAGTCGCCCGGCAGCAAGGCATGGCTGAGCCACGCATTGAGCGAGATCGCCAGGCCGGCCGCCAGCGCGCTGATCAGCGCTTCGCTCCGGCTGATCGACGCCTGCTGCGGGAACAGCTTGTGCCACAGCATCATGCCGTCATGCGCCGCCGCGTCGCATGACTCCGCCCGCCTCGGCGCTGCCGCCGCCCTGGCAAAGCGGCGAGTCGAGATACGCGGGGGGCGCGAGATTCAGGGTTTCGTACAGACGTTTCAATTTCTGGCGATAGACGCGGTCGAAGCTGGCCACCGCGTCGGCCGGGTTGTAATCGCCAAACCACCAGAACCAGTCCGAGCTTTCGCACGACTTGAGCAGTGCTTCGGCTTTGCCGCGCGCGGCCGCCGGCAAGGCCGGCAACGCACCGTCGTAGGCCTGCTTGGCGGCAACCAGCCAGTCCCAGCCCCGGTTCTTGGCGACATCCCCGATCCAGGTGCAGAAATCGCCATAGACCCAGCTTCCGGAGACCAGATGCGGCAATTCGGCTATGGCGTGCGGATGCTGTTCGAGATAGTCGCTGAATGTGGTGGCGCGGATCGTGTTGTGCTCGGCCAACTCGGCAAACAACTCGGACAGGAAGTAGAACCCGTTGAACGGGTAATACTCCCAGGCGTTTTCACCATCCAGAATGATGCTGACCACCGGATTCGGCGCGCCGGCATGGTGGCGAACTTCATCCAGCGCGTGCAGGAAATGGCGCGCGGCATCGCTGCCATGCCAGCTCTTGTATTCGAAGCCGATCAGATCGGAGAGGTGGTCGTCGCGAAAAAACAGTGCTGTGCGGGTGTCCGGCAGTCTGTACGGGGTGTAGCACCAGGTCGCTTTCTGCGCGAGATCGATCCCCGCCGCAGCCAGGCTGTGGCGCAGCACGCCTTCGCCGCTTGCCACCCATTGCATGCCGGATTTTGAAAACAGGCGCGCAACGGCATCCGATACGCCGCCTTCGGCGGGC
This sequence comes from Tepidiphilus sp. J10, assembly GCA_945897955.1. Taxonomy (GTDB): domain Bacteria; phylum Pseudomonadota; class Gammaproteobacteria; order Burkholderiales; family Thiobacillaceae; genus PFJX01. The sequence goes on along the minus strand of CAMDGQ010000013.1, from coordinate 23,409 downwards.
CAGAAACCGACGGGACGCTGACCGAACTGGAATTCGTGTTCCTGCAACGCGGTTTCGATGTGCGCCAGAGCGCGCGCTTCACCGCCCGGGTAACCCGCCGCCTTCGGCAAGGGCAGATCGGGACGCGCATCGAGCGCGGCCTTGAAATCGAGCAGCAACGGCAATATCGGATGGCTGTGCGGCGTCGCCGACAACTCGATCTGACCACGTTCCGCCATCTGCCGATAGCGCGGCAGCAAGCTGGCGATTACCTCGCCGTACAGATCGAACACCACGCGCCGGTCATGCCGACTGAAGCCCTCCCCCTTGGCGATCAGGGCCAGCAGATCGGGGCGCGCGCGGCGCACGGTCTCGCCGGTCCAGACCAGGTGATACCAGGTCACCAGATCGGCCAGGTATTGCTCGGACAGATAGGCCAGACCGGATTCATCGCTGACGTCTATCGTCTTCCACAGGATATAGAGCCGCTTGTAGGCGGGAAACGGCTCCAGCATGGTGAAATGGTGAACCTTGAAGCACTGCTCGATCAGTTGCCGTTTCTCCGCCGCCGGCAATGCATAGAGATCGGTGGCGATCAGGCTTGCCAGCAGCGGATCGCGTACCTGGCCGCTTTCGAACTGCGCGTTGTAATCAAGCAACTGCGCCGTCAGGGTCGGCACGAAGTTGACCACGCAATGGAAATCCGGCGCGGCTTCGAGGTGCGCCGCCATGTCGGCGTAATCCTTGACGGCGTGCAGATAGGTCCAGGGCAACTGATATCGCCCCGCCGCATCGCGGTAATCGGGCTGATGGAAATGCCAGCAAAAAACGAGATGGAGCACGATAAGTGGCCAGCAAACGGAAAGGCGGCCATTTTAGCCGCCTCTCGTGGTCACGAACCGCTTACGCCGACAGGGTCATCTGAATTGGTGGAACGCCTGGCCGAGCATTTCCGGGGTCACCAGCGTGACACCCTTGCTGGTGACATGAAACAGCTTTTCATCCTCGGCGCGGTTGATGCCGATGCTCATGCCGGGCGGAATGATGCAGCCCTTGTCGATGACCACCTTTTTCAGGATCGCCCCCTCGCCGACGCGGACATCGGGCAGCACGACGGCTTCTTCCAGATAGGCGCCATCCTTGACCCGGACATTGGAGAACAGCACCGAATGTTTCACCGTCGCGCCGCTGATGATGCAGCCGCCGGAAACCATCGAATCCACCGCCATACCGCGCCGGTTCTCCTCGTCGAAAACAAACTTGGCCGGCGGCAATTGTTCCTGGTAGGTCCAGATCGGCCAGTCCTTGTCGTACAGATTCAGGTCGGGTGTGATATTGGCGAGATCCAGATTGGCCTCCCAATAGGCATCGACCGTCCCGACATCGCGCCAATAGGGCGGCTCGCCCTCGCCATGCACACAACTCTCGTTGAAGCTTTGCGCATACACGCGATAACCGGCGTCGATCAGGTGCGGGATGATGTTCTTGCCGAAATCGTGCTCGGATTTCGGATCATCCGCATCGCGCACCAGTTGTTCGAACAGGAACGCTGCGTTGAACACATAAATACCCATCGAGCACAGCGCGGTATCCGGCTTGCCCTGCATCGGGGTCGGATTTGCCGGTTTTTCCGAGAACGCGATGACGCGGGATTCCTCGTTGGTGGCCATCACCCCGAAAGCGGTCGCCTCCTTCAACGGAACTTCAATGCAGGCCACCGTCATGTCGGCTTCGCTGCGCACATGGTTGGCGACCATCTCGCCGTAATCCATCTTGTAAACGTGATCTCCGGCCAGCAGCAGAACGTATTCAGGCTTGTAAACACGCAGGATGTCGAGGTTCTGGTACACCGCATCGGCGGTGCCCTTGTACCAGGTCTCCTCCGCGACGCGCTGTTGCGCCGGCAGCAGATCGACAAACTCGTTGAACTCGCCGCGCAGAAAACCCCAGCCGCGCTGGATGTGCTTGATCAGGCTGTGCGATTTGTACTGGGTAACCACGCCGATGCGGCGGATGCCGGAATTCATGCAATTGGAAAGCGGGAAGTCGATGATGCGGAACTTGCCGCCGAACGGCACCGCCGGCTTGGCGCGCCAGTCGGTCAATTGCATCAGGCGGCTGCCACGGCCGCCGGCAAGAATCAGTGCGACGGTGTTCTTGGTCAGCAGACTGACAAAACGCGGATACTCTTTTTGCACGCCATTCCTCCTTGATATCGTATGTAAACGACCAATGGTGAAATAATAACCGATAGAAATATCCTGAATACCCTTCAGAACATATTGAGTAGCGCCTCCATCAAGAAACATATGCCAAACCGGGCGCGCCACATCACGGCTTGCAGCGGTATCCAGTTCACACGGGGTGGCGTTATTCTTGCGCCATCAATTAGGTACAACTGATCAAAACACAACCATGCCCCAATCTCTCGAACGTCTCCTCAGCGCCCGCCACCATGACCCATTCGCCTTTCTCGGCCTGCATCCCGCGCCAGAAGGCTGGGTATTGCGCGTCTTCCGCCCCGCCGCCAGCCGAATCACCCTGTTGCTGGCCGATGCCGGTGTCGAACTGACCAAGGTGGATGCCGGCGGACTGTTCGAATGGCGCGGCAAGCTGGCGCCGCCGCGACCGTGGCGGCTGGCCATCGAAGAAGGCAAGCACAGGTTCGAGATTACCGATCCCTACGCCTTCGGCCCGCTGCTTTCCGATCAGGAAATGTATTTGTTCAACGAGGGCAAGCTGCTCGAAGCCTGGCGCAGCCTGGGCGGACACAGCATCCAGGTGGACGGCGTCGATGGCGTTCGATTCGCGGTCTGGGCGCCCAACGCCGAGCGGGTCTCGGTAGTCGGCGGCTTCAACAACTGGGACGGCCGCATCCACGCCATGCGCGCGCGCGGCGGTTCAGGCATCTGGGAATTGTTCATCCCCGGGCTCGCCGCCGGCGATCTGTACAAATTCGAAATCCGCAACCGCGACACCGGCGCGGTCATGGTCAAGGCCGACCCGTTCGCGCGCCAGTTCGAAATGCGCCCGAGCAATGCCGCCGTGGTGCCCGCCGCCAGCACGCATGCCTGGAACGACAGCGAATGGATGCATGGCCGCGCCAAGCGCGACTGGCTGCACAGCGCGATGAACATCTACGAGATTCATGCCGGCTCCTGGAAGCTGCATGCCGACGGCACCTTCTACAACTGGCGCGAACTGGCCGACACACTGGTGCCCTACGCAGCCGACATGGGTTACACCCACATCGAACTGATGCCGGTGACCGAACATCCGCTCGACGCCTCCTGGGGTTATCAGACCACCGGTTATTTCGCGCCCTCCTCCCGCTTCGGCAGCGCCGACGACTTCCGCCATTTCGTCGATGCCTGCCACCGCGCCGGCCTTGGCGTGCTGCTCGACTGGGTGCCGGGCCACTTCCCGATGGATGCCTGGGCGCTGGCGCGCTTCGACGGCACCGCGCTGTTCGAACACGAAGACCCGCGCCTGGGCGTGCATCAGGACTGGGGCACCTACATCTTCAATTACGGTCGCGCCGAGATCAAAGGCTTCCTGCTTTCCAGCGCACATTACTGGCTGTCCGAATTCCACCTCGACGGCCTGCGCGTCGATGCCGTCGCCTCCATGCTGTATCTGGATTACTCGCGCAAACACGACGAGTGGTTGCCGAACAAATATGGCGGCCGCGAAAACCTGGACGCCATCGACTTCCTGCGCGACATGAACGCCATGGTGCATGAACGCTTCCCCGGCGCGCTGACCATCGCCGAAGAATCCACCGCCTGGCCGATGGTTTCGCGCCCGGTCTATCTCGGCGGCCTCGGCTTCTCGATGAAATGGAACATGGGCTGGATGAACGACACGCTCGCCTACATCCAGCAAGACCCGATCTACCGCCGCTACAACCACAACAACCTGACCTTCGGCCAGCTCTACGCCTACACGGAAAACTTCGTGCTGCCGTTCTCGCATGACGAAGTGGTGCATGGCAAAAACTCCCTGCTCGGCAAGATGCCGGGCGACGCCTGGCAGAAGTTCGCCAATCTGAGGCTGCTGCTGACCTACCAGACCTGTAGCCCGGGCAAAAAGCTCAACTTCATGGGCAACGAATTCGGCCAGGGCCGCGAGTGGTCGGAACAGTGGGGACTGGACTGGAACCTGATGGAAATCGACTGGCACAGCGGCGTCAACAAGGCCGCGCGCGATCTCAACCGGCTCTACCGTGACCTGCCGCCGCTGCATGACCTCGACTTCGAGTTCGAAGGATTCGCCTGGATCGACTGCCATGACGCCGACCAATCCATCCTCGTCTTCCAGCGTCGCGACCGCCAGGGCCGCGCCGTTGTCGTCGCCCTGAATTTCACCCCCGTGGTGCGAACCGGCTACCGCATCGGCGCGCCCGCAGCCGGTTTCTGGCGCGAGATTTTCAACAGCGATTCAGGCCTGTACGGCGGCGGCAATATCGGCAACGGCGCCGGTCTGATGTCCGAAGATCAGGCCTGGATGGGCTACCCGAGCTCGCTGGTGATCACACTGCCACCGCTGGGAGGCATCATCCTGCATCAGGACTGAACCATGCCGGCCGACGTAACCTGCCACCTGCTGCAGGACGGACAGCGCCAGGAAATCACGTTCGCCTCGGTCAGCGATGCCATCGCGGCAAAAAGCGGCCTGGTCTGGCTGGAACTGAACGACCCGGACAAAACCACGCTGGACCTGTTGCGCGAAGAACTTGACCTGCATGAACTCGCTGTCGAGGATGCCCTTACAGCGCATCAGCGGCCCAAGGTCGAGGATTACGCCGGCGGCCTGTTCATCGTCCTGCGCACCGCCCGGAACTGGGACAACGCCATCGAATATGGCGAGACCCATGTCTTCTGCGGCGTCGGCTATCTCGCCATCATTCGCCACGGCGTCGGCCCCGGCTACCGCCAGGTGCAGGACCGCCTGCAAGCCTACAAGCGGCCGCTGACCCCCGGACTTGCGCTGTATGCCCTGATCGACCATATCGTCGATGAACTGCGCCCGCTCGCTGCCGGGCTGGAAGATCGCTTCGCCGATCTCGAAGCCGCCCTGTTTTCCAGCGGCATCTCCAGCGACAACCTGCAACGCCTGTACGAAACCAAGCGCGAAATCCAGGCGCTGATGTCTGCCGTGCAACCCATCCCGGAAATCTGCGGCGATCTGATTCGCCTGCATCCCAACATCGTCGACAAGGAATTGCGTGCCTACTACCGCGATGTCGAAGACCACGCCCTGCGCTTGATCCACACGCTGGATCGCCTGCGCGACATGATTGCCGATGCCATGCAACTGTCGATGACCACCGCCGCCATGCAGCAAAGCGAATCGGTGCAGAAACTCGCCGGCTGGGGCGCCATCCTCGCCATCCCCACCCTGGTGTTCAGCCTCTACGGCATGAACTTCAGAACCATGCCGGAACTGGAATGGACCTGGGGCTACCCCCTTACCCTCGCCGCCACCGCAACCAGTTGCTATTGGTTGTACCGGCGGCTGAAGCAACGCGGCTGGATTTGAACGCCTGCGGGCGGCTGCGCGAAGCAGCCGTCCGGGAGGCAGGTACAACAAGGTGTTCGCGGGCCGACCTTACAGACTTGCGGCAATGCGGTCCGCCACCCGGAAGGCGTTGGCATAGATGGTCCAGGTGTAGGGCACGCTGCCGCCGGTGGGCATGAAACTGCCGTCACTGACATAGAGATTGTCGACTTCGTGGGCGCGGCAATCCGGGTCCAGCACCGAACTGGCGGGATCGGCGCCGAAGCGGCAGCCGCCTGCAACCAGGTTGGGCGGCGGTGATGCGCTGACATTGCTGTCGATGTTGCGCGCACCCATTTTCGCCAGCACCTGTTTTGCCTTGTCGGCCAGGTATTCGCCGACCTTCAGGCTGTGATCATGATGACCGACGCGCACGCGAGCGACCGGGTCGCCCCAGCGGTCCTTGACCGCGCCGTCCAGGCCAACGAAACACGAATCCACCGGCAACCAGTCGCAGAACGCCTCGAAGGCGAGGCGGCGATCATTCCGAAACGTGTTTTCCAGCCGCCGCTTCAACGGTTTGCCCCAGAGCAGGCCATCTTCGCCCCAGCGCGCGGCGCTGGCGCGGCCGATCGGGTTGGGATGGCTGAACAGGAATTCGACGATTCCGCCCTTGCCGCGTCCGCCCGGCAGCGATTTGTCATGGATGACATACCAGTCGTCGAGCGCGCGGTTGACGAACGGGCCCATGGCACGCAGTTGTTCCGCCCGGCTGGCCGACATTTCGCCATAAACCAGATCGCCGCCGCCGGCGCCGCCGGCCGAGAACAGCAGGTTGCGGCCGACCTGGCCGCTGTTGTTGGCAAGGCCAGCGGGAAAACGCGGGCCGGTCGAGGCGAGCAGCAGGCGCGAGGTTTCGATGGCCTGGCAGGCGACGACGAAGATCTTCGCGCTGACGCGCCGGCGCTTGGCGTCGCGGTCGAAATACTCCGCCGCCACGACCCGGCCCCGCGCGTCGCTGATCAGGCGATGCACCTTGGCGTGCGGCCTGATATGACAGCGTCCGGTTGCCACGGCCTGATCCAGCAAGGCTGCGCGCGAACCGCCCTTGGCGCCGCTGGAACAACCATAGCTGCCGCAATAGCCGGAATACTCGCAACCCCGCCGGCCCGCCATCGGCTGACTCAGAATCGCGCGCGGCACGCGCAGCGAGTGGTAGCCGAGTTCCGCGCAGGCCTGGTCGATCCAGCCGGCGGCGGCGTGTTCAAGGGTCGCCGGCTGCGGGAAATCCGGGCTGGAACGCGGTTCGGCATTAGCGTGAAGTTCAGCTTTCCCAGAGACGCCGACGATCCTTTCCACCTTGTCGTAATAGGGTTCCAGGTCGGCGTAGCCAATCGGCCAGTCAACGATGTTGGCGCCCGCGATCGGCCCGAATTCGGACAGTTGCCGGAAGTCCACCGGTTTCATGCGGTGGAAGAAGCCGCTCATGAAGTTGCTGGAACCGCCGACGCAGTTGCCGTTCCAGAAGTCCCAGCCGGACTCCGCCGTGGGCGTGCCGACCCACTCGCCGGCTTCGTTCGCCTCCTCGATGACATGCTGTTCGTCGCGCAGGCGCGGCGTGTAAACGCTGTTGCGGCAGCAGGCCAGTTCGTCCTTGTAGAAATCCGCCTCGGTAAACCACGGCCCCTTCTCCAGCACCAGCACGGAACGGCCCTGTTGCGCCAGGGTATAGGCGACCGGCCCGCCACCGGCACCGCTACCAATGACACAGACATCGAAATCGGTCATCGCCGCAACTCCATATAGCGTTTGCCGGGCGGCGGCGTGGGGAAACCGGGCGTGTGCGCCAGCCAGCGCCAGCCGATGCCTTGCGGGTTGCCGCCATAGACCGGATCGGCGAGCAGCGCCTCGATCAGATAAAGCAGCATCTGCGCCAGCCAGTTGCTGCCGGCCTCGCTGGCTTCGATCCGGCGCAACACCTGTTCGCGCTGCGCCGCGTCGAGCAGGAGGAAGGACTTCCGGGTGATCCGGCGCGACATGTCCTCCAGCCAGCCGGCGCCTTGCAGGATGAAATCGCGTTTATCCGCATCCTGCGTGCGATCAGCGGCGATGCGCTTGAGATAGTCTAGCGCCTTGATTTCACGCGCGCCCGGCGCATCCGGCTCGCTGGGAAACAGGTGTTGCTGGACTGAGTCGATGATCCGCCAGCGCGCGGCGGTGTTCGGCGCCGAGGCCGCCGGGAAGGGAAACAGCGCCAGCAACGTACCGCCGGCAAGACCAAGCAGGAAGCGCCGTCGCGTCAGCAGGCCGGTTTGCCATTGCGCCAGCCAGGCCGCGTTGCTGGCCGGCTGGCTGCAACTGTTGCGGTGCCGTCTCATGCTGTCACCCGCGCCGCGAGTCGGGGAAAATTCAGAACGCTTGCCGCGCCGGCAGCAAGCGCGCCGCCAGGGCATCGCCGCCGGCAGCGATGGCTAGCAGGCGATCAATGTTCGGATGCTTGCCCGGATGCAATCGTGCATCGTCCGTGTGCTCGGCATACAGGACCAGGCCTTCCTCGGCGGCAGCGGCATCAATGACGCCGTATCTGGCCAGAAGATGCTGGTAAACCCGCAGCGAACCCTGGCTGCCGGGCTTTTTTTCGATGACGCTGGTCACGCCATCGACCGTGGTCAGCTCGATGCCGGCGAGGTCGTCCACCGGCGGCAAGGCCGCCAGATTCTCGGCGAAGTTGCCACTCATATCCGGTAGGCCGCGAAGGTCAACACTTTGGAGGTCATCTGCATTGCCTGCTTGACCGGCATCGGCAACGGCACGCCACCATGTTCGATGGCGGTTTCCGCATGCTTCATTTCATCCGTCTTCATCTGCTCGACGATGGCGCGGCTTTTCGCATCCTGCTCCGGCAAATCGCTCAAATGCTCGTTCAGATGACCTTCAACCTGGCGCTCGGTTTCGGCGAGAAAGCCGAGATTCCATTTGTCGCCCAGCGCCCCGGCCAGCGCACCGAGGGTAAAGGAGCCGGCATACCAGAGCGGGTTGAGAAAACTCTTGTGGCTGCCAAGTTCGGTCAGTCGCTTCTCGCACCAGGCCAGATGCTCGGTTTCCTCCTCCGACGCCTCGATCAAGGCGCGCGCGGCTTCCGGGTTGCGCGCGGTCAGCGCCTGGCCCTGATATAGCGCCTGCGCGCATACCTCGCCGCTGTGATTGACGCGCATCAGGCCGGCGGCATGGCGTTTCTCGGCCTCGTTCATGTCCACTTCCGCGACGCCGGCATCCGGATACGGCCGTCGCGAAGACGCGGTAGCGAAAACCGTGCGCAAAGCCTTGTCGATTTGCAGGATGAAGGCATCGGGTCCGGTGGGGAGATTGGGAAATATCTTGAACGGCATGATGGGTTCCTTCGGGATGGCGGCGTCCGATTATATCCATACGATGCGTCGGCCCAACCGGCTTGCTGTTTCGATATTCATGATCAAATGCGCCATTTTTCGCGCGCATTCAATGACCCAACCGGACATCCTTTACGCCGTCGGCGTGCTGCTGCTGGCCTATTTCGTGCGCGGCATTTCCGGCTTCGGCTCCGGCCTGATCGCGGTACCGCTGCTGGCCTTGCGGTTTCCGCTGCCGGAAGTGGTGCCGTTCATGCTGATCACCGATTTTTCCGCATCGGCGCTGGTCGGCGGCGTCACCTTCAAACAGGTCGACTGGGCTGAAATCCGCCGCCTGCTGCCGCTCAGTCTGGTTGGCGTGGTGATCGGCACCAGCCTGCTGGTGTCACTGCCGCCCGCCGTTCTGTTGACCATTCTTGCCGTGTTCATCCTCGCCTTCGCCTTGCGTTCCCTGCTGATTGAAGCCGGTACATTCGAGCCGGCCTCGACACACTGGGCCTATCCGGCCGCACTGACCGGCGGCGCGGTGGGCGGCTTGTTCGGCACCGGCGGGCCGCCCTATGTGATCTATCTGTCGCACCGCATCGAAGACAAATCCAGCCTGCGCGCGACGTTGTCGGGATTGTTCTTTCTTGAAGGATTGATCCGCATCGTCACCTTCCTGGCGGTCGGCCTCCTGCATGGCGGCGAAGTCTGGCTCAACTGCCTGTTTGCCGCGCCGATCATCATCGCCGCACTCTATGCCGGCAGCCATGTGCATGCCCGCCTGAGCAACGCACAGATGACCCGCTTGATCGGTGCATTGTTGCTGGTCAGCGGCGCTTCGCTGCTGGTGAAGGCCTGGCTGATTTAACCCCAGGCCTTCGCCTGGTTCAGGCGAAGGGTGGATGCGGTTTGCCTATCCGGTTTGCCTATCCACCCTTCGAGTCCGCCCGCCTCCACAGACCTGACAGGTTTAACAAACCTGTCAGGTCTGCCCTCGTCACCCCGGCAACGGGGCCGGGTTTCCTCAGGCCACCTTCACCTCGATCCTGCGTGGTTGCGCATGCTCGGCCTTGGGAATGCGCAGTTTCAGCACGCCGCGATCGAATACGGCGGCGACCTTGCCGGCATCGAGTTCCTTCGACAACGTGAACACGCGCCGGTAGCGCGGCAGGCCGACTTCAGCGTGGCTGGGTTCCATGCCTTCAGGAATCACCAGCGCGACCTCGGCGTCGATGGTCAGGGTTTCGGCCTCGACATGCAGGTTGAGCTTGTCCTTCGGCACGCCGGGCAGGTCGGCATACAGCGTGATTCCGCCGGCATCCTCGATAACGTCCACCGGAGGCAGGAGCGTGGTTTCGTTGCGGGCGGCTTCGCCGGATTGGGTGACTGCGGTTTTCTCGGTCATGTCGGTTTCCTCCTTATTGAACGGTGATGCGGCGCGGCTTCGCGGCTTCCTTGCGGGCGATGCTGATGTGCAGCACGCCGTCGCGGTATCCGGCCTCGACGGCATTGGCATCGACGTCGTCGGGCAGAGTCACGACGCGGCGGAAGCGTCCGGCGAAGCGCTCGTCGATATGCACGGAAGCCTTTTCGGGCACCTCGTCGACGCGCCGTTCGCCAACCACGGTCAGCACGCCTTTCTCGATCTGAACCTCCAGACTGGCCGGATCGACACCGGGGGCGAAGGCATAAATTTCAACGGATTTCGAGGTTCCTCCCACGTTCAACGCGGGGAAGCCGCGCGTCAGGCCGCGTATGCTGGGCGACAGATCGAATGCCTGCTGCATTTCACGTTGCAGGCGGTCCAGATCCGCGAACAGGTCGCGGGGAAATACGGTGCGATAAGGCATGTTCAGTTCTCCTGTGTTGAGGTTGAGGGCAGGTTCCGAAGCAGCTTCTCGGCATACCCTTGGCCGGTAAATTGGGCGACCCCGTGATGACTTCAAGGCCTTGAATACCGGAGCAACCCGCCCTATCTATCAGCGTTGTCGCCATGCAACCGACATGAGGAACAGGTATGGAATTCAAGAACACCTTCCGGGCCCCGGGGGACGTCAACGCGCCATGCGCTTGCGAATTCCTGGAGCGCCTGCCATGAACCCGCGCTGGCTGCTGCTGGCGCTGTTGTTTGCGTTGATGCCGGCAACCGTGCAGGCCGGGGACGCCGGCATAGAGCGCCTGCGCGCGACCGGCAAGGCGTTTTCTGCCGTGGCGAAACAGGCTTCGCCTTCGGTGGTGTTCATTCAGGTCGAAGGCGTCGACGAAACCGCGACGGCCGCCGGCGAGTGGCCGTTCCAGGATGATCTGTTCCGCCGTTTCTTCGGCGACGATTTCCCTGCCTTGCCCAGGCGGCCGAAGCAGAACACGCCGCGAGCGGTCATCGGCCAGGGTTCCGGCTTCGTGTTCGCCGACGCACAGGACAAGACCTACATCCTGACCAATAGCCATGTCGTCGAAAACGCTTCGCGCATCCGCGTCAAGTTGCGCGACGGTCGCGAGTTCGACGCCCGCCTCAAGGCGACCGATCCGAAGTCCGACATTGCCGTGCTGGAAATCGCCGCGCGCGGCCTGCCGACGCTGAAATGGGCCGACTCGTCACGCCTGGAGGTGGGCGAATGGGTGGTCGCGCTGGGCAATCCGTTCGGCCTGTCGCACACCCTCACCGTCGGCGTGGTCAGCGCCACCGGCCGCACCAGCCTGGGCATCAACGACTACGAGGACTTCATCCAGACCGACGCGGCGATCAACCCGGGCAATTCGGGCGGTCCGCTGTTGAATCTGGATGGTGAAGTGGTCGGCATGAATACCGCCATCTTCAGCCAGAGCGGCGGCTACATGGGCGTCGGTTTCGCCATCCCGAGCAATCTGGCGCGCGCCATCGCGGACCAGATCGTGGCCAACGGCGGCGTCGTGCGCGGTTACATCGGCCTGGCCGTGCAACCGCTCAGCGCCGATCTGGCCGAAGCCCTGCACATCGAGGGCGGTCAGGGTGTGCTGGTGAACCAGGTCTATCCGGGCTCGCCCGCCGAACAGGCCGGTATCCGCCCCGGCGACGTGCTGACCCATTTCGATGGCCTGGCGCTGGCAGATGGCGGCCACTACCGCAATCAGGCCGCGCAGGCAAAGCCGGACAGCAGCGTCGTATTGGGTCTGCTGCGCGACGGTCACCGTCTGCAAATCACGGTGCGCGTCGGTCGCATAGACGAGACTGCTGTGCAACGCGCCGAGGCGGCGCGGGCGATCGGCCTCGGCGTGCGCGCGCTCAGCGCCGACGAGAGCCGCCGCCTGCGCGACGCCCGCGCGGTTCTGGTCACCAGCGTGGCGCGCGGTTCGCTGGCCGCCCTGGCCAATATCCGGCCCGGCACGCTGATTCTGGAAGTGAATCGCAAGCCGGTATCCACTCCGGAGGAATTCAACGCCGCGCTGGGAGAGTCCGATGCCAGCGCGTTGCTGCGCCTGTTGGACAATGGCGGCAACCGCAGCATCACGTTGCGCTGGCGCTGAGCCACCGTAAGGACATGCAGTGCTGAAGCAACGCCGGACAGATCGGGTCATTGCGCGGAACTCATCTCCCCGCCGCGCGACTGTTCATTTCTGAAATCCATCCTCAAGTAACGAAAACACCATGCGAGACCGCTTCCTTGCCCGCCTGTTCTGGCTAACCCTGGCCGCCGCCGTGCTGATCCTGATCTGGCGCGCCGCGCCGGATATCGAAACCTGGTTCGCCCCCACGCCCGACGCCACGCCACGCGGCGTCACCGCGCGCGGCGACCTGGCCGCCGACGAGAAGTCCACCATCGAGCTGTTCGAAAGATCGAAGAATTCCGTCGTGTACATCACCACCAAGTCGCAGGTGCGCGACTTCTGGACCCGCAACGTGTTCACCGTGCCGCGCGGCACCGGTTCCGGCTTCATCTGGGACAACGCCGGCCACGTCATCACCAATTACCACGTCATCGAAAAAGCCAGCGAGGCGACGGTGAAACTGGCCGACGGGCGCAGCTTCAAGGCCGCCCTGGTCGGCGCCTCGCCCAACCACGACATCGCCGTGCTGCGCATCGGCATCGGTTTCAAACTGCCGCCGCCGGTACCTCTGGGCGAGAGCCACAACCTCAAGGTCGGCCAGAAGGTGTTCGCCATCGGCAATCCGTTCGGCCTCGACTGGACCCTGACTACCGGCATCGTCTCGGCGCTGGATCGTTCGCTCGGCGAGGACAACGGCAACACCATCGATCATCTGATCCAGAGCGACGCCGCGATCAACCCCGGCAACTCGGGCGGCCCGCTGCTGGATTCCGCCGGCCGCCTGATCGGCATCAACACCGCGATCTACAGCCCGAGCGGCGCCAGCGCCGGCATCGGCTTCGCGGTGCCGGTGGATACCGTCAACCGGATCGTGCCGCAACTGATCAAGGGCGGAAAATACCTGCGCCCGGCGCTGGGCATCGAGGTGGACGAAGGTCTCAACCAGCGTCTGGCGCAACTTCGCGGCATCGAGGGCGTCGTGATCCTGCGGGTGACTCCAGGCTCGGCGGCGGAACTGACCGGCCTCAAGGGCGCCACGATTTCGCGCGACGGCGGCATCGTGCCGGGCGACACCATCGTCGCGGTCGAAGGCAAGGCGGTGGAAAGCGTCGGCAACCTGCTGGCGCGCCTGGACGACTTCGAGGTCGGCGAGGTGATCAAGATCAGCGTGCTGCGCGAGGGCAAGAAGATCGAACTGCCGGTGACCCTGCAGCCGGGAGCGTGATTCCGGGAGATTGCCTCCCCTGAAAACGGAAAAGCCGCCCGAATCGGGCGGCTTTTCCGGCCAGGCAAGGTTGACTGAGCGGTGGCTCGATCAGACCTTGGCTGCGCGCTTGTGGAAATCGAGCTTTTCCTTGATCCGCGCCGACTTGCCGGAACGGTCGCGCAGGTAGTACAGCTTGGCCCGGCGGACATCGCCGCGACGCTTGACTTCAACCGAGGCGAGCAGCGGAGAGTAGGTCTGGAAGGTCCGTTCGACGCCTTCGCCGGCGGAAATCTTGCGCACGGTGAAAGCCGAGTTGAGGCCGCGATTGCGCTTGGCGATCACCACACCTTCATAGGCCTGCAAACGCTCGCGGTTGCCTTCCTTGACGCGTACCTGCACCACGACGGTATCGCCGGGGGCGAAAGGCGGCAGCACCTTGCCGACCGACAGGCGGGCGATTTCTTCATTTTCGATTTGTTCGATGATATTCATCTTCGTTTCCTTGCACGAAAGTCGGCGGTATAGGTTTCGTGAAACATGCCGCCATTTCTAAATGATCCGGACTAGTCCGGATCGGCTTCCCGGTGAATTTCACCGAGCAATTCAACTTCCAGCGGACTCAACGCCCGCTGTTCCAGCAAATCAGGTCGCCGCAGCGACGTTCTCTTCAACGCCTGGTACAAGCGCCAACGCGTCACCGCCGCGTGATTGCCGCCACGTAACACCGGTGGCGACTTCAGCCCGAGATACTCCTCCGGCCGCGTGTAGTGCGAACAATCCAGCAAGCCATCGGCGAAGGAATCCTCGCTCGCCGAATCGGCATGTCCCAGCGCGCCGGGAATCTGCCTGATCACCGCATCCAGCAACACCATCGCCGGCAACTCGCCGCCCGAAAGCACGTAATCACCAAGCGAAACTTCCTCGATCGCATGACGCGCAAACAGGCGTTCGTCGATGCCCTCATAACGCCCGGCCAACAGCACCAGGGCCGGCTCCTTGACCAGTTCAAGCACCAGCGCCTGATCCAGGCGACGCCCCTGCGGCGACAGGTAGATCATGCGCGGCGCCGGGATGCCCTGGCGCCGCAACACCGTCCTGGCCGCAGTCAAGGCCAGATCAAGCGGCTCGACCAGCATCACCATGCCGGGACCGCCGCCAAATGGCCGGTCATCGACCGTGTGGTAATTGTCCTGCGTGAAATCCCGGGGATTCCAGAATCTCACACCGCACAACTGCTGCTTCACCGCCCTGCCGCTGACGCCGAACTCGGTCAAGGCAGCGAACATTTCGGGAAACAGCGTCACTACATGGTATTCGGGCGCCATCCGGTCAGTCGCAGAACCCGATTTAATAATCCAGACCCCAATCGACCACAATGCGCCGGGCAGCCAGATCAACCGTCTTGACCAGCGCTCCGACAAACGGAATCAGTCGTTCAACCGGCTTCGAATCCAGTTCGCCCTGAATCTTGAGGACTTCATGCGCCCCGGTTTCCAGCACGCCAACCACATGGCCGAGCGCTTCACCCTGAAGGTTGACGACTTCCAGACCGGTCAACTGATCCCAGTAGTACTCGTCCTCCGCAGGTGGCGGCAAATCGGCGCGAGCTACCGCGATTTCAAACCCCTGCACAGTCTCGGCGATGTTGCGGTCGCCGATGCCTTCCAGAGCAACCAGCAGCGTCTGCCCATGTACCTTGCCTTCCAGCAAGCGGCAGGTACGCCATTGACCATTCTTGCCGATCCGCCACTCGGGGTAATCCAGCAGGCTATCGACCGTCTCGGTGAACGGCTGAATCTTCAACCAACCGTTAACAGCATAAGGAGCGGCTACCCGCCCCATTACCACCAGGTCTTCAGGCCGCGGGGCTGGCGCCATTGGCGACGATCCGGGCGACGGTGTCGGAAGTCTGCGCGCCGACACCCTTCCAGTAAGCCAGGCGATCCTGATTGACGCGCAGGACTTCGGCGCTGCCGGAGGCCAGCGGGTTGTAGAAGCCGATGCGCTCGATGAAGCGGCCGTCGCGACGGTTGCGTGAATCAGCCACAACGATGTTGTAGAAGGGGCGCTTCCTGGAGCCGCCGCGGGATAAACGAATTGTGACCATTAGCTGTCCTCTGAGACTGTTGCCGGCCGGAAAGGCCGTCAAATCTGGAAAAGCCGCGCATTATATAGAGTGCGCACAGGCAATCCAAGTGTTTGTTTTTGCGGGTGCGCCAGCCCTCGCGCGGCAGCCGCCGGCTGCGTCAATCGCGGAAATTCTGATATTGCAGCGGAAAGTCGGTGATGCTCTTGCGCACCAGGGCGATGGCGTCCTGCAGCACATCGCGCTTGGCGCCGGAGACGCGCACGCTCTCGCCCTGGATGCTGGCGGTAACTTTCATCTTGGAGTCCTTCAGCAGCCTGACGATCTTCTTGCTCAACTCGGTTTCCAGCCCGCTCTTCAAGGTGGTGATGCGCTTGACCTTGTTGCCGGACACCTTTTCGACCTTGCCCAACTCCATGCAGCGTATATCGACGCCGCGCTTGATCAGCTTGGCATTGAGCACTTCCTGCACCTGGTCGAGCTTGAAATCGTCATCGGCAAATATCGTCAACACCAGTTCGGCCTGTTCGATGCGCGCATCGGAGCCCTTGAAATCGAAGCGATTGGAGACTTCCTTGTTGGCTTGTTCGACGGCGTTCTTGATTTCCGGTTTATCCAGTTCGGACACGATATCGAAGGAAGGCATGTATTTTCCTGTACAAGTACATATTCAAATGGGCCGCGATTATAGGGTTTCACATCGGTCTCGTTTAAAATCGTCGCACATTCCCACTCCGCTTATCTAAAGGCACCCAATATGGCTCGCGTTACCGTTGACGACTGCATCAAGCACATCCCGAACCGTTTTGAAATGACGCTGGTCGCTGCCTATCGGGCGCGCCAGATATCCACCGGCTCCACGCCGCGCGTGGAAGCGGAGAAGGACAAGCCCGCCGTGCTCGCGCTGCGCGAGATCGCCGAAGGACTGACCGGCGTCGAGATACTGAAAAAAGGCCCCTTCTGAACCTCGCCTTCGAAGGCACGCTGATGCCGCCCGCCGATCCGCTGTGGATGCTGCCGGAGGTGGCGGCTTATCTCAGCGCGGCGGATCAGCTCGCCTTCGCGCGCGCGTACGAATATTCCGCCGCCGCGCATGAAGGCCAGTTCCGCAAGGGCGGCGCGCCTTACATCACGCATCCGCTGGCGGTTGCCGAGATTCTCGCGAGCTGGCATCTCGACTCGCAAACCCTGATTGCCGCGCTGCTGCACGATGTCGTCGAAGACACCGGCATCAGTTCGGAAGACATCGCCAGGGAATTCGGCAAACCGGTCGCGCAACTCGTCGACGGGGTCACCAAACTGGACAAGATCCAGTTCGAGGACAAGGCGCAGGCGCAGGCGGAAAACTTCCGCAAGATGCTGCTGGCGATGGCGCGCGACGTTCGCGTCATCCTGATCAAACTGGCCGACCGGCTGCACAACATGCGCACGCTGGAAGCCATGCAGCCGGAGAAAGTCAGCCGCATCGCGCAGGAAACCCAGGAAATCTACGCCCCCATCGCCAACCGGCTGGGTTTGAACAAGGTCTATCAGGAGCTCGAAGACATCGCCTTCGTTCACCTGCACCCGAATCGTTACAAGGTCATCGAAAAGGCGGTCAAGTCCGCGCGCGGCAACCGCAAGGAAGTCGTCGACAAGATCAAGGCGGCAATCGAAGCCAAGCTGGCCGAATGCAAAATTGCGGCGCAGATTCGCGGCCGCGAAAAACATCTCTACAGCATCTACCGCAAGATGCAGGAAAAGCACCTGGCCTTTTCCGAAGTGTTCGACATCTACGGCTTTCGCATCGTGGTCGAAACCCCGCGCGACTGCTACATCACGCTGGGCGCCCTGCACTCGCTTTACAAACCGATACCCGGCAAGTTCAAGGACTACATCGCAATACCCAAGCCGAATGGCTACCAGTCCCTGCATACCACGCTGTTCGGCCCGTTCGGCGCACCGGTCGAAGTACAGATTCGCACCCAGGAAATGCACCGCATCGCCGAAGCCGGCGTCGCCTCGCACTGGCTGTACAAGACCGGCGACACCAGCATTTCCGAAGTGCAGCGCAAAACGCATCAATGGATGCAGAGCCTGCTCGACATTCAGGCCGACAGCCGCGACTCCGCCGAATTCCTGGAACACATCAAGGTTGACCTGTTCCCCGACGCGGTTTACGTGTTCACCCCTAAGGGCCGCATTGTGGCGCTGCCGCGCGGCGCCACCGCCGTCGATTTCGCCTACAACGTGCACACCGACGTCGGCAATCATTGCGTCGGCACCAAGATCAACGGCGAATTCATGCCGCTTTCGACGCCGCTGAAGAATGGTGACCGGGTTGAAATCCTCACTTCCGCGTCCGCCCGTCCAAACCCGGCCTGGACCCACTTTGCCCATACCGGCAAGGCGCGCGCCCACATTCGCAGCGCGTTGAAGAACACGCATCGGCACGAATCCGAACAACTCGGCGAACAACTGCTCAACCAGGCCATCCGCGCGCTCGGCAGCGCCGATGCCAATGAAACCGTCAGCGAAAGCCAGTGGGAGCGCTACCAGAAAGAGGGCGGCCGCGGTCGCCTGGATACCCTGGCGGATATCGGCCTGGGCAAGAAACTCGCCTTCGTCGTCGCCCGCCAGTTGCTCGCCAAGGATCAGGACGCTGTCTCTCGCGCCAGCAGCGGCCCGATGCTGATACGCGGCGGAGAAGGCATCGCCGTGCGTCTGGGCAAATGCTGCCGGCCCATTCCCGGCGACCCGATCATCGGCCAGATCAAGAAGGATCATGGCCTGATCATTCACACCCACGATTGCACGCAGGTACGGCATTACCGCGAAGACCCGGAAAAATGGGTCGATGTCGCCTGGTCGGCCGAACTCGAAAAGCTGTTTGATGTCGGCATCCGCATCATCGTCGCCAATCAGCGCGGCGTGCTGGCCAAGGTTGCCGCCGCCATCGCCAACGAAGGTTCCGACATCGACAACGTCCACATGGCGGAAGAAGCCGGCGCCTACTCCAGCCTCTACTTCACCGTCAGCGTGCAGAACCGGCTCCACCTCGCCCGCCTGATGCGCGCCCTGCGCGGCCTGCCCGAAGTAGTGCGCCTGCAAAGGCTCAAGAGCAGACCGGAAGAACCGCGCAGCGGCACGGCCTGACACATCAACCCTGCAACCGCCCGTAGCGGAAATGACCGCATGGCATGGCTAGCCGGCCGGTTTTATTCCTGACCCGGAACGGCACAACCAGCCAGCGCCCCAGACCTCGCCCATGTCCACCCCGCTCGCTCCCGCCCTGTTCATCGGCCACGGCAACCCTATGAACGCTCTGACGCGAAATGCCAACAGCCTGGCCTGGCAAAGCATGCTTGCCGGCCTGCCGCCCCCCCGCGCCGTGCTGGTCATTTCGGCGCACTGGCTGACGCGCGGCGTCGCCGTCACCGCAATGGAGCGACCCGAGACGATTCACGATTTTTCCGGCTTTCCGGAGGAACTGAACGTCTTCCAGTACCCGGCACCCGGCGATCCGGCGCTGGCCGCCGAAATTGCCGCCCTGCTCTCCCCGCAAGCGGTGCGGCTGGACGCCGACCGGGGCCTCGACCACGGCGCCTGGTCGCTGCTGACGCATCTGTTTCCAGCCGCCGACCGCCCTGTCCTGCAACTTGGACTGGATGTCGGCAAGACCGCAGCAGAGCATTACGAGCTGGCCGCAAAGTTGCGCCCGTTGCGCGAAAAAGGCGTGTTGATCCTCGGCAGCGGCAACGTCGTGCATAACCTGCGCCAGATGAACTGGCGGCAACCGGACAGCGCGCATGACTGGGCAACGCGGTTCAACGCCGACGTGCGTCGTCACCTGCAAGACGGCAACCATGCCGCGCTGTTCGACCTCGCCGGCGAAGACGCCCGGCTCGCCGTACCGACGCCCGAGCACTTCTGGCCGCTGCTCTACATCGCCGCCCAGCAAACGCCCGGCGAAAGCCTCGAATTCTTCAACGACCACATCGAATACGGCGCCATCGGCATGCTGTCCTGCCGCATCGGCCCCGCCCGGAAAGCGCCTTCTTGAACCTCGGTTCCGGGTTGGACACCCGCCGCTTTCCAGGCTGGCTGGTCATCCTTGGCGCGCTCACCGCCATCGGCCCGCTGTCCATCGACATGTACCTGCCCGCCTTCGCCACGCTGGAGCGGGATCTGGCCGCACCCGCCGGCAGTGCCGAACTGACTCTGGCCGGCTTCTTCATCGGCATGGCCTGCGGCCAACTGGTCTGGGGACCGCTGTCCGACCGCTTCGGTCGCAAACCGCCGCTGTATGCCGGACTCGCCCTGTTCACGCTCGCCTCGCTTGGCTGCGCGCTGGCCGACGACATCGCCGCCCTCACCGCCTGGCGCGTGCTGCAAGCCCTGGGCGGCTCGGCCGGCATGGTCATCGCCCGAGCCGTGGTGCGAGACCGTTGCACGGCGCGCGAATCGGCGCGCGCCTTTTCGACCTTGATCCTGGTCATGGGCCTGGCCCCGATCCTGGCCCCGATCATCGGCGGCTGGCTGGTCACCACGCTGGGCTGGCGCGCCATCTTCTACCTGCTGCTGGCATTTGCGCTGGCCTGCATGCTGGCCATCCGACTCGGCCTGAAGGAAAGCCATGACATCCGGCACGAAACCGCGCTCAACCTGCGCCGCATCGGCAGAGACTACGCCGGACTGTTCGCCAGCCGCGCCTTCCTTGGCTACACCCTGAGCGGCGGCCTGGCCATGGCCGGCATGTTTGCCTACATCGCCGGCTCACCCTTCGTTCTGATCCAGTTGGGCGGCATCGCCCCGCAACACTTCGGCTGGGCATTCGGCCTCAACGCCCTGGGCTTCATCGCCGCCAGCCAGTTGAACGCGCGCAGCCTGAAAAACATCGCCCCCACCCGCATGCTGCGCCGCGCACTGTGGCTGCCCGCGCTGGCCGGCCTGACGCTGCTGGGTCTAACCCTGAGCGGCCAGGCCAGCCTGCCGCTGACACTGCTGTGCATGTTTGTCTATGTCGGCAGCCTCGGTTTTATCGCCCCCAACTCCAGCGCATCCGCCCTTGCCACCCACGGCCAGCGCGCCGGCACCGCCTCGGCGCTGATGGGCGCCCTGCAATTCGGCCTGGCCACGCTCACCGGCGTCGGCATCAGCCACCTGCACGACGGCAGCGCCCGCCCGCTCGCCCTGCTGCTCGCCCTCTGCGGCGTCGGCGCATGGCTGCTGCATCGCTGGCTGGTGCATCCGCATGATCGACACCTGCGCTGAAAAGCGGCTTTACGCCGGCAACGGCAAATGGCCCTCAACCTGGAACAGCGTAATCGGAAAATCATGGATATCCCGACTATGCACCGCGTTGAACCTCACCCGCCGCGCCGAGGTCTCGCATAGCCAGGCATCCTGCGCGACCGGCGCCGGCCTGGGCAGCGCGGCAGGCGTAAACAGCGCGACATTGATGCCGCCGGCCGGATCGCGCGCGGAAACAAACTCGAAGACCTGTATGCCTTGTGCGCGCAGCTTTGTACCGAGAGCCTGGCTGGCCGAATAGTCCGAAGGATGCGTCAGGTCGGCTCGGCAGGCGCTGAACGGCGCATCCTGCAAACGCAGGCCCTGGTCGGCCCGGTACTCGGCGGCGAACACCGTGTGCTGGGTATCCAGTTTGCCGCGCGGCGCGATGGCCATGCCGGACCAGAACACAAACCGGTAATAGGCCGCCTCGCACAGCAAGGTTGAGGTTTCCAGCGAACCGTAGAACAAGCCGGGCTCGTTGCGCCGACCAAAACGCGAACCCCATTTCAGCGGCGGATAACGAAATGGCGTCGCCAGCAGGTAATGCAGAAGCGCGCTACCGGCGCGATACGCGGGCTTGGTCGCATCCAGCATCTCCTCCAGCGCCGCCTGGCGATCCAGACCGCTTACCAGTTGATTGGTCGCCACCTGCTCCTGGCTTTCCACCATGCGCAACAGCAAGCCGGACAGCGGCCCGGGCCGGGCTTGCGCCAGACAGGAATCCCAGTCCGGCACTTACAACTTGCCCCGCATCGCGTCGAGATACTCCACAACCGTGACCAGGCCCTGCACGCTTTTCACCTGCCGCGCCGGAATACCGCCGGTATGCAGATTTTCGGTCCACATCCAGTGCCGCATCTGTTCCGCATCGCCGCCGACCAGGACATACAGCGCGCGATAACAACGAATCAGCAACAGCGCAAGTTCGCCATCCTTGCTGGCCGGATTGATGCGGCCTCGGCTGATCGCGGAACGATCCTTGCCGATGATCTCGCCCAGATCGGCCTGGCTCATGCCCAGCTGCTTGCCCGCGTTGACCAGCGCCTCGCCCAGAACACTGGAACGGTCCAATTCAGGAACAACAGCCAGATTCATTTTGCGCCCCACGATGTGCATTACGCACATTGTAGTTGCATGAATGCATATCGCACAGTATTTGTGCCTATCCTGAAGCCGCTGCGACAGGATCAGAGCATCGACACAATTGATTCGGCCCGATTTATCCGAGATTGCCAGCCGGATCGCAGGGTGCGCCATGCGCACCAATCAGACGATCGGTGCGCATGGCGCACCCTACTGCCGCTAGTGCCTGCCCCTGCGTTGAAGCCGCCACATTTCGCTCCACCGCCAGAGAAGTCAGAAATGCCTCGACTTCCGGCTTGCCCATTTCATTCGGGTGGCGCATCCCGTGAAAAAAGAGGTATCGTTTCACCCACTGCACATACGCCTGCTCAGTACGAATGCTGTAGTGCTTTACACGAATACGATCCCGCAACTGGTCGAGCAGCTTGGGGGGACGAGAAGAAGAATCCGAATCAGGCAGGGCCATGACGAGCGTCTCAGTAATGAAACCGCAACTGCGCAATCAACAGGTCATCACCTTCAACGCGATACACCATGCGATGCTCATCTGTTATGCGGCGTGACCAAAAGCCTGAAAGTGCATGCTTCAAAGCTTCCGGCTTCCCTATGCCAGAGAACGGTTCGCGTTGGGTTTCCCGAATCAACTTGTTAATCCGGTCAAACATGCGTTTGTCCTGTTTTTGCCAATAGAGATAATCTTCCCATGCCTCATCCGCAGAAATCAGCCTCACTTCGCAAGCTCCCGCTCAACCCCTTTCCCGGCGGTCAATTGTGCGGCAGCCGAAAGAAGGCGCTTGGCGTTGGCCGGGGTGCGCAAGAGGTAGGCCGTTTCCTCAAGTGCTTTGTAATCCTCAAGCGAGAGCATCACCACGGACTGTTCTCCGTTACGGGTAATGATCAAGGCTTCATGGTCGTCACAAACCCGATCCATCGTGCTGGCGAGATTTGCGCGAACGGCGGTGTAGGTCATCGCATCCATTTTAAAGCTCCAAATATGTACGCCTTACCGTACATAACGAACAGTCGATTGTCCAGCAAAAGCATACGGACAAGATGCCCAGTCCATCATTCCACCGGGCCTGCACAAAAAGCCGCGCAGACCAGAGAGCCCAGACAAGAGCCCGATGTTATTGGACATTCCATCCAATTGAATCAAAGGGTTGTGCAATTTTTCCATGTTACCGGACACGTCGGATAACATTTTACGGGCCCGTTTGGGGGCGAATAACAACGTTACCGTGAAAGCCACTAGCAAAATGGCGACACATCTCCCGCACGCTCCGAGGCGAGCACTGCAATGAAACGACTTCGCGGATCAAGCAGCAGCGGCGGCGGAATGTTTCACGACGTAGCCGTGGCGTTCCAGCGCCTTGATCCAGCGG
>CAMDGQ010000012.1 GCA_945897955.1 Tepidiphilus sp. J10 | reverse complement strand
GTCATTGCGGCGATCTGCAAGCCGGTCAGCTTGTCGATCTGAGCAGTGCCGAGTGCAACCACTTGTGCTGTCGTGAGCGCCGCGATATCTGCGGTTTCAATCGCGGCGAGCTGGGCAGAGGTGAGCGCGGCGATCTGCGCGGTGGTCAGTTTGCTGCTTTGCGCAGTGGTCAACGCGGCGATCTGAGCGGTAGTCAATGCCGCAAAATCGGCAGTTTCCATGGCCACGATCTGTGCCGTGGTCAGTGCGGCGATCTGCGCGGTCGTCAAGGCAGGCGTCTGAGCGGTGGTCAATGCGGCGATCTGGGCCGTGGTCAGGGTAATCAGATCGGCGGTCGCGATCGAGGCAATTTGAGTTGTGGTCAACGAGGCGATCTGAGCCCCAGTCAATTTGCTGACCAAGGCGCCAGAAGTCAGCACAGCGACCTGTTCGGTGCTCAGCGCGGCGACATCGGCCGGCTCCATGGCAGCAATCTGGGTGCTGGTCAGGGCGGCGATCTGGGCGGTGGACAAGGCCGGAATCTGCGCGGTAGTCAGAGCGGCGATCTGCGCGGTAGTCAATTTCGGAATTTGCGCAGTCGTCAGCGCTGCGATGTCCGCAGTTTCCATGGCCGCGATTTGCGCGGTAGTCAGGCTGCTGATCTGGGTCGTGGTGATCGCGGCAACCTGTGCCGTGGTCAGTGCGGCGATGTCGGCCGTTTCAATCGCGGCGATCTGTGCCGTGGTTAGCTTGGTGACTTGAGCGGTGGTCAGCGCTGCGACGTCAGCCGATTCCAGTGCGGCGATCTGAGCGGTGGTCAGTTTGCTGATCTGCCAGGTGGTCAACGCAGCAACCTGCGCGGTGGTCAATGCCGCTATATCTGCGGTTTCGATAGCGGTCAATTGCGCAGTGGAGAGGGCCGCAACCTGAGCGGTGGTCAGCGCGGCGACGTCGGCCGTTTCCAGCGCAGCGATCTGTGCCGTGGTCAATGCGAGCAATTGCTGAGTCGTCAATGCGGCGACTTGCGCGGTGGTCAGCGCGGCGATATCCGCTGTTTCGATGGCTGCGATCTGCGCCGTGGTCAATTTGGCGATCTGCGCCGTGGTCATGGCGGCAATGTCGGCGGTTTCCAGTGCGGCGATCTGAGCGGTGGTCAGTTTGCTGACCTGCCAGGTGGTCAAAGCCGCCACCTGGGCGGTGGTAAGCGCTGCGATGTCGGCAGTTTCGATGGCGACGACCTGAGAGGTGCTCAAGGCGGCGATCTGTGCGGTTGTCAACGCCGCAGTCTGCGCGGTGGACAGCGCCGCGATGTCGGCCGTTTCGAGCGCAAGTACCTGGCTGGTGGTTAGTGCGGCGATCTGACCGGTCGAGAGGGCGCCTATGTGCTCGGTAGTCAGTGCCTTGACGGCATTGGCCGACAGTCGGGCGAAGTCGCGAGTTTCCATCGCGGCGATCTGCGCGGTGCTCATTGCCGCGACCTGGTTTGCGGTCAGGGCGGCAGCCTGCCCCTGCAACAGCGATACGATCTGACCAGTCGTTATGCCTTCGATTGCGCTGGTTGAAAGTTTGGCGATGTCATTGGTTTCAAGCGAGATAAATTGCGCGGTATTCATCGCGGCGATCTGCGCAGAGGTCAGGGCTGCCGCTTGCGCCGTGATCAGCGCGCTTACCTGTACTCCACTCAATGCGGCGATCTGGGTCGTTGTCAGATTCTGCACAACCGAAGTGTTCAAGGCGGGAATGTCGGTTGTTTCAATGGCGCGAATCTGCGCGGTACTGAACGCATTGCTCTGGGTTGTGCCGAGGGCGCCAGCTTGCAGCGGCGTCAGCGCGGCGATTTGCGCCGTGGTCAGCGCGGCGGCCTGACCGCTGGTGAGATTTGCGATGGCCGTAGTGCTCAACGCAGCAAAGTCGGCAGTTTCGATCGCCACCAACTGCGCAGTGGAGAGCGCAGCGACCTGTGTACTGGTCATTGACGGCATCTGGTCGGTGGTCAGGGCGGCGATCTGTGCGGTACTCATGGCCGCGAGATCGGCGGTTTCAAGCACTGCAATCTGGGTGGGCGTCAGGGCGGCGATCTGCGCTGTGGTCAGCGTGGCGGCCTGGGCTGTGGTCAACGCTGCGATCGCGCTGGTGGAGAGCGATTCCATGTCGCCGGCGTCCAGTGCAGCCATTTGCGTGGTGCTCAGGGCCGCAAGCTGGATAGAGGAGATGACGGCGACCTGGTCCGGTGTCAACGCAATGACCTGGTCAGTGCTGAGCGCAGCAAATTGCGCGGTACTCATGCTCGCGATCACATTGGTGTTCAGGGCGGCTATACCGTCCAGAGGTATGGCGCCGATCTGGTTGGTAGCCAGTGCCGCGAACTGGGTGGTACTGAGGGACTCGATCTGGCTGGCAGCCATCGCGCTGATCTGTTCGGTGGTCAGTGCGGCGACATCGGCGCTCTCCAGCGCCGAAATTTGCGGCGCACTCAGCGCCACGATCTGATCCGTGGTCAGTGCTGCTACCTGCGCAGTGGTCAGTACCGGTATCTTGGCGGTCGACAGGGCGGCGAGATCGGCGGTTTCTATGGCCGGGATCTGCGCGGTGGTCAACGCGGCGAGTTGCGCCGTGGTCAATGCGGCAATTTGTCCGCTGGAGAGCGCTTCAATCTGTTCAGTGCTCAACGCAACGATTTGCGCAGTGGTCAGGTTGGCGATGGTGGCCGTGGAAAGGGCCCCCAGGTCGGTCAGTTCGATAGCCGCGATTTGGGCGCTGGTCAATGCAAGCGCCTGGGCACTGGTGAGGGCCGCGATCTGCGCGCTGGACAGGGCGATGATCTGGTCGCTGGTCAGAGCTGCGATCTGGGCGGTAGTCAGTTTGTTGACGATGGAGGTTGCCAGCGCGGCCAGATCTTCGGTTGCCAGGGAGGCAATCTGTTCAGTGGTCAGCGCGACGACCTGCGCACTGGTCAGCGCGGCAGCCTGGGTCGTGGTCAGTGCATCAATCTGTGCGGTGGTCAGCGCACGCATGTCGGCAGTTTGAATGGCGATGATCTGCGCCGTTGAAAGGGCGGCGATATCTTCGATATCCAGGGCCGGGATCTGTTCTGTGCCGAGCGCGACAACCTGAGCGGTGGAAAGAGCGGCGACATCGCCAGTAGTCAGGGCGTTGATCTGCGCCGTGGTCAATCGACTGATCTGGAATGTGGTCAGCGCGGCAACCTGAGTGGTTGTCAAGGCATCGATCTGGTCGAGCGTCAACTCGACCAGATCGGCGGTCTGCATGATGGTGATCTGAGGCGTGGTCAGCGCGGCGATCTGTGCGCTGGTCAAGGCGGGAATCTGCTCGGTGGTCAGCGCGAGTATCTGGGCCGTGGTCAGCGCGGCGATGGCGGAGGTGGAAAGATTGGCGAGATCATCAACCTCAAGCGCGATGATCTGGGCTGTAGTCAGGGCGGCGGCCTGGGCTGGCGTCAATGCGGCAACCTGCTCGGTGGTCAGCGCAACAATCTGGGCGGTGGTCAGCTTGCTTATCTGGAAGGGGGTCAGTGCAGCGATGTCGACTGTTTCAAGGCTGGCAATCTGATCGGTAGTCAGTGCCACTACCTGATTGGTGGTCAATGCGGCAACCTGGGCGGTGGTAATTGCATGGAGTTGTTCTTCGCTGAGAACAATCAGGTCGGCAGTTTCGATCGCCTTGATCTGGGCCGTGGTCAGTGCAGCAATCTGCTGGGTGGACAGGGACGCAACCTGGGCAGTGTTCAGGGCTGCAATCGAAGCCGTTGAAATTCTGGCGAAATCCTGCGTTTCCAGCGCGATGGTCTGGTCGAGGCTCAACGCGGCTATTTGCGCCGTGGTCAGTGCTGGTGTTTGCGCCGTGGTCAATGCTTCGATCTGGGCGGTGGTCAGACGCGCAATATCCTCGGTCTGGAATGATGCGATCTGGCTGCTGGTCAAGGCGGCAATCTGGGCCGTGGTCAGGGCCGGAGCCTGCCGGGTTGTCAATGCGCCGATCTGTGCGCTTGTCAGACTGGCAATTGCAGCGGTGGACAGACTGGCAATGTCTTCGGTATCCAAAGCCGCAATCTGCGCGGTGGTCAGTTTGCTGACCTGTGCTGTGGTCAGTGCGGCGGCTTGTGCAGTGGTCAGCGCCTTGATCTGGGAAGCGGACAAACTGGGTATGACTGCGGTGGATAGATTGACCAGATCGGCGGTTTCCAGCTTGGCGATTTGTGCGGTGGTCATCGCGGCGACCTGACTGGAGGTCAATGCAGCAGCCTGCGCTGTGCGCAGGGCGACGATGTGCGCGGTGCTCAACGCCTGAATGTCGGCGGTTTCCAGTCTGGCGATCTGATCGACGCTGAGCGCAGCAAACTGGGCGGTACTCATTGCGCCAACCTGGGTTGGCGTCAACGCGACGATGTCGGCGGTTTGCATTGCGCGCACCTGTGCGGTGGTCAGTGCGCCGATCTGATCGGTGGTGAGCGCAGGAACCTGCGCGGTGGTCAGGCCGACAATCGCGGCTGTTGTGAGCTGGGCGAGATCGACTGTTTCAATCGCCCGAATCTGGCTGGTTGACATCGCCGCAATCTGGGTCGGCAGCAGCGCGGAGGCCTGTGTAGTAGTCAGTGCCGCGATCTGCGCCGTGGTCAACGCAGCAATTGCGGCCGGGGTCAGGAGGGCCATATCGCGGATTTCGATCTGTGTCGCGCTGAGCGGCGAGGTCAATGCGTTGACTTGCGCGGTGGTCAGCGCGGCCAACTGGGCATAGGTGAAGGCGCCGACCTGGGAGGCGCCAAGTGCGGCCATGTCGACTGTTTCCATCGCCCTTATCTGCGCGGTCGACATTGCCGCAATCTGATCCGAAGTCAGTGCGGCGACTTGAGCCGTAGTCAGCGCCACAATTTGCGCTGTGCTCAGTCCGGGTATTGCGGCTGTCGATAGTTTTGCGACATCCGCAGTCTCCATGGCGACGAGTTGGGCGGTCGTCATGCTCGCGATCTGGGCGGAAACCAATGCGCCAGCCTGGGCGGTAGTCAATGCCGCGATCTGGCCAGTGGTCAGGCCGGGTATGGCTGCGGCGACAATCTTGGCGATATCTGCGGTTTCCATCGCAGCGATCTGTGCCGTGGTCATCTTGCTGACTTGAGCCAGCGTCAATGCGGCGGCCTGGGCGGTAGTCAATGCCGCAATCTGGGCAGTGCCCAGAACCGGGATGTCGTCAGTGGCGAGCGCCGCGATCTGGGTGGCTTTCAAGCCGGCGATCTGGGCGGTGGTCAATGCGGCGACCTGGCCCGTGGTGAGAGCGGCGACCTGGGTTGCGCTGAGGCCTTGCAATGCGGCGGTGGTCAGCTTGGCAATATCGGCTGTTTCAAGTGCGGCAATCTGTGTCGTGGTCAGTGTGGCGATCTGGGCTGAAGTCAGTGCCCCTGCCTGTGCGGTGGTCAGCGCGACAATCTGCGCGGTCGTCAGTCCGGGCATGGCGCCGGCGGCTAGTTTGCCGATGTCGGCGGTTTCCATCGCGGCGATCTGCGCCGTGGTCATATTGGATAGCTGCGCCAGGGTCAAGGACGCGGCCTGGGTCGTGGTCAATGCGGCGATCTGCCCGGTACTGAGCACGGCGATATCATCCGTCGCCAACGCAGCAATCTGGGCGCCCTTGAGCGCAGCGATCTGTGCCGTCGTCAGCGCTGCAACCTGGCCGGTAGTCAATGCCGCGACCTGGGCAGCGGTCAACCCTTGCAATGCGGCGGTGGTCAGATTTGTGATGTCGGCGGTTTCCAGGGCGGCGATCTGCGCCGTTGTCATCCTTGAGACTTGCGCCGAATTCAGCGCGCCCGCCTGTGCGGTGGTCAGCGCGACAATCTGTCCGGTAGTCAGGCCCGGGATTGCGGAAGAAGCCAGCCCGGCAACATCGGCGCTTTCCATGGCGGCGATCTGCGCGGTGGTCATCTGGCCAAGCTGAGCCGACGACAAGGAGCCGACCTGGGCAGTGGTCAACGCGGCGATCTGTGCGGTGGACAGGACCGGGATGTCGTCGGTAGCCAGCGCAGCGACCTGCGCGGCCTTCAGGGCGGCAATTTGTGCGACGGTCAGGTTGGCGACCTGGGCCGTGGTCAGGGCGGCAATTTGAGCCGCGCTCAAGCCTTGCAACGCTGCCGTGGAGAGTTTGGCGATATCGGCGGTTTCCATGGCCGCAATCTGGGCAGTACTCAGTGCGGCGATCTGGGCGGACGTCAATGCTGCCGCCTGCGCCGTGGTCAGCGCGGCGGCCTGCGCGGTGGTAAGTCCGGGCAGCGCCGTAACGGTGAGTTTTGCGACATCCGCAGTTTCCATGGCGGCGATCTGCGCCGTGGTCATTTTGGCAAGCTGAGCGGAAGTGAGGGCGGTTGTCTGCGCCGTGGTGAGCGCGGCAATCTGGGCGGTGGTCAGCGCAGCGATGTCATCCGTCGCCAGGGCGGCGATCTGGGCAGGGGTCAGTTTGCTGAACTGTTCGGTGGTCAGGGCGGCAGCCTGCGCTGTGGTCAGCGCCACGATCTGGGCGCTGGTCAGGCTGGGCAGTGCAGCAGTGGATATCTTGGCAACGTCGGCGGTTTCCAGCGCGGCAATCTGGGCGGTAGTCAGTTTGGATATCTGGGCTGAAGTCAGCGCACCCGCCTGAGCGGTGGTCATCGCGACCGCCTGGGCCGTGGTCAGTCCCTGCAGCGCGGTGGTGGAAAGCCTGGCGAAATCGGCGGTTTCAATCGCGGCGATCTGCGCCGTGGTCATGTTGGCGATTTGCGCAGAGGTCAATGCGGCTGCTTGCGCGGTGGTCAGCGCGGCGATCTGGGCGGTGGTCAGCGCGGCGATGTCGTCTGTCGCCAGCGCGGCAATCTGGGCTGCAGTCAGTTTTTCAAACTGCGTGGTGGTCAATGCGGCTGCTTGCCCGGTGCTCAACGCGACGATCTGGGCCGTGGTCAGACCAGGTACTGCGGCGGTTGAAAGGCTGGCGATATCCGCTGTCTGGAGTGCGGCGACCTGGGTCGTGGTCAAGCCTGCGACCTGAACCTGTGTCAACGCGCTCGCCTGGGCGGTGGTCAGCGCGACGACCTGCGCGGTAGTCAGCCCTTGCAGTGCGGCGGTGGTCAGTTTGGCGACATCGGCCGTTTCCATGGCGGCGATCTGCGCCGTGGTCATGTTGTTGATTTGCGCCGAGGTCAACGCGGCCGCTTGACTGGTAGTTAGCGCAGCGACCTGGGCGGTGGTCAGCGCCGCGATGTCATCGGTGGCGAGGGCGGCGATTTGCGCGGCAGTCAGTTTGCTGAACTGATCAGTAGTGAGCGCGGCAGCTTGAGCAGTGGTCAGGGCCACAACTTGCGCGGTGGTCAGGCCTTGCAGGGCTGCGGTGGTCAGTTTGGCGACATCGGCCGTCTCCATGGCGGCGATCTGAGCTGTGGTCAACCTGGCGATCTGGGTCGCAGTCAACGCTCCAGCCTGGGCGGTGGTCAGGGCGGCGATCTGCGCCGTGGTCAACGCCGGAATGTCATCCGTTGCAAGGGCGGCGATCTGGGTCGATGTGAGCGCGGCGACCTGCGCTGTGGTGAGCGCGGCAACCTGGCCGGTGGTGAGCGCGACGATGCCTGCTGTGGTCAAGCCGGGCAACGCGGTAGTGGAGAGACTGGCTAGATCGGCAGTCTCCAGAACAGCGACCTGGGCCGGGGTCAGACTGGCGAGTTGCGACGAGGTCAGCGCAGCAGCTTGTGCTGTGGTCAGCGCGACAATCTGAGCGGTTGTCAAGCCGGGCAAGGCAGTGCTGGAGAGCTTGGCGATATCGGCTGTCTCCATGGCCGCGATTTGCGCCGTTGTCAGTTTCGAAATCTGGGTCAATGTCAGTGCCGCCGCCTGCGCGGTGGTCAGTGCAGCGATCTGTGCCGTGCTTAGCGCGGCGATGTCGTCTGTCGCGAACGCGGCGATTTGCGCGGAAGTAAGTGCGGCAATCTGGCTGGTGGTCAGTGCGGCGGCCTGAGCTGTGGTCAGCGCCACTATCTGGGCGCTGGTGAGGCCAGGCAATGCAGTAGTGGACAGATTGCTGATATCCGCTGTTTCCAGCGCGGCGATCTGGGCCGCGCTGAGGGCAGCAAGCTGCGCAGAGGTGAGCGCACCTGCCTGTTCGGTAGTCAAGGCGACGACCTGACCAGTCGTCAAACCGGTCAGTGCGGCTGTGGAAAGCTTGGCCACATCGGCGCTTTCCATTGCTGCAATCTGCGCCGTGGTCAGCTTTGCAACCTGAGTCGATTTCAGTACACCTGCTTGTGCAGTGGTCAACGCGGCGATCTGAGCGGTGGTCAGCACCGGGATGTCGTCAGTCGCCAGAGCTGCGATCTGGGCGGTGCCAATGGCGGCAATCTGCCCGGTGGTCAGCGCTGCGACTTGCCCTGTGGTCAGCGCCACGATTTGCGCCGTGGTGAGGCCCTGCAATGCGGTCGTGGTGAGGGCGGCGAGGTCTGCCGTTTCGAATGCGGCAATCTGGGTGATGTTCAGACCGGCGATCTGGGTGGATGTCAGCGCAGCCGCTTGTGCAGTGGTCAGTGCGGCGATCTGTGCCGTAGTCAGGCCGGTGATGGCCGCTGTGGACAGGTTGGCAATATCTGCGGTTTCGAAGGCGGCGATCTGGCTGTTACTGAGTTTCGAGAGTTGCGTCAGGGTCAAGGCAGCCGCTTGCGCAGTGGTCAATGCCGCGATCTGGGCCGTGGTCAATCCCTGCAATGCCGTGGTATTCAATTTCGACAGATCGGCGGTTTCCATTGCCGCGATTTGCGCCGTTGTCATGTTTGCGATTTGCGTCGAGGTCAACGCGGCGGTCTGCGCGGTAGTCAAAGCGACAACTTGAGCGGTGGTGAGCGAGGCGATGTCGTCGCTGGCAATCGACTGTATCTGCGCGGTGGTCATCAGCGCCAGATCGACTGTCTCGATGGCGGCAATCTGGCCGCCGGTGAAGGCGACAATCTGTGCACTGGTAAATGCCGGAATCTGCGCAGTGGAGAATGCCGCTATGCTTTCCGTGGTCAGCACAGGCACTTGAGCAGTAGTCAGCGCGGCAATCTGGGTCGCCGTGAACGCGGCGATGTCTTCAGTGGTCAGCGACGCGATCTGATTGGTGGCCAGAGCAGCTATCTGCGCTGTGGTAAGGCCAGTAATAAAGCTGCTCATGCTAATCTCCAGAAACACTATTCAAACGATTGATGCGGTGACTACTGAAATCTCTGCCGTAATTCCGCCGACATTTGCTGCGGAAACCCTATCGGCAAATGCACCGGAAAACTTTAGTCCTAGAGAAACATGAATATTGCTATGCAGCATGTCGGGTTGTGGCGGGCCTGAAGAATGGTGCGCACATGAAGCTTGCCCTTGATCCTGTTCGTGAACTTGATGCCGCCCTGCTGGGTTACCGGCAGATATTCGTGAGCCTGGCGTTGTTCAGCGGAGTGATCAATCTCCTGATGCTGGCGCCTTCGATCTACATGATGCAGGTCTTCGATCGCGTCTTGACCAGCCGGAACGAGACTACGCTGGTAATGCTGAGCCTGATCATCCTGGGCTTGTTCATGTTGAGCGGCACACTTGAGTGGATACGGGGCCAGGTGATGGTCAGGATGAGCGCGGGAATTGACAATCGTCTGGGCGAAAGGGTTTTTACTGCTGCCTTTGAACGCAATCTGCGCGAACGTTCCGCCAACCCGTCTCAAGTGTTGAGCGATTTGTCGACACTGAGGCAATTCATTACCGGACAAGGATTGATTGCCTTCTTCGATGCGCCTTGGTTGCCGATCTATCTGGCAGCCTGCTTTCTGTTCCACTTCTGGCTGGGCGTCTTTGCCCTGGTCGGTTCGGTAATTCTGGTGATGCTGGCAATCTGGAACGAATTCGCTACCCGCGGCTACATGGCTGAAGCCAATCAGCTTTCAATTTCCAGCGCTTCATATATCAACAGTTCCTTGCAGCATGCCGAGGTGATTCATGCACTCGGTATGCTCGATGTCCTGCGCAGCAAGTGGGCAGGCCTGCAGCATCGAGTGCTGGCAGCCCAGGCCATGGCCAGCAGGCGCAGCCTGGGGATTGCCGGAGCGACTCGTTTCATCAGAATCAGTTGGCAGTCTCTGTCACTCGCTTTGGGCGCATATCTGGTGCTGGAAAACGAAATATCGGCTGGAGCCATGATTGCTGTATCCATTCTGTTGGGTCGTGCCATGGCGCCGGTTGAACTGGCTATCGGGTCGTGGAAGCAACTCGATGGAGCGAAGAACAGTTATCGGAGACTGAACGAGTTGCTTGCGACTTATCCGGCGCAAACACATCGCATGGCGTTGCCCCCGCCAACCGGCGTTATCCGGCTGGAAAACCTGATCGTGGTGCCGCCCGGCGCCAGGAAACCGGCGGTCAATGGCGTGAATATCTCCTTGAACAAGGGCGAGGCAATTGCCATCGTCGGTCCGAGTGCATCCGGAAAGTCTTCTCTGGTGCGGGCAATGGTGGGTATCTGGCCCCCCGCGCACGGTTCGGTGAGATTCGATGAGGCCGATATCGCTCAATGGTCGCGCGGGGATTTGGGGCCATCACTGGGTTACTTGCCCCAGGATGTGGAATTGCTTGATGGTTCAGTCGCCGAGAATATCGCCCGCTTTGGCGAAGTGGATTCGGTCAAGGTGATCGAGGCTGCGCGGATGTCCGGCATTCACGAGATGGTGCTGCATTTCCCGCAAGGCTATGAAACCGTTCTTGGTGCCGGCGCATTCAAGCTGTCGGGCGGTCAGAAGCAGCGTATCGGACTGGCCCGCGCGCTTTACGGATTGCCTGCTGTTGTCGCTCTGGATGAGCCCAACTCGAATCTTGACGAAGCCGGAGAACTGGCCTTGCTTGCGGCAATCAGGTCTCTCAAGGATGCCGGTTCGACCGTTGTCCTGGTTACGCATCGCTCCAACGTATTGGCTGTTGTCGACAAGATGCTCCTGCTCAAGGATGGCATGCAGCATCTCTATGGCTCAAAAGATCAGGTGTTGAAGGCATTGACTGCTTCCGCTCCCGTTGTGGCCGGTTCCTCAACCCGGTCTGATTCAGGGGATTGACTCGTAATCATGAAGTTTGACCCGCATCTGACCGGCTCCGAAGCCGATCGCCTGGCTCTCGATTCGGATGCCGCCGCCATGGCGCGGCTGGGTTTGTGGGTTTTGGCGATCGGGTTTGGCGGATTCATGCTTTGGGCCGGGTTTGCGCCACTTGATCAAGGTATGGCCGGCACCGGTACGGTCGTGGTCAGCGGCGAGAAGAAGACGGTTCAGACGCTGGTTGGGGGCGCTGTGGATGCGATTCTGGTCAAGGATGGTGATCAGGTCGCTCGTGGCCAGACATTGGTACGCCTGAATACTGTGCAGGCGCAGGCACAGCTTGAAGCAGCCGTAGGTCAATGGATCAGCGCCCGCTGCCTGGAGGCTCGCCTGAACGCGGAACGTTCAAATCAGGGCAGGATCGTCTGGCCTGGTGATTTGCTGGATCGTTCTGGCGATCCGCGTGTGGGCTCAACAGTCGAATTGCAAACAAGATTGTTTGAGACTCGCCGCAGGGAGCTCGAAATCAAGCGGCGCATCATTGAACACGAACTTGCGTCACTGCAAGGTCAGTTGGTTGGTTTCAAGGAGATCAAGCGCCACCAGGAAGCTCGCCTTGCCGCTCAGGAAAAGGAACTGGAAAGTTTTCGCGCTCTGGTAAGCAAGGGTTTCATTTCCATGAATCGCATTCATGAAGTCGAGCGAGATATGGGCGAGCTCAGTGTTGATCTGGCTACTGCCATCACCAACATTGGCCGTACGGAGCAGGCCATGAATGAAAGCCAGTTGAAGACGCTTCAGTTGGTGCAGACTTTCCGGAGTGAGGTCGAATCCCAGCTTGGCAGTGTGAGCGACGAAGTATCGACCCTGGCAGAACGCATCAAGGCGCTGGAATTCGAGGTGGAAAGCGCAAATGTTCGTTCGCCGGCAAGCGGGCAAGCCATGGATCTGGCGCTGCACACGATAGGTGGCGTAGTTCAGGCTGGCCAGCGTTTGATGGACATCGTCCCGATGCAGTCAACCTGGTTGATCAAGTCCAGATTCCCGACCATGGCGGCGGATCGCCTGAAACCGGGTTTGCCGGTATCTGTCCGGTTTTCCTCGTTGCAGCGGACAAATACGCCCGTTCTGACCGGCAAGGTGGATACGGTTTCAGCCGACCAGATCATTGACGAACACACTCGGCTTCCGTACTTCCAGGCAGTTATCAAGCCGGATCAGGCTTTGCTGAGCGGGCTTGAACGTGCCGGACTCGATGTCAAACCCGGGATGGAAGTTGAGGTTCTGGTAACTACCGGGGAAAGAACTCTTTTGAACTATCTGCTGAAGCCGATAATCGAGCGCATGTCAGGCGCACTCCGGGAAGAATGACTTTTCAGTTCGGGAACCAGATTTGCGTTGGCAATTGCTTTGCGTTGTCTTGAGTGTTTCGGAAAATAATCAAAAAAAAGCTAAAGTTATTTCGGCCATTGTCGATATGCAGCACGAACACGGTATTTAGACCCTGTTCTGGAGGCAGAAAACCTCCATCAATCGACCCTAGAAAAGGAGTTTTATCATGGCAATCGGCGAAATCGGCCTGACCTCTTCAATGCGTTCCAATCTGATCAGCTTGCAGACCACTGCACGGCTGTTGGGACAAACCGAGGAACGACTTGCTACCGGCAAGCGAGTAAACACCGCAGTTGACAACCCCGCCAACTTCTTTGCGGCACAAGGCCATACTTCACGCGCAGGTTTGCTTACTGGCCTTAAGGACAACATCAGTGAGGCAATTCAGACTGTCAAGGCTGCCGATTCGGGTATCAAGGGTGTATTGACCACCATTGAAGCGATTCGTGGCGTGGTAACGCAAGCTCGTTCGGCCATCAACGATACGGTGAACAGTTCTGTGACACTGGGTGGCGACAATACCGGCGCAGGCGCTTCCGGCCTGGTTGGGCAGTACAACCGCCTGGTTGAGCAACTGAACAATCTGGTGACTGACGCAAGCTACAAGGGAACCAACTTCCTGACCAGCGGTAGTGTGACCTTGACAGTTAACTTCAATGAGAATGCCACGACAGAAATCGTCATGTCCGGTTTCAATGCCGGCGCCAGCGGTCTGGGTATTTCCGGTGGCGGCGCTGTGCTTGATGTAGCCGGAACAAGCGGCAATATTGCTTATGCCGATCTTGATGACGCGCCTAATCTGGATCTGGTTGAGGCGAGTCTGAATGCGGCCATTGCGACTTTGCAGACTCGGGCTTCAGAGTTGTCGGCCAACCTGAGCACCCTGACGACGAGGCAGACTTTCATCGGTGAAATGGTGAACAACCTGATTGTCGGTTCGACCAGGCTTACCGAGGCTGATACCAACGAAGAAGGTGCCAACCTGCTTTCGTTGCAGACCAAGCAGCAATTGGGAACTACCGCCCTGAGCATTTCCTCGCAGGCTGAACAGTCGATCCTGAGACTGTTCTAATCCCGGGAATGCTTGGTAACTTGACCCGCATGCGCTTTCGGGCGCATGCGGGGGGAGGGTGAAAATGGTCACTGGAATTTCAGGGCCTGCTCTTGGTCACTCGGTGTTGGCTCAACCGAACGCGCCCGTTACTGTGCAGGCATCGCGCCCGACGAGTCAGTCGGATACGGTGCGTGGTGCATCTGTTCTTGATCTGCCTGGTGGCAAGGAATCGGCTTCCACGTCTCAAGTCGCAGTTGCGTTTGCACAGATACGAGGTCAGCAGGAGGTGCTCAACAAGGCAGCATCATTGGTCCGGGAAGTTGTCGTTACAGCCGAAAAAGCGGAGCAATTGCTCAGTGCCATGGAAGAAGATCTGGGTGCGGTGGTCAAGATGTATCCACCATACCCGATCGACAATCCTGAACGAATTTCGCTTTTGAACAGCTTTGGCGGTTTGCGCAGGCAAATTGATGCGCTGACTTTTCCGCCGCCGGAGTCGCTTGATGCGTTGGGAAAACTGTTTGGAGTTGAGAAGGATCCCAAGACTGTCGAAGGTGGCGAGTCCGGCAACACTGCGGCTGCAAGTCTGATCAAGGAGCCGATGTGGGATATCCTCACGCTTGATGCCGAATCCGCCAGTAATGACGAAGTAAGCGCGGCGATGGATCAGGTTAAAGCCATGAAGACAGTTGTTGAGCGATTACAGGCTGGCATGTGGAAAGATGTTGTCAGCTATGCGCGCCAGGAACAGTCGGCTGAGGTAGGTGAGGGCACGCTTGTGCGCGCTCAACTCGCCGATGCAGGCATTGACCGCGACGGGATTGGTCGCCAAGGAATCAGTCGCAACGCTCATCAGCTTGAACAGGCGGCGGAATCAAGGTAATGCTGGATTGAACAGTCGTCATGCCGCTTAAACTCGATCTTCGGCCCCACGAGAAGCTGTTTCTCGGAGGGGCCGTTATCGTCAATGGCGACAGTCGATGCCAGTTGGCTGTTCTGAATGATGTTCCCGTCTTGCGAGAAAAGGACATACTCAAGGAATCCGACGCCGATTCGCCTTGCAAGCGCATCTATCTCGCCGTTCAGCTCATGTATATGGATACGCCGAATCTGGCCAAGTATCACCAGTACTACTGGGAACAAGTGCGCGCAGTGATCGAAGTTGCGCCGAGTACCACCGGATTGCTTGAAAAGTTGAGCGATGCAGTTCTAGGCGCTCACTATTATCGGGCCCTCAAGCACGCGCGGGAATTGATAAGTTATGAACAGGAGTTGATCAGTAATGCCTGCAAACCCGCTTGATGCATATCGCAATGTCGAAAAAGCCACTTTGTCGCAACGCGACATCGAGGCGACCGTATTGAACAAGGCGGCCATGCAGTTGCAGATGATCAGGGACAATTGGTCAAGCGATGATCGCGCCGCCGAGCTTGAATACGCTTTGAATTACAACCAGAAGGTTTGGACGTTCTTTCAGGCCGAACTCTCGGTGCAAGACAATCCGCTGCCAGATGAAATCAAGAAGAATCTTCTGGCCTTGAGCATGTTTGTCGATCGACGAACTTTCGAGGCGCTTGCTTATCCGGCTCCGGAAAAGCTCGATATTCTGATCAACATCAATCTCAATGTATCCGCCGGCCTGCGAGGAGATGCCTGACAGGCGTCAGAGCTATCGAGACATGAACGGGGGTTAGCGTCGCCGGGTTTGCTTCATGCACCCTCGAACACATGCCCTCGAACCCCATTGCTTTCCCTTCCCATCAAATACAGCAATCGAGGTATCAGTGCTTCGGGTTGAGTCAGGCTGTCCTTTGCTTCACCGGGATGAGTTCTGGCACGTTGCGGTGTGTTGATCGGGCCTGGAATCAGCAAGTTGATGCGCATGGGCGTATCGGCCCATTCGTCCGCCTGGATTTTGAAATAGGCTTCCAGTGCAGCTTTGGAGACCGCAAACCCGCCCCAGTAGGCTACCGGGTGATGTCCATGCGTTTCGCCAACCAGAATCACCGAAGCAATTTCACTTGCCTCCAGATAATTGGTACAGGCTCGATTGATGGCGGCAGGAGCCGAGGCATTGACCCTGAACAAGTTTGTCCAGCCTTCGACGCTTTCCA
The DNA here is from genome assembly GCA_945897955.1 of Tepidiphilus sp. J10. Taxonomy (GTDB): domain Bacteria; phylum Pseudomonadota; class Gammaproteobacteria; order Burkholderiales; family Thiobacillaceae; genus PFJX01. The sequence continues at coordinate 48,290 of CAMDGQ010000012.1, read as the reverse complement.
GTGCTTGCGGCGCCAGAGCATCGAATGCGGTGGCACAGTGCAGGATGCCGTCGAGGCGGCCTAGTTGGTAACCGATTGCCTGCGCCATTGCTTCATAGTCGGCATCCGTGGCTGCTGCAAGATCCATCGGGAAAATCGCGGGCTGCTTTCCACCGATTTCGACGATTTCGTCATAAACCTGTTCCAGCTTGCGTACATTGCGCCCAAGCAGAATGACTGTTGCGCCATGCCTGGCATAGGCGATCGCTGCTGCCCGTCCGAGTCCCTGGCCTGCGCCGGTGACCAGGATGGTTTGATTGATCAGGAGATCCTGGGCGGTCATGGAGTCGTTCATTTTCTGTCGGCAAGAATAAGTCGCGCGCATTCTACGCCGCTCCGCACAGCGCCTTCGAGGGTAGCGGGGTAAGTAGCTGTCGGGTCGACTCCGGCTGTGTAATCGCCGGCCAGGTACAAACCGTCAATTGGCGTGCGGTTGCCGGGGCGGAACTGATTTGGAATGCAGGTGTAGGTGGCCCGCTTTTCGATGATTGTTTTCCAGTTGATCAATTCAGGCAGCGGGCCGATTTGGCGGGCAAGCAAGGCCAGATATTGATCGCGTAGTTGCTCCGCCGGCTGTTCAAGGTGTGGACCATCAGCGCTCATTACCAGGGAAACGATGCCAGGGGCGATATCGCTGCGTTCAAACGCCCAGGGTGACGAACTGTCGCCCAATGCAAGCATCGGATAAGGAAAGTGCGGGGTAGCGGAAAAGCGCAGCCAGAGCGTAAGAATGGGTTGCCATGTGTAATCGGAAATCCGCCGTATGAAGTCGGTCATTTCTGGCAAGCCGGCGAGCAAAGCCGAGAGACGCGCGGGGTGAGGCGCCAGTACGATCTGTTCGCAAGTAATCGCGGGTCCGGTCAGGTGAAACCCTTCCTGGACTCGACTAACCGCCTCTACCGTACATCCGAGATGGATTTCACTTTTGTGGTGGCCGAGAAATGTTGTCGCCGCATCGGGCAATAGATACCCCAGATCTGCCCGGTTCAGGAGTAGATCGCTGTTTTCGCGAGGACCGGCAAAGCTCTCGCGCAATACATTGCAGAAGACCTGTGCAGAGGCCTTTGCAATGGGGGTATTGAGAGAGGCGATGCAAAGCGGCGCCCAGAGTTTTTCCACCAGATTGTCTGGTTGTTTTTGCTGTGCGAGCAGTTCCTCCACGGAGGAATCGAAGGGGAGCTTGAAGTTCAGTGCCTGCAGGTAGCGCATGAAGCTTGCAGCAGCGAATTTGTCACGAAGATGCAACCCGTTGGCAGCAAGCAGCCCGATGCCGAGGTGAAGCGGGCTGGGTAGTCGGGGCAGGCGCAAACGAAAGCCGGGCAAGACCAGCTCAAGTTTTTTGCGTTCCAATCGATCGAACGTGCCCAGCCTTTTCAGCAGACGCAGGGTTTCCCGATAGGCGCCGATCATCAGGTGCTGACCATTGTCTATCGCCAGTCCATCCCAATCGACTCGCCGGGCGCGGCCGCCAAGTTGGCGGGCGGATTCGAACAATCCGACCGGAACGCCCTGACCAGCAAGTTCAACGGCGCAAGCAATACCGGCCCAGCCGCCGCCGACGATGGCAACCTTGTCAGATTGCACTTCTGGCACTAATTCCTGATCCAGGTTAGCCAGGCCAGCCAGAGCTTGCGCAGCGGAGTGAGTGAAATGCGGCGGTCAAGCACATGGAAGCCATCGGCCTCGATTTCCTCCAGCAATGTTCGGTAAATCGCCGCCATGATCAAGCCCGGTCTCTGTGCTTTACGATCTGCGTCAGGCAGCAACCCCATTGCTTCGTCATAGGTCGTGAAAGCGCGCTTGGTCTGGAATGCCATCAATCGGAGGAAATTCTCGGTCGTTCGGGCGTGAATCAGATCGTCAGGAGTTACGCCGAATTCAGCCAGTTCGTCAGCCGGCAGGTAGATTCGGTCTCGACGCGCGTCTTCGCCGACATCCCGAATGATATTGGTGAGTTGGAAGGCAAGTCCGAGCTTGTTGGCGTATTTCAGGGTTGCGCGGTCCGTGACGCCGAAAATGGCGGCAGAGACCTCGCCAACAACCCCGGCGACGCGATGGCAGTAAAGCCTGAGAGACTTGAAATCAGGGTAGCGCACCGACTCGCCGGGTGAAAACCCGAGATCCATTTCCATGCCGTCGATGATCTGTTCAAAGGCGTCTTGCGGAAGTTGAAACGACAAGATGGCATCGGCCAGTGCTTGCGTGACCGGATGCTCGGGGGTGCCGGCGTAAAGACGGCCGATTTCTTCTCGCCACCAGGCCAGCTTGATCCGGGCTAGTCCGGCGTCCTTGCATTCGTCGGCGATGTCATCCACTTCGCGGCAGAAAGCATAGAAGGCGATGATTGCCCGCCGTCGCTCCGGCGCCAGAAAACGAAAGCTGTAATAAAAACTTGAACCGCTGGCAATCGCCTTGGCCTGGCAATAGTCGTGCGGGCTCATCACGGCAGACATCTCAGCGCTTGCAACTGCCGCCACTGCAGGATGTCGCGGCGTTGGACGAGGAGCGGCGAACATAGGCAGCCTTCCAGAACATGTACAACCAGTCCTTCCAGCCCAGTTTCGGCCGTTGCTTGAACATGTCACCGCGGCTCGTATGCAATTGCATCAGGATGCGTTCGCCGCCCAGGATGATCAAGCGCATTTCGAAACCAATACGTCCCTTCAGGGCACGTCCGAGCGGGGCACCTGCCTGCAACATTCTGCGAGCGCGCTCGATCTGGATCTTCATGAATTGCTGCCACAGCGCATCGCAGCGACCCTCAGCAATCTGGCGTTCGCTGATGCCGAAACGGGCCATTTCGTCCTGCGGCAGATATATCCGGTTTTTTTGCCAGTCCACCGCCACATCCTGAAGAAAATTGATTAATTGCAGGGCTGAACAGATCCCATCCGACCAGGCCTGATGTTTTGCGTCATCGTCCCCGTACAACTTGAGCAGCAAGCGTCCGACGGGATTCGCCGAACGCTTGCAATAGTCCATTACTTCGCCGAAATGAGCGTAACGGGATTTGGTGCAATCCTGCTCGAATGCGGAGAGCAGGTCGTGGAACAGCGAATAGGGCAGATTGTGATTCCGAATGTGTGGCGCAAGTGCCTTGAATACCGGATGTTCCACTGTTTCGCCATGCTCCAGCGCGTGCAGAAATGCGTGATATTCACCAAGTTTCGCCAAGCGAACTTCAGTCGCATCGTCGCCTTCGTCGGCGAAATCATCCGCGCTGCGGGCAAATGCATAGATGGCTCGGATTGGTGCGCGGAGCCGAGCAGGCATGAAAAGCGAACCCACCGGGAAGTTTTCGTAATGACCTGGGGTCATCAAATTGCGCTGAATTTCAGGGTTCATTTTAATTAAATCAATTGGTTACATTCTGGCGAGGGAGTTGATCGGCTGGCGGGAAAGGGGGGGCTTAGTTTACACTTGGCCGTTTTTGCGAAAGTGGCGGAATTGGTAGACGCACTGGATTTAGGTTCCAGCGCCTATGGCGTGGGGGTTCGAGTCCCCCCTTTCGCACCAGTAATTCCGGGTTGCATGACCGCCAAAATCTTGAATTTGTCGTTAATCCTGCACTGCTTGACGGCGGGTTTTTCAAGAAAACTCCTGATTATCAGGGGTTTGGCTGGTGATGTAGCCTGGCATGAATTTTGATCATTCAAGGAAAACCTTATGACTTCAACCGTGGAAATTCTCGATGGCCTCAACCGACGCCTCACCCTCAATGTCAACCAGGCCGCAATCGAGGCCGAGGTGAGCAAGCGTCTGGCGCAGGTCGCGCGCACCGTACGCATTGACGGTTTTCGACCTGGCAAAGCGCCGAAGAATCTGGTTGCCGCGCGTTATGCAGGCGAAATCCGTAATGAGGTGTTTGGTGATGCGCTGCAACAGGAGTTCAGCGCCGCGATTCAATCAAACAACCTGCATGTGGCGGGCTATCCACAATTCGCGCCGGCTGAAGGTGGTGGTTTCATCGCAACATTTGAAGTATTTCCCGAGATCAAGCTGGGTGATCTTGCACAAATCCAGGTGACTCGTCCGATGGTTGAACTGTCGGATACGGATGTGGACCGCACCCTGGATGTATTGCGCAAGCAGCGTGTTCAGTTTCACGCCGTCGAGCGCGAAGCGAAGCAGGGCGACCGAGTGCATGTCGATTATCTGGGCAAGATCGACGGCGTTGCTTTCCCTGGCGGTGATGCCAAGGATTTTCCGGTGATGCTCGGCGAAGGCCGCACCCTGAAAGACTTCGAAGGGAGTCTGACAGGCATGAAAGCAGGGGAAGACAAGATCTTCGATGTGACTTTCCCGGATGATTATTTCGCCAAGGAACTTGCCGGCAAGACAGCCACCTTCAATGTCACGGTGAAATCGGTGCATGAAGCGCAGATGCCAGAGATTGATGCTGCTTTCGCCATGAGTCTGGGTGTTTCCGATGGCGACGTCGGTCGTTTGCGCGACGAGATTCGCACGAACCTGTCGCGTGAAGCGAAGCGCCGCGTTCAGGCCAAGATCAAGGAGCAGGTTCTGAACGGCTTGCTTGATGCCACCCCAATTGAAGTTCCAAGCAATCTGGTTTCCATGGAGCGTTCTGCGCTGATGGAAAAAGCCATTGCCGATCTGAAAGCCAGAGGTATGAAAGATGCCGACATCAAGCTGAGCGAAAGTGTCTTTGAACCTCAGGCGAAACGGCGGGTCAGCCTTGGGCTGATCATGGATGCGATAGTCATTGAGCAGAAGATTGTCGTTGGCGAGGAGCAGGTGCGCGCGCTGGTTGATGAATTCGCTCAGAGTTACGAAGACCCGTCTGAAGTGGTCGGCTGGTACTACCAGGATGCCGCCCGGCTCAAGGAAGCCAAGGCGCTGGTTCTGGAGGAAAACATTGTCAACTGGTTGCTGGAGCGCGCTCAGGTGAGCGATGAGACAACAACCCTGGAAGCCTTGATGGGGAATGCTTGATGAGCAACTGGACACAGGAACCTTCCGGCCTGGGGTATATCCCCATGGTCATCGAGCAGAGCGGACGGGGTGAACGCGCTTACGACATCTATTCGCGCCTGCTCAAGGAACGCGTGGTGTTCATGGTCGGGCCGGTGAACGACATGACCGCCAACGTCGTGGTCGCGCAGTTGCTGTTCCTGGAATCCGAAAACCCGGACAAGGACATTTACCTGTATATCAACTCGCCGGGCGGTTCGATCACCTCCGGCATGGCGATCTACGACACCATGCGTTTCATAAAGCCGGATGTCTCCACCTTGTGCATTGGCCAGGCTGCCAGCATGGGCGCTTTCCTGCTCTCCGCCGGCGCCAAGGGCAAGCGTTTTGTGCTGCCCAATTCGCGCGTGATGATCCATCAGCCCCTGGGCGGCTTTCAGGGCCAGGCAACAGACATCGAGATTCATGCCAGGGAAATCCTGTACCTGAAGGAAAAGCTCAATGGCTTGCTGGCCGAACATACCGGTCAGCCCATAGAAACGATCGAACGCGATACCGATCGCGACAATTTCATGAGCGCTGAAACTGCGGTGGCCTATGGTTTGGCCGACAAGGTGCTGGCAAATCGCAACGACCCCGCGTAAACTTGAGTTAATTAATCGGGTATTAGATTCTCTTCACGCACGGAGCCCATCATGGCCGAGAAATCAGGCGACGAAAAACTGCTGTATTGCTCCTTCTGCGGTAAAAGTCAGCATGAAGTACGCAAACTCATCGCTGGTCCAAGCGTTTTCATCTGCGATGAATGCGTTGATCTCTGTCTGGACATCATTCGCGAAGATGTCGGCAAGGAAGCCGACAAGGAAGTTGGTGACCGACTGCCCACGCCACTGGAAATCAGCCAAGTTCTGGACCAGTACGTTATTGGGCAGGCAAAGGCCAAGCGCGCTCTTGCTGTTGCGGTTTACAACCACTACAAGAGATTGCGTCAACCCGGCGGCAGCAAGGATGACGAAGTTGAATTGGCCAAGAGCAACATCCTGCTGATTGGCCCAACCGGTTCCGGCAAGACCTTGTTGGCTCAAACGCTGGCACGGCAGTTGAATGTCCCGTTTGTTATCTCTGACGCGACGACGCTGACCGAAGCCGGTTACGTCGGTGAGGATGTCGAAAACATCATCCAGAAATTGCTGCAGAAGTGTGATTACGATGTCGAGAAAGCCAAGAACGGCATCGTCTACATTGACGAGATCGACAAGATTTCCCGCCGCTCGGAAAACCCGTCCATCACTCGCGACGTTTCGGGCGAAGGCGTTCAGCAAGCTCTGCTGAAGCTGATTGAAGGTACCGTCGCGTCAATTCCGCCTCAGGGCGGGCGCAAGCACCCGAATCAGGAATACATCCAGGTCGATACCACCAACATTCTGTTCATTGTCGGCGGAGCCTTCAGTGGTTTGGAGCGGGTAATTCGCGATCGCACCGAAAAATCCGGCATCGGTTTCGGCGCCGAAGTGAAGAGCAAGGACAACCGCAAGGACATCGGCGAAGTGTTCCGTATGGTCGAACCGGAAGACCTGATCAAGTTCGGTCTGATTCCCGAATTTGTCGGCCGTTTGCCTGTAATAGCCACACTGGAAGAGCTTGATGTCACCGCGTTGAAGCAGATTCTGACGACGCCCAAGAATGCGCTTACTCGGCAGTTTGAAAAACTGTTCAAGATGGAAGGCGTCGAGCTTGAATTCCGCGAGGAAGCTCTGACAGCAATCGCCAACCGTGCGATCAAGCGCAAGACCGGCGCACGTGGTCTGCGTTCGATCATCGAGCATGCATTGCTCGACATCATGTTTGAATTGCCGGGCATGAAGGATGTATCAAAAGTTGTTGTTGATGAGAAGACCGTGATTGGCGAGGGCAAGCCCTTGCTGATCTATGCGGAGCAAGCAAAGGCCGCTGGTTGAAGGCTCTTTTTCAGTAATTAACGCCGCCGGGTTGAAATCGATCCCGGCGGTCTCATGTAGGTCAAACTGCATAGGCGGCAACACTGCCGAGGAAATCATGAGCCAAATCGCCCAATTCACAGATCCCGTTACCCTGCCGTTGTTGCCGTTGCGCGACGTAGTGGTGTTTCCGCACATGGTGATCCCGCTGTTCGTGGGCCGTCCCAAGTCGATCAAGGCGCTCGAAATTGCAATGGAGAGCGGCAAGCACATCCTGCTGGTGGCGCAGAAGTCGGCGGCCAAGGACGAACCCAGTTTCGACGACCTGTACGAAGTCGGCGCTATTGCCAGCATCCTGCAAATGCTCAAGCTGCCGGATGGCACCGTGAAAGTGCTGGTCGAGGGCAACCTGCGCGTCGCGGTGGAGGAGTTCATCGAAGCCGACAGCCACTTCATGGCGCGTGGCAAGCAACTGCCGGAAACCGGCAACGAAGATCCGGAAATCGAGGCGATGCGGCGCGCGTTGCTGGCGCAGTTCGACAATTACGTCAAACTCAACAAGAAGATTCCGCCGGAAATCCTCGCCTCGCTGGCCGGCATCGACGACGCCGGGCGCCTGACCGACACCATTGCCGCGCATCTGCCGCTGAAGCTGGAACAGAAGCAGGCGATCCTGGAAATGACCGACCTGAAGGCCCGGCTCGACCATCTGATGGGTTTCATGGAAACCGAAATCGACATCCTGCAGGTGGAAAAGCGCATCCGCGGCCGCGTCAAGCGCCAGATGGAGAAGAGTCAGCGCGAGTACTACCTGAACGAGCAGGTCAAGGCGATCCAGAAAGAACTCGGCGATGTCGACGAGACCGGCGATGTCGATGAGCTGGACAAGCGCATCAAGGCCGCGCACATGTCGAAGGAGGCCGCCAAGAAGGCCGAGTCCGAGCTGAAGAAGCTGAAGATGATGTCGCCCATGTCAGCCGAGGCCACCGTGGTGCGAACTTACATCGAGACCTTGATCAACCTGCCGTGGCGCAAGAAGACCAAGATCTCGAAGAGCCTGGAAACCGCGATGGACGTGCTCAATGCCGACCATTACGGCTTGGAAAAGGTCAAGGAGCGCATCGTCGAATACCTCGCCGTGCAACAGCGCGTCGACAAGTTGAAGGCTCCGATCCTGTGCCTGGTCGGGCCGCCCGGCGTCGGCAAGACCTCGCTTGGCCAGTCCATTGCCCGCGCCACGAATCGCAAGTTCGTACGCATGGCCCTCGGTGGCGTGCGCGACGAGGCGGAAATTCGCGGCCATCGCCGCACCTACATCGGCTCCATGCCGGGCAAGATTCTGCAAAGCCTGACCAAAGCCACGGTGCGCAACCCGCTGTTCCTGCTTGATGAAGTCGACAAGATGGGGCAGGACTTCCGCGGCGACCCGTCATCTGCGCTGCTCGAAGTGCTCGATCCGGAGCAGAACCACACCTTCCAGGACCATTATGTCGAGGTCGATTACGACCTTTCCGACGTGATGTTCGTCGCCACCGCCAACTCGCTCAACATTCCCGCGCCGTTGCTCGACCGGATGGAAGTGATCCGCCTTTCCGGCTACACCGAGGACGAGAAGGTCAACATCGCCCAGCGTTATCTGCTGCCCAAGCAGTTGAAGAACAACGGCCTGGCAGAATCCGATCTGCATGTCAGCGAAACCGCGCTGCGCGACATCGTGCGTTACTACACGCGCGAGTCCGGCGTGCGCAGCATGGAACGCGAAGTCTCCAAGATCTGCCGCAAGGCAGTCACCGCGCTGGCGCTGAAGAAAGCCAAGGGCAAGATCAGCGTCACCCCGCGTAATCTGGAAAAGTATCTCGGCGTGCAGCGTTACACCTACGGCATGGCCGAGAAAAACAACCAGATCGGGCAGGTCACCGGCCTGGCCTGGACCGAAGTCGGCGGCGAACTGCTCACCATCGAAGCCTCGCGTATGCCGGGCAAGGGCAATATCACCCGTACCGGCCAACTCGGCGACGTGATGAAGGAATCCATCGAAGCCGCTCGCACCGTGATGCGCAGTCGCGCAAAATCAATGGGCATCAGCGTCGAGATGTTCGAAAAGAACGACATGCACATCCACATGCCGGAAGGCGCCACGCCGAAGGACGGCCCGTCCGCCGGCGCGGCCATCACCACCGCGATGGTTTCCGTGTTCACCGAAATTCCGGTGCGCTGCGATGTCGCGATGACCGGTGAAATCACGTTGCGTGGGGAAGTCCTGCCGATCGGCGGCCTGAAGGAAAAGCTGCTGGCGGCGCATCGGGGCGGCATCAAGAAAGTGCTGATACCGGAGGGCAACGTCAAGGATCTCACCGAGATTCCCGACAACATCAAGAATCGTCTGGAAATTCAGCCGGTCAAGTGGATCGAGCAGGTTCTCGAAGCCGCGCTTGAACGCATGCCTGTTCCGCTGTCGGAAGATGTCGTGGCGGCAGCCCCGGCCCCGGTGCCGGCGGCAAACGAAACCCCGCTGGTAATCAAGCATTGACGCGGGCGGGCACGGTTGTTATAAAGCCCCGCCAGTCAATGGCATACGAATTTCAACTTCAGAAAGTGGAACACACTTTGAAGTGATTTCCCCGAACAAGGGTGCTTAGCTCAGTTGGTAGAGCGTCTGCCTTACACGCAGAATGTCAGCGGTTCGAGCCCGTTAGCACCCACCAAACAGACTCTTTAAGCGCCGTTCAGGCGGAAAGCAACGATTGCAGAAACAGTCGTTTCATGCTTCGGCGTTTTAAGGGTTTCAACATGCCTGGTATCCTCACTCAAACCACGCTTGCCAATAGTGCGGGTTCGATGGCTCGTCCCCCAACCCAAGCTGGCGAGTTGGCCATCAATATCTTCCCGCGTGCCTGTGGGCATCCGGTGCGGCAGATTTGCCCTGTTTGATGCCGAGGAATGATTCCTCGTCGGTTGGAAAGGGCTTGCAAGCTTCGGTTCGCTTGCGCGAATGGGGGAGAGCAGGCCACGTAACCTCGCAACGCTAGACACCTAGATACATGAAAAAAACTTCAATTCTTTTCGTCTGCATGGGCAATATCTGTCGATCCCCCACTGCCGAAGGCGTTTTTCGCGACAAGATCAGGCAGGCGGGACTTGCTGCCAGCGTTCGGATCGATTCTGCCGGTACGCATGGTTATCACATTGGCAACCCACCCGATCCGCGTGCCCAGGAAGCAGCACGAAAACGTGGCTACGATCTGTCTGAATTGCGGGGGAGGCAAGTCAGCGATGCCGATTTCGAGTCGTTCGATTTGATTCTCGCGATGGACAAGGACAATCTGTCCCTGCTTTTGAAGCAATGTCCCGACCAATTGCAGCACAAGGTCAGGCGACTGCTTTCCTTCAGCCGGCGTTATCCCAATCTGGATGTGCCCGATCCCTATTACGGCGGTCGCTCCGGCTTCAATATGGTGCTCGATATGGTTGAAGACGCAGCGGATGGCTTGATCAACGAGATCAGACAGATCGACAAGCTGGGCAAGTTTCAGAAATAAAAAAACCGGCGCGTTGATAGCGCCGGTTTCTCGGAGCCGACTGGAGATCAGGCGGGGGGATTCTGCTCGGATTGCGCAGTCTTTGTTTCCACCATGACCAGGGGTTCTGCCGCTACCTGTTCAGCGACTCTTGGTCGGGCGCGACGGCGCGGATTGGAGGGCGGGCCCCACTCGCCGGGAGTTTCTGAACTGGCTTGGGCGACGACGTCGGATTCACTCCGGGTTTCAACCAGCACCAGTTCTTCCGCAGCGGCGGTGGCCGCACTTCGACCGCCTCTGCCACGGCGGCGCTGTGGCGGAGTTTCCTGGTCTTCCGGTGCGCTGATGGTCGTTGTCGCTGTTTCAACCAGTTGCAAACCGGCCGCAGCCAGGTTGTCGGTGCCAGTCTGTTGCGGTACGGCTTGCGATACGGGTTCGGCTGTGACTTCCCGGGAGGCGACAACTTCGCTCGGCGCTTTCGGTTGCGTAGCACGAGTCTCCGGTTCTGGTCTGGCCTGCACGGGCGGCGTATCGATACGGATGACCAGCGGAACGGAGTTGCTGTCGATCGTAGCGGACCCGGCGGTGTCGGTCAGCGGAGCAGCCTGCGAGGGAGCAGTCAGATTTTCGGATTCGGCGACGATTTCGCTGACGGTCTGCTCGGCGACAGAGGCAGCAGAATCCTGGCGACCCTCGCTACGCCGGCCCCGACCGCCTCGCCGGCCGCGGCGACGGCTATCGCGCTCATCTGCACCGTTTTCGGCCGGTGCTTCTGTGCTGATCAGCCCAGCTTCCAGCGGTGCGGATGGATTTGCTTCGGTATCTGCCGGACGCGCTGCTTCGGGGCGTTCGCGGCGCGGGCGTTCCGGACGTTCTGTCCGCTCGGGACGTTCGCCCCGATCGGGACGTTCACCCCGCTCGGGCCGGGCTTCACGATTCTCGCGTGGCTCTCTCGCTTCCGAGCGCTCTGGACGATCCGGACGATCCGGGCGTGCTGGGCGCTCGGATTGATCGCCACGATCGTTCTTCTCACCCCTTGGACGGCGGTCGCCGCGCTGCTCGCGATTTTCACGATCGCTACGATCGCTTTTGCCCTCGCGGCCGCGTCGCGGCTCACGTTCCCGACGCGGTTCCGCTTTTTTGACGACGACGGGTTGGGCTTCCTCGACAGGTTCGCTGCTGCCGCGAAGCCAGCCAAACAGACGTCCAAACAGGCCTGGCTTGCTTTCCGGCACAGCTACCGCGACGGGGGCGGCAACGTGGGCTGGAGCCGGCTGCGAGGGGGTAATGCCTTGTACTACCGGCTGCGCGCGCTCTGGCTTGTCAATACCGCCATTGCGTGGCTGCATTTCCACTTCAACCGGTTTTTCGACCATGCGATAACTGGGCGCCAGGGGCTCGGTCTGATTTAGCTGGTCATGCCGGAAACGCGCCAGGTTGTAGCGGGGCACTTCGAAGTGCATGTTCGGAATCAGCATGATCTCGACACGATGGCGGGCTTCGATGGCGAGGATGTCGTGGCGTTTCTCGTTGAGCAGGAAGGTGGCGACATCGACCGGAATCTGCAGATGAACTGCGCCGGTATTGTCCTTCATCGCCTCTTCCTGAAGCATGCGCAACAGGTGCAGGGCAAACGATTCGGTGCTGCGCACATGGCCGGTGCCGGCGCAACGCGGGCAGGTGATATAGCTGGTTTCACCTAGGCTGGGTTGCAGACGCTGACGCGACAGTTCAAGCAGGCCGAAACGGGAAATCTTGCCGGTCTGTACGCGCGCACGATCATGGTGCAGGGATTCGCGCAGGCGGTCTTCCACCTCGCGCTGATTCTTCTGGTTTTCCATGTCGATGAAGTCGATCACGATCAAGCCGCCGAGATCGCGCAGACGCAACTGGCGGGCGACTTCTTCCGCCGCTTCCAGGTTGGTATTCAGCGCGGTCTGCTCGATGTCGCTGCCCTTGGTGGCCTGCGCCGAGTTGACGTCGACCGCGACCAGCGCTTCGGTATGGTCGATGACGATGGCGCCACCGGACGGCAAAGAGACCTGACGGGAGAATGCGCTTTCGATCTGATGCTCGATCTGGAAGCGCGAGAACAGCGGTACCGGGTCGGTGTACAGCTTGACCTTGTGGACGTTGGGCGGCATCACATGCGCCATGAACTGCCTGGCCTGCTCGTAGATCGCCGGTTCGTCGATCAGCAACTCGCCGACGTCGGGCGTGAAGTAGTCGCGGATGGCGCGGATCACCAGACTGGATTCCTGATAGATCAGGAAGGCGCCGGTCTGGCCCTTGGCGGCGCCATCGATGGCGGTCCACAGTTGCAGCAGGTAGTTCAAGTCCCATTGCAATTCTTCGACGCTGCGGCCAATTCCGGCGGTGCGGCCGATCAGGCTCATGCCGGCGGGCACTTCGAGCTGCGCCAAAGCGTCGCGCAGTTCATTGCGCTCTTCGCCCTCGATGCGGCGCGAAACACCGCCGCCACGCGGGTTGTTGGGCATCAGCACCAGATAGCGGCCGGCCAGGCTGACCTGGTTGGTCAGCGCGGCGCCCTTGTTGCCGCGCTCGTCCTTCTCGACCTGGACCACCAGCTCAAGGCCTTCCTTGAGCAGATCCTGCATGCGGCCGCGACTGAAATCGCCTTTTTCGGCGCCGGGAATGGCGGCGCGGGAGATTTCCTTGAACGGCAGGAAACCATGACGGTCGGTGCCGTAATTGACGAAGCAGGCTTCGAGGGAAGGTTCGACGCGCGTGACAATCGCTTTGTAGATATTGCCTTTGCGCTGTTCCTTGTTGGCGGATTCAATGTCGAGATCGACCAGTTTCTGGCCTTCGACTATGGCGACGCGGAGTTCCTCCGCTTGCGTCGCGTTGAACAACATACGTTTCATGTTTCACCCCAGCGCTCTCGCGCCCCGGGGGATAAACCCCGCCGAACAGCTCCGTTATTCAGGGGCTGGATGCGGCGGCAATGCGAGGCAGGGGATCAGACGGCGTGATTGGTTATGTCGCTGAGCGGCTGGAGCATGGTTGAGGTTCATCGTTTTTTCCCGTCGATTCAATACGTTCGCTTCGAAGCTGAGCGCTGAACCAGACGGAGAATCATCCGGGTGCGGGTCGCGCAGATAAATTGCGTTACCATCGCTGCTTTTTTCGGGCGCTGCCGTTACGGGCCCTTTCAGGGGCGCCTGATGTTCGTTCATTCCGCGCTCTAGCGCGTAAACAGACATCGAGTGCAAACACCGGGCGGGCGGCCTTAGCCGGTGAGCGAGACAACCGGCGCTCAAAGTCAGTGCGCGGGCAAGGTCTTCAACGCCCCGTGTGCACGCTTTTTGAGCAGGGCGAATATACAGTAATGCAATCGACAGGCAAAGCAGCAGTCATCAAAGTCAGCATCGGCCCTGAGCAGTCCGGCCAGCGTCTGGACAACTTTCTTTTCCGGATGCTGAAGGGCGTGCCGAAAAGCCGCATCTATCGGATGTTGCGCGAAGGAGAACTGCGCGTCAGCGGACGCCGCTCGAAACCCGAATACAAACTGGTCGAGGGCGATGAAGTACGCATTCCGCCGGTGCGCGTCGCCGAACCGGAAGCGACGCCGGCACACGGGCCCATCACGAATCCGTTATTGGATCGGGTGATCTATCGCGACGATGCCTTGCTGGTCATCGACAAACCCGCCGGCCAGGCGGTGCATGGCGGCAGCGGCGTCAGTCTCGGCATCATCGAGCAACTGCGCCAGGAATTACCGGATGCGCGCTTCCTTGAACTGGCACACCGTCTGGACAAGGAAACCTCCGGCATTCTGGTGCTGGCGCTGAAGCGTTCGGCGCTGGTCGAACTGCATCGCATGCTGCGCGACGGCGAACCGCGCAAGACCTATCTGGCGCTTGCGGTCGGCGAATGGCGCGATCCAATCCGCCATATCAAGCTGCCGCTGCACAAATTCCTGACCGAGGACGGCGAGCGACGGGTTGAGGTCAACGATGACGGCCAGCGCGCCCACACCATTTTCCGGCGTATCAAGGTGGCGGAGGGCTACAGCCTGCTGGAAGCCGAGCTGAAAACCGGCCGCACGCATCAGATTCGGGTGCATCTGGCGGCGGTGCGGCATCCGATTGCCGGCGACACCAAATATGGCGACCCCGAACTCAATCGCAGGTTGAAACATCAAGGCCTGAAACGCATGTTCCTGCACTCGGCGCGACTGGAAATACGCCATCCGCTGACCGGCGCGGAACTGATCTTCGAAGCGCCGTTGCCGGCGGATTTGCAGGAGTTTCTGAACAGACTTGGCTAGATCAGCGCCAGTCCGCGTTCCAGATCGGCCATCAGATCGGCCGGATGCTCCAGGCCGACGGCGATGCGAATCAGACCGTCGCCGATGCCCGCCGCCGCGCGTTGCTCCGGTGTCATGCGACTGTGCGTGGTGCTGGCCGGGTGCGTGATGGTGGTGCGCGTATCGCCGAGATTGGCGGTAATCGACATGACCTGCGTGGCGTCGATGACTTTCCAGGCCGCTTCCTTGCCACCGGCGAGCTCGAACGCGACGATGCCGCCGCCATTGACCTGTTGGCGCATCGCCAATTCGTGCTGCGGATGCGAAGGCAGGCCAGGGTAGAGCACGCGCGCGATTTTCGGATGCGCTTCCAGCCAGATCGCCAACTCCAGCGCATGCGCTGAATGCGCCTGCATGCGCAGGCTCAAGGTTTCCAGCCCCTTCAGCAACACCCAGGCATTGAACGCCGACAGTGTCGGCCCGGCAGTGCGCAGGAAGGTGTAAACGCCTTCCATCAAGGCCTTGTCGCCCAACACTGCCCCGCCCAGCACCCTGCCTTGACCATCGAGATACTTGGTGGCGGAGTGGATGACGATGTCGGCGCCGAGTTGCAGCGGCCGTTGCAGGGCTGGTGTGCAAAAGCAGTTGTCCACTGCCAGCCAGGCGCCCGCTTCATGCGCGATGTCGGCCAGCGCCCGGATGTCGCTGACCTCGGTCAGCGGATTCGATGGCGATTCGACGAAGAACAGCCGCGTACTCGGCTTCACTGCTGCGCGCCATTCGGCGGGGTCGGTCGGCGATACGAAAGTGGTCTCGACGCCAAAGCGGCCGAGGATGTTCTGAAACAGTTGCACGGTGGAACCGAAGATCGAACGCGAGGCGACGACATGTTCGCCAGCCTTCATCAGGCCCATGACGGTAGCCAGGATGGCCGCCATGCCGGAAGCAAACGCGACGCATCGCTCGGCGCCTTCCAGCGCCGCCAGCCTATCCTCGAACATGCTGACGCCGGGATTGGTGAAACGGGCATAGATCGGTCCGGGCTCGGCGCCGGAAAAGCGTGCGGCGGCTTCGGCTGCGCTGCCGAACACGAAGCTGGAGGTGAGATACATCGCCTCGGAATGCTCCTGGAACTGGCTGCGCTGGGTGCCCGCGCGAACCGCAAGCGTATCGGGGTGGAGTCCTTGGAGATTCATGATGCCGCCAGATTGAGGTCCAGTTGCCGGGTTGCGGGCGCAGGCGTCATCGGGATGTCGCCGTTGCGCTGCCCCTCCAGGCGCGCCAGATAAGCTTCGGTCACGTCGCCGGTGACATAACAGCCATCGAAACAGGACGCGTCGAACTCGACGATATCCGGGTTGACCGATTTGACCGCCGCGATGAGGTCAGGCAAATCCTGGTAGATCACCGCGTCGGCGCCAATTTCCTGAGCGATTTCGGCATCGGTGCGGCCGTTCGCCAGCAGCTCGTCGCGTGTCGGCATGTCGATGCCGTAAACATTGGGGAAGCGCACCGGCGGGCTGGCCGAGGCGAAGTACACCGCCGTTGCGCCGGCATCCCGCGCCATCTGGATGATTTCGCGGCTGGTGGTGCCGCGCACGATGGAATCGTCCACCAGCAGCACATTCTTGCCCTTGAATTCCAGTGGCATCGCGTTGAGTTTCTGGCGTACCGATTTCTTGCGCGAGGCCTGCCCGGGCATGATGAAAGTGCGTCCGATGTAGCGGTTCTTGATGAAGCCTTCGCGGTAATCGAGGCCCAGTTTGAACGCCAGTTGCAACGCGGAAGGCCGGCTGGTGTCGGGAATCGGCACAACGACATCGATCTTCAGGTAGCCGAAATCGCGTTTGACCTTCTCCGCCAGATATTCGCCCATGCGCAGACGGCTTTCGTAGATAGAAGCGCCGTCCATGACCGAATCCGGCCGCGCGAAATAGACATATTCAAAGATGCAGGGCGTGAATCTCGCCGCCGGCGCGCAAGCGCGGCTGAACAATTCACCGCGCGAATCGACCAGCACTGCCTCGCCAGGCGACACATCGCGCACGACCTGGTAGCCCATGGCTTCGATCGCAACACTCTCGGATGCCACGATCCATTCCGGCCCCTCCAGCGTGTCCAGACGGCCGATGATCAAAGGCCGGATGCCGTTGGGGTCGCGGAACGCCAGCAAGCCGTAGCCGGCGATCATCGCCACCACTGCGTATGCACCCTTGCAGCGGCGATGCACTCCGGCGACGGCGGTGAATACGTCATCGACCTTCAGCCGATGGCCATGCACGGCTTCCTGCAATTCATGCGCCAGCACGTTGAGCAGCACTTCCGAATCGGAACCGGTATTGACATGGCGCAGATCGTCCATGAACAGTTCCTGCTGCAATGCTTCGGTATTGGTCAGATTGCCGTTGTGGCCGAGCACAATGCCGAACGGCGAATTGACGTAGAACGGTTGCGCTTCCGCCGGGCTGGCAGCGCTGCCGGCTGTCGGGTAGCGAACATGGGCAATGCCGACGTTGCCGACCAGATTGCGCATGTCGCGTGTGCGGAACACATCGCGCACCATGCCCAGCTGCTTGTGCATGTGGAACATGCTGCCATCCATCGTGACGATGCCGGCGGCATCCTGGCCGCGATGCTGAAGCAACTGCAAACCGTCATAGAGCAACTGGTTGACGCTTTGATGCGAGTAAATGCCGACGATGCCACACATGTCGAGTGCCCTTAGTAACGGATCAACGCTGCCAGATCGGATGGCAACCAGGGAAGGAATTTGCCGGCCATGCGCTCCAGTTGCTCATGGCTTTGAGAGAGTTGCCAAGCCTGGGATTTCGGCAGGGCGGTCAGGCCGGCGATCAGGGTCAGACCAAGCAAGGCCAGTGTGCCGCGAAGAATGCCGAAGACACCGCCGAGAAAACGATCGTAGAAGCCCAGGCCGGCAAGATTGATCAATTTTCCGACGATGGCTGCGGCAAGGCTGGCCAGAATCAGAATCAACAGAAAAATCAGCAACAACGCTGCTGCGTAGCGTAGCGACGGATTATCCAGTCCTGGCACCGATGGCGCGATGAACGGCGCGAACAATTTTGCGCCCCAGAATGCCAGCACCCAGGCAGCCAGCGACAGCATCTCGCGCGCCAGACCGCGCATCAGACCGAGCGCAGTCGATAGCAGCAGGATTGCAAGCACGATCCAATCGAGTGAAGTCATTGCGCGCTCATGGTCCGAGCAGGACCGGGCTGAACCCCTTGGCCTTGAGCCGGTTCTGCATGTCCAGCGCCTTTTGTTGTTCCGGAATCGGGCCGACCCGGACGCGGAACTGACCGTTCGCGCCTACCAGGGCGACCTTGAATCCGGCGGCCGAGGCCTTGTCGCTTAACTGGCGGGCATTCGCTTCACTGGTGAATGCGCCAAGTTGCAGAAAATAGCCCTGTGAACTGAATGGCGTATCAGGCTTGAGCCGAGGTTTGGCGGCAGCCTTTTCTTCTGTCTTTGGCTTTGTAACAGGCTTGGGGTTTGTCTCCGGCCTGGACTTCGTTTTTTCAATCGCAGCAGGGGCAGCAATGGGCGGCTTGTCTTCAAGCCTGGCGTCTGTTGCGTGCTCTGAATCGGTCCGGCTGGTGGCAGGGGAGGGGGGGAGGGTCGCCTCTGCGGGTTTTTCTTCCGGCTGGCTTGAAGCCGGATTCAAGTGCGTGGGCGGGGTTGGCGAGGGAACGGTTTCAAAGGGGGAGTCCTGAGCGGGGATTCGAATATCGACTTCCGGTCCCAACGGCTTGGGTTCGCTATCGAACAGCATCGGCAAGACGACCACGCAGGTCAGCGCGATGGCGACAGCCCCGACCAAACGCCGACGAGCGCGCCGACGCATTGCCTGTTCATCCTGAGTCACGACAATTTCAGCCATTACAGTCGATATCCGCCATTCGTTTCAGCCATGCGACTCGGCGCTATCCGCTTCCGCCATGACCTCGGCTACGGTATGGAACGAGCCGAAAGCGACGATTGTATCAGCCGACTCTGCCTGCAAGCATGCTGCACGCCAGGCTTCAGCCACAGTGCGATGGGGCTGAAACGCACATTCCGCATCTTGCAATACACGCGCCATACCCTGGGCATCGAGGCCGCGCGGCATATCCAGTCCAGCGGCATGCCAGTGCTGGATGCGTGGCCGCAAAGCCGCCACAACGGCGGCCACATCTTTGTCGGCCAGCATCGCGCACACCGCGATGATCTTTCCCCCAGGTGGCATATCGGCCAGGCTGTCCGCCAAAGCCCGTGCCGCCTGCGGGTTATGGGCGACATCGAGAATACGCAGTGGCTGTCGTCCGATGATCTGAAATCGCCCTGGCTGGCGCGCCGAAGACAAGCCGGCGCGCAACGCGTTCATGCTCACCGGCAAGCGCGCGCGCAATGACCAGAGCGCAGTTACCGCGCAGGCTGCATTGCCATATTGGTGGCGGCCAGGCATGGCCAGCCTGGGCAATGCCGGGAAGACGCTTTCCTTGACCCGGCAAGTCCAACCGACTTCATTCAGTTCGATGCGAATGTCTTCGCCAAGTCGCAACATTTGCGCGCCGATGGCGTCGGCATGTGCCAGCAAACTGAATGGCGGGTCTGGATCGCCGCAGATCGCCGGGCGACCGGCGCGATAAATACCCGCCTTCTCAAAGCCGATCTCGTTTCGCGTCTCGCCAAGAAACTGCTGGTGATCGAGATCGACGCTGGTCACCAGCGCGCAATCGGCGCTCCATGCATTGACCGCGTCCAGTCGCCCGCCAAGGCCGACTTCCAGCACCACGGCATCCAGGCCGGCGTGCTGAAACAGCCACATCGCCGCCAGCGTGCCCTGCTCGAAATAGGTCAGCGGCACCGGGTATTGCATGCCTTCGTGACGCGCGCTTTCCACTGCCGCCAGCGCCTCGCACAACTCTGCATCGGTCGCCTCGCGGCCGGCGATATGAATACGTTCATTGAAGCGAAGCAGGTGTGGCGAGGTGTAACAGCCGACGCGGTAGTCGGCCGCAGTCAACACCGCTTCCAGATAGGCGCAGGCCGATCCCTTGCCATTGGTGCCGCCGACCGAGATGACCGGAAAAGTCGGCGACAAACCGAGTCGGTCGCGCACCTGGGCGACACGATCTAGGCCAAGTACGATGGCTTCACGATTGCGGGATTCCAGATGCTGCAGCCAATCCTGCAGCGTAGTGGGGGTGTTCAACGCGGATCATCCCCGGGCATGGGTTATTGCAGCGAGTGCTTGCGCATTAACTGTGCGCACAGCCGCGCCAGGGACTGCTTCAGTTCACGTCGGTCGATGATCAGGTCGATGGCTCCGTGTTCAAGCAGGAACTCGGAACGCTGGAAACCTTCCGGCAGGGTTTCGCGCACGGTCTGTTCGATCACGCGCGGTCCGGCGAAACCGATCAAGGCTTTCGGTTCGCCGACGATAATGTCGCCCAGCATGGCGAAACTGGCTGAAACGCCGCCCATGGTCGGATCGGTCAAAACCGAGATGAACGGCAAGCGATTGGCAGAAAGCTGGGTCAGCGCGGCCGAAGTCTTGGCCATTTGCATCAGTGAATTGAGGCCTTCCTGCATGCGCGCGCCACCGCTGGCTGCGATGCAGATGAAAGGTTTCTTGCCGCGCACGGAAGCCTCCACGCCGCGCACGAATCGCTCGCCGACTACCGAGCCCATGGACCCACCCATGAAGCGGAATTCGAATGCAGCAGCAGTCACCGGCAGATTCAGCATGCGGCCTTCCATGACCACCAGCGCATCCTGTTCATCGGTCGCCTTGGTCGCCTCGGTCAGCCGGTCGGGATAGCGCCGGCTGTCCTTGAACTTGAGCGCGTCGATGGGCAGGATGTTGGCGCCGATTTCGTTGCGCCCACCCTCATCAAGCAGTTGTTCAAGCCGCTGCCGCGCGCCGATCCGGTTGTGATAGCCGCAGTGCGGACAGACATGCATGTTGTTGTCGAGATCGGCCGCATAGAGCACCGCTTCACAGCTCGGACACTTGCTCCACAGGCCTTCCGGCACCACTTTCTTGGCCGTTTCACGCCGCTTGATCTTGGGAGGAATCAGTTTCTGGAACCAGCTCATGGTTGCATCCTCAGTTATCCAGGGCGGCGCGCACGCCGGCCACAAAGGTTTTCACGTTTGCCAGCAGGGTTTCCGGCGTGGATTGTTCGATTTCCTGCACGATACGCGAACCGATCACCACCGCGTCCGCCACTTCCGCGACCTGGCGTGCTGTCGCCGCATCACGGATGCCGAAGCCGACGCCAACCGGCAAGCCCGTCGCGGCGCGAATCGCCGGCAGCCGTGCCGCGACTTCGCTCATGTCGATCGTCGCTGCGCCGGTAACCCCCTTCAGCGAAACGTAATAGATGAAGCCACGCGCGTGTCTGGCCACCGCATCGACACGCACCGCCGGCGTGGTCGGCGCCAGCAGATAAATGTTGTCCAGCCCGGCGCCAGCACACTTTGCCGCAAATTCGCCGGACTCCTCCGGCGGGTAATCCACCGTCAGCACGCCATCCACACCGGCGGCGGACGCTGCGGCGCAGAAGCCATCCCAGGTCATCGCCTCGATCGGATTGGCATAGCCCATCAGCACCACCGGCGTCGTGGCATTGGTCTTGCGGAATTCGCTCACCATGCCCAGCACATCGCGCAGCCCGACGCCATGTTTCAACGCCCGCTCGGAAGCGCGCTGTATGGTCGGCCCATCCGCCATCGGGTCGGAAAACGGCACGCCCAGTTCCAGGATATCGGCGCCACCTTCGACCAGCGCGTGCATCAACGGCACGGTGTTTTCAGGTGCCGGGTCACCGGCGGTGATGAAGGGGATCAGGGCCTTGCGGCCCTGGGCTTTGAGATGAGTGAAGGTTTGGCCGATGCGGCTCATGGGTAGATTTCCTAATGTCACAGCTTGTTCAGTGCTAGTTCCAGTGATTCTTTGACTTTTTTCTTCTGTATCTCGGGATCTTCTCGCTGGATGTACTCAACAGCGGAGAGATCATCACCACGCTTTCTGTTTTGTCGTGGCTCCAACGCTTCAATAAGGATAGCCTCCAGTGCGGGGATCATTTTGGCTGCTTCATAGGTTGCCGGAAGCCCACCAAGTGCCCCAGCTTCAGAAACCGGCAATAGGCCAAACCAGGAAAAGCGATCCCATCTTGCGGCCATTCGGTCGCTTGTGTGTTCATACAGACGGCGACCTAAAGGCCTGTCTGTTGTTCGTCCGATATAAATAACTTCCCGACCGTCATACAACAGGTAAATGCCCAATTGCTTATTGAAGTCAACGGGAGTTGCTCCAATTTGCTGCATTCCTAATAGCTTGGGGGTGGCGGTCCATTCAATGGCATTGCGCCGCCAAAACATCCCGAACGAGGTGACGATGTCATATTGCGCTTCTGATTCCTCAGACACTGAAACAGTCGGGGTAAGCTTGCTCGTCACTGCCAAAGATAATGCAGATGGTTTAGCGAGAACGTAGGTTCCTTTGGCCACGCGAACATATGGAGATTGCAAACCGTCTTTTTTGATCGATGCACTTATTTGGGCATTGACCGTTGCTGCTGGTGTCGCGCCCAGGCTTTTTCTCAAGCCGTCAGCAATTATCTGTTCGGTGATTTCGTTGTAATGAAGCGGGCTAATAGTTGCACCAAGAACCCGTTCAATGGCTTGACGCCATGTCAACTCGCTAGCCATGTCAGCTCCGTAACTGGGACGAACAAAAGTTATGCATACATCAACCGCCCCCGTGGCTCTGGGATGGAACGCCCCATCTCCCCCGCTACCTCAATCCAGCCAGACATGGCCTCCTGGATGTTCTTTAACGCGGATTCCTGGGTATCGCCATGCGCCATGCATCCAGGCAATTCGGGCACATCAGCCACGAAAGCGTTGTCTTCCTTGCTCCAGAACAGAATGATTTCATAGCGATACATTTCATTCTCCAATCAATTGGTACTTGACGATGACTGCCCTGACTTGTTTCACCTGATATGGCTTGGCTTTGTCACCTTCTGGCTGGATGTTGATGATCTCTTCAACACCCGGGTTACTGAACAAATGATGGCTGCCCTTGAATCGCTTCTGAAATCCCAGGCTTTCCAACACATAGACCAAATCCCCGAAAGAAATGTTCTGATCGCTGTTGCCTGACAATATTTGCCAAAGCGTCTTTTCGAACTTGCCCATTCAAAGCTCGATGCCCGCCAACTTCGCCACCGTATTGATGTCCTTGTCGCCACGTCCGGACAGATTCACCAGCAGGATCTGGTCCTTGTCCATCGTCGGCGCGATCTTGGCGGCATGGGCGAGCGCGTGGCTGGACTCCAGGGCCGGGATGATGCCTTCGAAACGACACAGGTTGTGGAATGCGGCCAGGGCTTCGTCGTCGTTGATGGCGACATACTCGGCGCGACCGATATCCTTCAGATAGCTGTGTTCCGGGCCGACGCCGGGGTAATCGAGGCCGGCGGAAACGGAATGGGTTTCGATGATCTGGCCGTTGGCGTCCTGCATCAGATAGGAACGGAAGCCGTGCAGCACGCCGGGCGTACCAGCCGACAATGGTGCCGCATGGCGGCCGCTGGCGATGCCGTCGCCGCCGGCCTCGACGCCGATCAGGCGCACGCCCTCGACCGGGATGTATGGATGGAAGATGCCGATGGCATTGGAGCCGCCGCCGACGCAGGCAATCACCGCATCCGGCTGGCGGCCGAGCATTTCGGCCATCTGCACCTTGCATTCGTCGCCGATGACGCACTGGAAATCGCGCACCAGCATCGGGTAGGGATGCGGACCAGCGGCGGTGCCGAGGATGTAGAAGGTGGATTCGACGTTGGTTACCCAGTCGCGCATGGCTTCATTCAGGGCATCCTTCAGCGTCTTCGAACCGGATTCGACGCCGACCACCGTGGCGCCGAGCAGCTTCATGCGGAACACGTTGGGCGACTGGCGTTTGATGTCTTCCGCGCCCATATAGACCACGCATTCCATGCCGTAGCGCGCGGCGACCGTGGCGGAAGCGACGCCATGCTGGCCGGCGCCGGTTTCCGCGATCACCCGTTTCTTGCCCATGCGTCTTGCCAGCAAAGCCTGGCCGATGGTGTTGTTGATCTTGTGCGCGCCGGTGTGATTGAGGTCTTCCCGCTTCAGGTATATCTGCGCGCCGCCAAGCATTTCCGACCAGCGCCGGGCGTGATAGATCGGGCTGGGACGGCCGACGTAATGGCGCAGTTCATGATGAAACTCGGCCAGGAAGTCGGGATCTTTGCGCGCCGCTTCGTACTCGTGTTTGAGTTCATCGAGCGCAGCCATCAGCGTCTCGGCGACAAAAACACCGCCGTAAGGGCCGAAGTGGCCGGTTGCATCGGGTAAGGCATGTTGATCAAACTGCATTTTTGACTTCCTTCATGAAGGCGGCGATCAGCGCCGCGTCCTTGATGCCTTTGGATGATTCGATTCCGCTGGAGACATCCACCGCCCAGGGGCGTGTCGTTTCAACGGCCAGTCGGACATTCGCTGGACTCAGGCCGCCGGCGAGAATGACGTGTTTCGGCAAGTTGGCAGGGATCAGGTTCCAGTCGAAGCGTTCGCCGGTGCCGCCCTGCGCTGCTTCGTTCCAGGCATCCAGCAACAATCCTTGGGCATCCGCGTACAAGGCGGCGAATTGTATCAAATCGGTTTCCGGCCGGACGCGCGCAGCTTTCAGGTAGGGCGCGCCAAACCCGCGGCAGAACTCGGGCGTTTCCTCGCCATGGAATTGCAGCACATCGGGCCGAACCGATTGCATCACGGCGAGGACTTCTTCCGGCGCGGGATTGACGAACAAGGCGACCGTGGTCACAAACGGCGGCAGCGCCTGCACGATGCACGCCGCCTGATCCAGTCCGACATTGCGCGGGCTCCTGGCATAGAACACCAGGCCGATGGCATCCGCGCCGGCTTGCGCGGCTTCGAGTGCATCCTGCGGGCGGGTGATGCCGCACATTTTTACGCGGGTCATTTCAGGCAATTTTCAAGGCGCGGGAGGGAAGTAAGCCAGCGGGCCCAGATCGGACCGCGCCGGTAATTCAAAGCGGGCATCGTAGCGGACATCGGCCAGATAAAGGCCATCCGCCGCAAAAGTCGCGGCGGCGCGTTTCCGATCGCGGCTCAGCAAGACCTCGCCAATCCAGTCCGGCGGTCGCCGCCGCAAGCCGACCCAGACCAGCGCGCCAACCATGTTGCGCACTTGATGATGCAGGAAGGCATTGGCGCGAAACTCGAACTGCACGCAGGCGCCATGGCGCCATATTTTGACTGCACGCAAGTCCCGCACCGGCGTTCTGGCCTGGCATTCGGCGGCGCGAAAAGCGGAAAAATCCTGCTCGCCGATCAACCAGCGCGCAGCCTGCTCCATCAAGTCGGTGTCCAGTTCGCCATGAATCCAGCCGACTCGCCCGGCCAGCAAGGCCGGACGCGTCGGCTGATTCAGCAGGACATAGCGGTAAGTGCGTTCCACTGCTTCGAAGCGGGCGTGAAAGTCCGGCGGCATGAATTTCGCCCAGAGCACCGATATGCCGGTCGGCAAGCGCGCGTTGGTGCCGAATACCCAGGCATGCTCGGGCCGGTAATTGCGCGTATCGAAATGCACAATCTGCGCCACTGCATGCACACCGGCATCGGTGCGTCCGGCGGTGACGGTTAGCACCGGCGCGCCATGAACTTCGGCCAATGCGCTTTCCAGATGGTTCTGCAAGGCGCACTGATTGGGCTGAGTCTGCCAGCCGCAGAAATTGCGGCCATCGTATTCGATGCCGAGCGCGATTCTTGCGCCAGCGTAGGGGGTCAGTTCAGCCACAACGCCATCAATCCGGTGAAGACAAAACCAGGAAGCAGCACATCGAGCGGGCGCAAAGAGCGCAGGTTGATCTGGATCTTGAGCGGCAGATCAACCTGAAAATCGAGTTTCAGGAGGCCTCTCAGGTTGCCCTGACCCCGTTCCAATCCTTCGATGGCACGCAAGGTCAAGCCCAGCCGCAAGGCGGCTGATTTCGGGTCCAGACCGATCATGGAAAGGGGACGCAGCAATTGGTACAACCCGGCAAGCAATTCATCGGCTGGCAGGCGCAGCACCAGAAAATCCAGCCATAACAGTAAAACGATCAAGCGCACAGCCTGCTCGATACCATGGCGGCAGCCCTCCCAACTGGGTGAATAAGCGTCCAGCGCTTGCCAGACCGGCTCCCCAGGCAAGCTGAAGGCGTAGCCGAACAGCAACACCAGCAACAACCAGCGCGTCCGCCAAAGAAGTCGCAGCGGAGTCCTTCGACTCAGGATCAACACCGGAAAGGTCGGCAGGAGTAACAGCAGCAGCAATAAAAACGGCAGCCCCGGGATTGCTAGGGCAGCCATCAGGTAGATCAGGATGCGACTTGCCGGATGCAGCGGAGTCGTTGCCGCGAATAGCGGCTTACGAATCCGGCGTACTTCCTGCGAGTGCAGCGGAGTCGTTGCCGCGAATAGCGGCTTACGAATCCGGCGTACTTCCTGCGAGTGCAGCTGCAATTTTTTGCGGAGCAGTTGCAGCCAGCCCGGGCCAGCCTCAGGCTGCCTCGGCCATCAGTTTTTCCGCCTCGGACTTTTGCTGTGGGTCGCCTTCGCCCAATACTTCCTGGAGAATTTCGCGAGCACCTTCACGATCCCCCATTTCCATATAGGCACGCGCCAGATCGAGTTTGGTATTGACCTCCTCGTGCAACAGCGGGTCGATGCCTGACTCAACTTCGGTAGGTGCTTCGGCGACCAATTCATCTACTGGTGCACTTGAGGTTTCAGGTTCGGCCTGGAATTCCGGCGTCAGATCAAAATCTGCCGTAGCCGCCAGCTCGCCAAACGGATCGAAGTCATCAGCAACTTCAAGCGCAGGCCTGCCGACTATCGTTTCTGCCTCCTGAACTGGCTCCGGGGCAGCCGATGCCTGCACTTCTGTTAAGGGTTCATCCTCCAGATTCAGATCGATACCTGAAAGATCGAGGACCGGCATATCTTCAACAGAGGAAGTCTCGATCTCGTCGGGAAAATCCAGAGTGGACAATGCTTCCGGTTCTACCGACGAAGCAGGTTCAAAAGCCGATTCAGCGGCAGTGCCGGAAATCTCGTCGAAATCCGGGCTGGTTTCAAAAGCCAGGTCTTCAGTGGCAGGAATCTCGGGCGGCGCCAGGTCAAATTCAACCTTGGCTTGCGTTTGAGTGGTCAAATCTTCGTCAAGCGAAGGCTCGGGCAAGTCGAAATCGGGCTCCGATGCCAGGGCAGGTTTGACCGGTGCTTCAAACTCAAGCAGGTTGTCATGCGTTGGTTGTGCAGCCTTTCCTGCGCCGGCATTGGGTGAAAGCATGGTGTCGGCGCCGGCGGACTTTGGCGCATCGCCCCAATCGTTCAAGCTCGACAAATCATTCAGATCGCCAAGATCGGAGGTATCCGACATGGAGGATAGCGCCGAGCTTGCCATGGCGACGGACACTGCCGCAGCCGCAGCCGGAACGACCACTGCTGCCGCCTTCGCACTGGCAGGCGCTGATGCCAGGCCGCCATTTTGAGGCGCCGCAACTCGATAAAGCGGATTCTGCGGATCAATCGAGCGCCCCATTTCGGCGGCGCGCTGCCAGACCGGCGTATTCTGACCACTCAATCCGGCATACAACTCGCTGGCGGATGTTTCGAAGCTGGTGGTGTCCTTGCGAGTGGCATACAGCTCCAGCAGCTTGAGCGCGATTTCATGTCGGCTGGGATCCTTGACGAGGGCCTCGCGCAAGATTTCCTCGGCTTGGGCATCGCGGCCATAGGCCATGTACACCTCGGCCTCGGCAATCGGATCGACCTCGTGGCTATCGATCGCACCCATGCCCAGGCGACTGAAATCAGTCAGCAACATGCTGCTTTCAGTCAAGGCGCCCGCGCCTGAAGCCACATTGCCGGCAGAAGCATTGAACACGGCGTTGTTCTTGAATTCGCCGCCCGTCATGATGCTGTCTTCAAACTTGGTCAGGCCCTGACGGCGCTTGCTGCCGACCATCATCATCCAGAGCAGTGCAGACAGCAGCAGGGCGGCGACGATGCCGCCGATGTAGATGGGGTTGCTGATGAAGGTGGAGATCCAACTGGTGCTGGGCTCTGCGACGGGCAGAGGCGCCACTACCGGGGCTGGCTTGGGTGCTTCAGCCGGAACCGGAGCCGGCTTGGGTTCCGGTTCAGGGGCGGCAGGCTCCTCGGCTACGGGCGCAGGCGGAGGCTGAACTGCCGGCGCTGGAGCTGGAGCGGCAGGTGCTTTCGCCTCCTGAGCTTTCATCTCCAGTAATTTCTGCATATCCCGAACCGTCCGTTCGAGCTGACTGACGCGATCCTGCGCTTCCTGGAGCGCGCGGCCCTTGGCGGCGATCTCCTCTTCCATCGCATGCATGCGCTCTTGCGTCTTGGCATCCGCTTTGCCTGTCCCTCCAGGCTCGCCTTTGGAAAGCTTGAGCACATCCTTCGGCGCAGAAGGCGCAGGAGCAGGCTTGGCCTCCTCCTTCGGAGCAATCTTGCCGGCGGCTTTTTCCTCGATTTTCGGTTCCGGTGTCTCGCCAGCCATTTCCGCCAGCTTGCGGCGATAGGCATGCCACTCGACGGCATGGCCTCTGACCGTGCGCGCGGCTTCAGCGCGTGTATTGGCTAGCGCAACATCCGCATCCGGTACGTTCAGTACACGGCCGCGGTTGAGACGGTTCATGTTGTTGCTCTGGAAAGCATCCTTGTTGGCTTGGTACAAGCCCACCATCATTTGTTCAAGGCTGACTTCGGCTGGTTTTACCTTGCTGGCGATGGCACGCAGCGTCTCGCCGGATCGCACCGGACCATAGCGCTTCGGCGCGGATGGTGTCGGTGCCGGCAACGCAGGTTTTGGCTTCGCCACGGAATCGGCAGCCGGCACGGCTGGCTTGAAGGCCCCGTTTTTCGGAGATTCGGCAAGTGTGGCTGGACGGATCGCTTCAGCAGGCTTGGCGGCTGCAGGCGGATCAAGAAGTATCGTGTACTCCCGAATCATGCGACCGGAACTCCAGTTCAGTTCGATCAGCATGTCCAGGAAAGGATCGGGCACCGAGGTGGCAGATGTGATCCGAATGATCGGCTGGCCGTTGGCGCGCTGATCGACATCGAAGCGCAGGCTGCTGAGCGCTTCCTGGCGGTCGATGCGGGCTTGGCGGAAAGCATCCGAACTGGCAAGTCGAGCAGTGATATCGGCCAATTCTTCCTTGGTTACCGACAACAACTCGATTTCAGCTTTAAGCGGCTGCCCCAGCGCGGACTGGACGGTAAGCTTGCCCAGTCCGGCAGCGTTGGCGGAGCCCCAGGCCAACAACAGCGCCGACAATAAGCTACTGATTCTTCTAGTCTTGTTCATCGCTTCGCCTTGTATCCTCTGTCTTCGAGACCATCCTGAATAGTCCCCGATTCTTCCTCGCCGATCGACTTCGTCCCGCCCGAATTTGTGAAATTTCTCATGGGCTTAGACGCGCTATCTGAAGGAAATCTTACGTTAGCATTGAAGTTGCGGGCTTATCAATCCAATTTTCCACGCTTGCCGCCATCCGCGCGGCATCCAGCGTGATCGGGTCAAACACCAGCCAGAGTCGGCACAACTCGCCGTCAAGACGAATTCCGCCAACAAATACATCCTGGCTGCCCAGGGCATCTGTCGCCGGTGTCGGCATGGCCGCCGGATGATCGTCTTCCATCAGCGTGATGCCATCCTGATGTCGCAAGGCATTGCGCAATGCAGCCAGGTCCAGGGCAGGGACTGTCCGCACATGCAGTGCCATCGCTGCGCCAAAGAACAAAGGACCGGTAACCGCCGTGAAACCGACCGTTACACCATTGGCCAAACGGGCGGTCGTCTGGGTCAGCTGGGACTCGTAATCCGGCACCTGCTTCTCTCGTGTTTTGGGAATCAGGTTGAATGCGATCTGAAGAGGAAAAACCTCGGGTTCCGGGCTCTCCATGTTGAACAAGCCGCGTGTCTGTTGCACCAGTTCTTCGACGCCCTCCTTGCCGGCAAGGGAGACCGGCAAGGTGACGAACGCCTCCGCCGAGGTGAGTCCTGCCAGCGCGGCAATCGGCTTGAGCACCCTTGCGGCGATGACCGCCGCAGCCGGATCGACCGCGTCCGCTTCCAGGATCGGCATGGTCGGACGTTCCTTGCGGATACGTTCGATCAGACGCGAGATCGCAGCACCGCGACCGGCGACAATCATGGCCTGCGCCTGGCCGAAGTCAAACTCCGTTGCGGCCATACAGGGCCAATCTTCGCCCCGGAAGCTGACGTTATCTTCCGGCTCGTTCATGGTCAGTGCAAACAGGCGGCCGATGGGTACTTCATGTTCGTCAAGATTGGACAACACTGCCTCGCCCAGCGGCGTATCCGCTCCAAGCACAGCCAGATCGAACTGGGATGTCGAAAACTCTGCTGCCAATGTGTTCAACCTTCCAGAATGATGCGCAGCATGCGGCGCAAGGGTTCGGCCGCGCCCCACAGGAGCTGGTCGCCGACGGTGAACGCGGTCAGGTATTGCGGCCCCATGTTCAGCTTGCGCATGCGTCCGACCGGCACCGTCAATGTTCCGGTGACGGCAGCCGGGGTCAGTTCGCGCATGGTGATTTCGCGGTCGTTGGGCACCACTTTCACCCAATCGTTATGCGCCGCGATGAGGGCGTGGATGTCGTCCAGCGGCACATCCCTGGTCATCTTGATGGTCAGCGCCTGCGAGTGGCAGCGCATCGCGCCGACACGCACGCATAGTCCGTCGATCGGAATCTGATTATCAGAGCGGCCGAGAATCTTGTTGGCCTCGACCTGCGCCTTCCATTCTTCCTTCGACTGGCCGGAAGCCAGCGCGACGTCGATCCACGGGATCAGATTGCCGGCCAGCGGCACCGGCCAGGCATCGAGCGGGTAGCGGTCTGAGCGGATGAAATCGGCCACCTTTTTGTCGATTTCCAGGATCGCGGCAGCCGGGTCGGCGACCAGATCGGCCACCTCGGCATGCACCGCGCCCATCTGCTTGATCAATTCGCGCATATTGCGTGCGCCTGCGCCGGAAGCCGCCTGGTAGGTCATCGGCGAAATCCACTCGATCAGTCCGGCGTCGAACAGGCCGCCGATCGCCATCAGCATCAGCGACACCGTGCAATTGCCGCCGACGTAGGTCTTCACGCCGTTGGCGAGGCCATTCTTGATCACGTCCTTGTTGACCGGGTCGAGGATGATGATCGCCTCGTCCTGCATCCGCAGCGCCGAGGCGGCGTCGATCCAGTAGCCGTTCCAGCCGGCGGCGCGCAGTTTCGGATACACCTCCTTGGTGTAATCGCCGCCCTGCGCGGTGATGATGATGTCCATCGCCTTCAGATCGTCAATCGACATCGCGTCCTTCAACGCCGGCACGTCCTTGCCTATGTCCGGACCCTTGCCACCAACATTCGACGTGGTGAAGAACACCGGATCGATCTGATCGAAATCCCGCTCTTCCCGCATCCGGCCCATCAATACCGAACCCACCATACCGCGCCAGCCAACCAGACCTACTCGCTTCATGTCATTCACCTTGTTTGCATTCAATTGGTTACAGCGCCGCGACAACCTCATCGCCCATGCCCGAACATGACACGCGCGTCGTTCCTTCGGTCCAGATGTCGCCAGTGCGGAAGCCGCGCGCGATCACCTTCTTGACAGCATTTTCAATCCGATCGGCGGTCGCCATGTCGGCGAAGGTGTAGCGATACATCATCGCCACCGACAGGATCGTCGCCAGCGGATTGGCGATATCCTTGCCGGCGATATCCGGCGCCGAGCCGTGGATCGGCTCGTACATGCCCTTGTTGTTCGCGTCCAGCGAGGCCGACGGCAGCATGCCGATTGATCCAGACAGCATCGAAGCCTGGTCGGACAGGATGTCGCCGAAGATATTGCCGGTAACGATCACGTCGAATTGCTTCGGGTTCTTCACCAGTTGCATGGCGGCGTTGTCGACATACAGGGAGGACAGTTCCACCTCGAGGTAGTCCTTCGCCACCTCGGCCACTACGTCGCGCCACAGTTCCGAGCATTCCAGCACGTTGGCCTTTTCCACCGAGCACAGCTTCTTGCCGCGCTTCATCGCGATGCCGAAAGCGACATGCGCCACCCGGCGGACTTCCGACTCGGAATAGATCATGGTGTTGAAGCCGACCCGCTCGCCATTCCTGATCTCGATGCCGCGTGGCTGGCCGAAGTACACGTCGCCGGTCAGCTCACGCACGATCATGATATCCAGCCCGGACACCACTTCAGGCTTCAGCGAGGACGCGCCGGCCAGTTCCGGATACAGCAGCGCCGGACGCAGGTTGGCGAACAGATTCAATTCCTTGCGGATGCGCAGCAGGCCGCGCTCGGGACGCAGCGGCCGATCCAGCTTGTCGTACTGCGGACCGCCGACGGCGCCGAGCAGCACCGCATCGGCCTGCTTCGACAGTTTCAGTGTCGTGTCCGGCAGCGGATCGCCCTCGGCGTCATAGCCGGCGCCGCCGATGTTGCCGTATTCCATCTCGATGGCGGCGCCTTCACGCTTGAGCACTTCGAGAACCTTGACCGCCTGAGCGACGATCTCCTTGCCGATGCCGTCACCCGGCAAAACTGCGAGTTTCACTTTGTTTTCCTTAAGTTAAAGGTGGGGTTCAATTCCGAAGCCGGAGCGTTCGCGGCGGCCTTCCGCGCCGTAGAACTCGAAACATTCACGCGAAACCAGCCAGACTTCCTGCGCACCGGCTTCAAGAAACAGGCCGATCTTGCGCTCCATCTCATGGCGGCTGTTGGAAGGAGAGACCACTTCGATGCAGAGTTCAGGCGCTTTGGGGAAAGGAGTCTGCTCGCCATAAGTCTGGAGAAACTCGTCAGAACACCAAGCTACATCGGGGACTCGCACACCATCTGTCGTCTGGATGGAACACTCGACGAATACACGGCCAAACTGAAAAAAGCCACGCAGCAGCACAACCAGGTCACCCTGCGTCAGGGCATGCCAATTCGAGGCCGGACTCATCTCGATCACCCCCCATTTATTGAGTTCGATCTTGTAGGGCAAATTCCGCAATGTGGGATCGGCAATGACTTCAGACCATTGCATGCGCCTCTCCTCAGATGAACAACCAAGCCGCCTCGGCGCGGCGACGCGACTCGTAGGCCTTGATCTGTTCGGTGTATTGCAGGGTCAGGCCGATGTCGTCGAGACCATTCAAAAGGCGGTTCTTCCGCTCGCCATCGACCGCGAAGGCGATCACCTCGCCGGACGGGGTGGTCACGGTCTGTGCGGCCAGGTCGATATCGAGGCGGTAGCCCTCGGTCGCCTCGGCCTGCTTGAACAGGCGATCGACCACTTCGGCGGCCAGCACGATGGGCAGGACGCCATTCTTGAAGCAGTTGTTGAAAAAGATGTCGGCGAAGGAGGGCGCGATGATGGTGCGGAAACCGTAATCCTCCAGCGCCCACGGCGCATGTTCGCGCGACGAACCGCAACCGAAGTTTTCCCGCGCAAGCAGGACCGAGGCTCCCTGGTAACGCGCCTGATTGAGCACGAAATCCGGATTCAGCGGGCGATTCGCGCAATCCATGCCCGGCTCGCCGCGATCGAGATAGCGCCATTCGTCGAATGCATTCGGGCCGAAGCCGGAACGCTTGATCGACTTCAGGAATTGCTTGGGGATGATCGCGTCGGTATCGACATTTGCGCGGTCGAGCGGAGCGACCAGGCCATCAAGGCGGGTGAACGGCTTCATCGCGTCGACCTCTGGATGGCCTCGCCGGCCTTCTCGATGTCCTGGCCGATACCCTGCATGGTGTTGCAGCCGTAGATGCTGAACACCACGCCGACCGCCACCGCCAACAAGGCCAACTTCACCACGCCAAACAGAATCCACTTTTGCGGAGTTGTCATCTCATCACCTCGCGAATATCAACAAAATGTCCAAATACCGCCGCCGCTGCCGCCATCGCCGGCGAGACCAGATGCGTGCGGCCGCCCTGGCCCTGGCGGCCCTCGAAATTGCGGTTCGAGGTGGAGGCGCAGCGCTCGCCCGGCTCCAGGCGGTCGGCGTTCATCGCCAGGCACATGGAACAGCCCGGATCACGCCATTCAAAGCCGGCCGCGACGAAGTCCTTGTCCAGTCCCTCGGCCTCGGCCTGCGCCTTGACCAGGCCGGAACCCGGCACCACCATCGCCAGCTTCACATTCGCGGCGACCTTGCGACCCTGACCGGAGGCCCAGCGCGCCACGGCGGCGGCCTCGCGCAAGTCTTCGATGCGTGAATTGGTGCAGGAACCGATGAACGCCTTGTCGATCGCGATTTCGGCGATCGGCGTGCCGGCGGTCAGGCCCATATAGGCCAGCGCGCGTTCCCAGTCGGTTTTCTTGACCGCGTTCGGCGCGTCAGCCGGATTCGGCACTTTCGCGTCCACCGCCAACACCATTTCCGGCGAGGTGCCCCAGGTGACCTGCGGCTTGATCTCGGCTGCATTCAGTTCAACCACGGCGTCAAAGCCGGCATCCGGGTCGGAATGCAGCGTGCGCCAGTAAGCCACCGCCTGCTCCCAGGCCGCGCCTTTCGGCGCCTGCGGACGCCCTTCGACATAAGCAATGGTTTTCTCGTCGGCCGCCACCATGCCGGCACGGGCGCCGGCCTCGATCGCCATGTTGCACAGGGTCATGCGGCCTTCCATCGACAAGGCGCGAATGGCGGAACCGCCAAACTCGACCGCGTAGCCGGTGCCGCCGGCGGTGCCGATCCTGCCGATGATCGCCAGCGCGATGTCCTTCGCGGTGACGCCTTGCGGCAGGTCGCCGTCCACCTTCACCAGCATGCCGCGCGACTTGGTCTGCCACAGGCATTGCGTCGCCATGACATGCTCGACCTCGGAAGTGCCGATGCCGAATGCCAGCGCGGCGAAGGCGCCGTGCGTGCTGGTATGCGAATCGCCGCAGACCAGCGTCGCGCCCGGCAAGGTAAAGCCCTGTTCCGGGCCGATGACGTGAACGATGCCCTGACGATGGTCGCTCATGCGGAATTCGTTGAGGCCGAGTTCGGCGCAATTGGCATCCAGGGTTTCGACCTGCGTGCGCGACACCGGATCGACGATGCCGGCCGCGCGAGCGGTCGTCGGTACATTGTGGTCGGGCGTCGCCAGTACCGTGCTCGCCCGCCACATCTTGCGGCCGGAAAGCTTCAAGCCTTCGAAAGCCTGCGGGCTGGTGACTTCATGCACCAGATGGCGGTCGATATAGATCAACGCGGTGCCGTTCGCTTCCTGATGGACGACATGCGCGTCCCAGAGTTTGTCGTAGAGCGTTTGCGGTGTGGTCATGGCAAAGTCGTGGCGGCTGAAAGAAGGGGCGGATTATTTCACGTCGGAGGGGGCAAGGCGATGTTGTAAGGGGTCGTCCATGAGTAACCCAACATGGAGAAGCCGGGTTCATTTCCCCGTTCCTGCGGTGTGAGCGAGAATTCCGCCATGAAAGCGATAGATCATGACAACTGGTTGCAGTTGGACGGCGGTAATGGCCGCAGCGTGGAGGCGCGCAAATGGCGCGAGGCGTTTCTCTCGATCCGCCTCGACCCCGCCGTGCGGCCGGACATCGCCCGCATGTTCGAGGCGGCGCGCGGCGGCATGCTGTACGGCTATTTCTTCCAGCCATTGATGGCGATGGGCGCAGAGCAGTGCTATCGCGTCCTCGAAAATGGCGTGCGCGCGCGTTGCGCCGAAACCGGACTGCCGGTGAGTTGCGCCGACAACCAGGGTCGGCAGCATCCACTCTCCTTTGGCCACAACCTGCGCACGCTGGTCAAGCAGGGCCTGATCCCGCCGGAAGATCTGAAACTCTGGCAGCAGGCCCGGGAGATGCGCGACTGGGTGATTGCGCCCGAGCATCAGGCTGCGCTGACGCTGGAACACGGCGCAACCGCCCTGGCGCGCGCGGCTGATTTGCTCGGTCGGCTTTACCGGGCGTGAGATCGCGCCGGGAGCCGACGTTCCTGCCCGGTGTTGCCCAGCCTTACCAGCGCGTACTCCATGCTGTCCGACAGCGCCCGCCAACTCGCGTCGATGATGTTCGGACTGGCGCCCACCGTGGTCCAGCCTTCGGCGCCGCTCTGGAAGTCGATCAACACGCGGGTGTTGGCCGAAGTCCCCGCGCCGCCGGCCAGAATGCGCACCTTGTAATCGGTCAGGCGCACCGTGCGTAGCACCGGATACGCCTCCACCAGCGCATCCTGCAAGGCCGTCGCCAGCGCGTTGACCGGGCCGTTGCCCTCGGCGGCGGTGAACTTCACGACATCGCCGACCTTGACCTTTACAGTCGCCTCGGAGAGCAGGCCGCGACCGTGGCGGCGCTCG
The DNA here is from genome assembly GCA_945897955.1 of Tepidiphilus sp. J10. Classification (GTDB taxonomy): domain Bacteria; phylum Pseudomonadota; class Gammaproteobacteria; order Burkholderiales; family Thiobacillaceae; genus PFJX01. The sequence continues at coordinate 12,137 of CAMDGQ010000012.1, read as the reverse complement.
GTGATCACGAAGTAATCGAGCAGTTCGAACGGACGGATGTAATCTGCGTCGAGGCGGTGGAACATCAGCTCGACGCTGGCCTCGGCAGCCTCGAAGGTGAAGCCCTCATGTTCCAGATGCTTGATCTGCGCCAGAACGTGCTGCGCCGTCTCGTTGTCGAGATCCAGCCCCATGCGTCGCGCCTGCAACTGGATGTTGCCGCGCCCGGACAACTCCGAGGTCACCGCGCGCATTTCGTTGCCGACCCGCTCCGGGTCGATGTGCTGATAGGTGTCGGGCGACTTCAGGATCGCCGCGACGTGGATTCCGCCCTTGTGCGCGAACGCAGAATGGCCGGTGTAGGGCTGGTGGTCGTCGTGCTTCAGGTTGACCACCTCGGCGACGAAGCGCGACAGCGAAGTCAGTTCCCGCAGGCGCTCCTCCGGCAGCACGGTATGCCCCATCTTCAATTGCAGATTGGGCAGGATGGTGACCAGATCGGCATTGCCCACCCGCTCGCCGTAACCATTGATGGTGCCCTGCACCATGGTCACGCCGGAACGCACCGCCGCCAGCGAATTGGCCACCGCGCAACCGGTGTCGTTGTGGCAATGCACGCCCAGGCGCGCCTCGGGCAGGCGTATGGCCACCTCGCGCGTCATCGCCTCCATTTCCCACGGCAGCTTGCCGCCGTTGGTTTCGCACAGCACCAGCCAGTCCGCGCCCGCTTCCGCCGCCGCGCGCAAGGTCGCCAGTGCGTAATCCGGATTGACCAGGAAACCGTCATAGAAATGCTCTGCGTCGAACACCACCTCCCTGCCGTGGCCCTTCATCCAGGCCACGCTGTCGCGAATCATCGCCAGGTTCTCTTCCAGCGAGGCCGACAGCACATGGCGGACGTGGTAATCCCAGGTCTTGCCGACCAGAGTCACCGCCGGCGTGCCGGCCTCGATCAGCGCGCGCAGATTCGAGTCGTTCTCGCAGCGTGTGTTGGCGTGGCGCGTGCGCCCGAAAGCGGCCAGCCGCGCCGGCAGCTTCATGCGGTTGGCGCGGGCGAAGAAATCCGCGTCCTTCGGGTTGGAACCGGGCCAGCCGCATTCGATGTAATGCATGCCGAACGCGGCCAGACGATGCGCGATGGTCAGCTTGTCCTCTACTGAAAGAGAGATGTCTTCGCGCTGCGCGCCATCGCGCAACGTCGTGTCGTAGAGAAAGATCGGGGTCATGGGCGTGAGAATCGGGAATGAAGCCGGGCAAGCCTACCGCAAATCCCCACCGGCAACGAACCCGAACGTGCGCCGCCCTGCGCTTTCTCCTGCGGCGCGATCCACCCGCGCAGAGGTGAGGTACTAGCCACGCACTGCCGTTCGGGATGCTTGCGCTGGTGTAAAAAAAATCGACAAGATGATTTCCTTGCCGGAAAAACTGCGGGGGGCTTTCGCCCCCCGTTTACCTGCGGTGAAAAGACCGAAGCGCCGCTTCAATCCTGCTTTCTCATCCAGCCCAGGCCGGCCAGACCCAAGCCCAGCAGCAGCAATGATGCCGGTTCCGGCGTCGGGTTGGGGCCGCCGCCGGAGGCGATGATCTGCCCGTTCATGCCGCCAGCAGTCAGGTTGAGCGGATCGCCGAAGGCGGCATATACACCGTTCTCAGCCATTCGACCTGACACGCTCACTTCCATCAGATACGACAGAGTCAGGGAACTGTTGTTGGCCAGGGTACCCAGGTTGAGCAGTCCATCGTAGCCACCGAATGTGTATCCGGCGCCGGATGATCCGAAAGAGAGCGGACCGGAAAGACCGCTGCTGAGTGCATCCGAGAATATACGCGTCAGCTCGGTGCCGGTTAGAACCAGGTCGTGATTCAAGTTGCCGGATTCCTTGCCAACGCGCAGTGAGGCGGAGGAATTCCAGACCACATTGTTGTCGACCATGATCTGAATGTTGTAGCTGGCATGCAGGCCACCGCTGTCCCAGGTTCCGGAATTGTCGCTGCCGGCAAGGATGCCACCGGGAAGGATGTGGAAGTCGAACGTGTAGGACTGGTCGCCGCCGGAGTTGTTGACCACCGTGTCGGACCACACCGTTTTGGCGTGCAGGGAATCGACGGTGTAGCCCGCTGACGAGGAATAGCCGGCCTGGACTGCGATGTGGCCGGCGGCATTGCCATTGGCCGTGGCTTCGCCGACTGGCGTGGGGTCACCCGTAAAGGCAGCCCCGTCACGGGCAGTGTTGACAATGTCGTCTCCCAGAATGGCAGGCGCGACCTTTGCACCAACGGTGGTCAATTGCCCGCCGGGTTCAACCTCGGAGGCCGTATAGACAAGGCCCGAGCCGGGTTGGCTGATGGAGTAATCCGCACGGAGGTCAATGAGGGCGGACTGGGCCGGCAGTGTCGTTGCCAGCAAAGCGAGAAGAAGGGATTTTCTTAACATGATGGCTCCTTTAGCAGTTGAGTTAGTGGTCTCTATTGCTACAGGAATACCTTAAGCATTTACCTTGCCAGATTAATATCCACTTAATAATCAATGTCATGGCAAAACACACAAGGAAGGATGGCAAATAGGTGTAAAAAATTTCGACATCCATGCCGTTTCGAGGGTATTTGCTGCACGCCGACCTAAACTCGGCAGGAATGCCGGCTTGCTGCGCGATCACCCTGTTCGTACGTGTTTGGTCTTTCGATTTTCTTACCGGTTTGCCTGGCGTCCGTTGGCGGCAAAAACCAGCGCTGCGAGCAGGGCGCAAACCGAGGCGATGCTGAAGGTCATGCCGGCGCCGAGGCTATCCCAGGCCGCGCCGGAATACAGGCTGCCGATGGTGCCGCCGATGCCGAACGCGAGGCTGTTGTACAGCGCCTGGCCGCGCGCCTGGTTCTTGCCGGTGAAATAGCGATGCACCAGCGACAGCGCGGCGGCGTGATAGGCGCCGAAGGTGAAGGCATGCAGCAACTGGGCGAACAGCAGTACCGGCAGATTGTCGGCCTGCCAGCCGATCAGGATGAAACGCGCGGCGGCGATGACCAGCGTGGCGAGCAGTACCGTTTCGGCGCTGACGGCACGAAACACGCGCGGCATGACCAGAAAAATGCCGATCTCGCACACCACGCCCAGCGCCCACAACCAGCCGGCGAACGATTTGCTGTAGCCGGATTCGACCAGATGAATCGTGAAGAAGGTGTAGTACGGTCCGTGCGCGGCCGCCATCAGCAAGGCTGCGGCGAACAGGGCGACCACCTCCGGCCGGCGCAGCACGTCGCGCAGTGGAATATGGACATGTTCATGGCGCGCAATTTCCGCCTCAGGAATGACGCGTGAAGTCAGCACGATGCCGATCAGCAGGCCCAGCACCACCCAGGGCACCAGCCTGATCGAGGCATGGTCCAGCGCCGCGCCCAACCCGACCACGACCAGAATGAAACCGACCGAACCCCACAGCCGAATCCGGCCATAACGGTCGGTGCTCTTGCCCAGATGCGATAGCGTGGTGGCTTCCACCAGCGGCAGCGATGCGCTCCAGAAGAAGCTGATCAGGCTCATCACCGCGAACAATGCCCAGAACGACGTTGCCCAGAACACGCCGACGAAAGCGATCAAGCAGACCAGCGCCGCCAGTTGCACGATGGCGACGCGCTTGCCGGTATGGTCGGCGATATGGCCCCAGATATTCGGCGCAAAGATGCGCATGACCTGCAACAGCGACATCAGCACGCCGATCTGGAATGCGTTGAATTCCAGCGAGCGCAGATACAGGCCCCAGAACGGGGCCATCGCGCCGACAAAGGCGAAATAGAAGAAATAGAAACCGGACAGGCGCCAATACGGCAAAGCCGATGCGGCGGTGGAGGAGGGTGTCATGAGCCGGGAAGCAGGTCGCGAAAAAAAACGGCCCGGCGTGGAAACGTCGGGCCGATGCGAGCGCGACGCAGGCGTCAGCTGTTGCCGGAAGTAACCAGCATCTTGTAGAGGCGGTCCTTGAGACGCACGCGCAACTGCTTCAATTCTTCGGCATAAAGGTCGGAAGCGGGGTCGAGACGTTGCTCGATGCGCGCCACCTTGAGATCGACCTCGGTATATTCACGCATCATCTTGGCGAAATCGTCGTTGCTCAGCATCAGCGCGCGAATGGTTGCCTGATGCTCGGGAAACTCGTGATAAAGGTCGTGGCTTTCAATCATGGATTGCTCCTGAGTGGGGTGAAAAATTCATTGATTCGGTCAAACAATCCTGCCGGGAATGACCGGCGTCGCGCGCACCACATCAGCGTTCTGCGCGCGCTGGCGCAAGGCGTGGTCCATCAGCACGATGGCCAGCATCGCCTCGGCGATCGGCGTCGCGCGGATACCGACGCAGGGGTCGTGGCGGCCCTCGGTGACCACTTCCACCGGCTCGCCATCCACATTGATCGAGCGGCCGGGCAGACGCAGACTGGAGGTGGGTTTGATGGCGATGGACGCGATGATGTCCTGACCGGTGGATATGCCGCCCAGAATGCCGCCGGCATGATTGGAAGCAAATCCCGCAGGGAACATTTCGTCGCGGTGTTCGGTGCCCTTCTGTGCCACGACGGCGAATCCGTCGCCGATCTCGACGCCCTTCACCGCGTTGATGCTCATCAGCGCATGCGCCAGATCGGCATCAAGGCGGTCGTACACCGGCTCGCCCAGGCCGATCGGCACATTCTCGGCGACCACATTGATGCGCGCGCCGACCGAATCGCCGGACTTGCGCAACGCATCCATGTATTCCTCCAGCCCGGCCACGGCATCCTGATCCGGCGCAAAGAACGGATTGGCATGCACGCTTTCCCAGTTATTGAACGGCACCGGGATGGGGCCAAGCTGGGCCAGATAACCTCGTATCACGGTGCCGTATTTCTCGAACAGCCATTTTTTCGCGATCGCGCCGGCCGCCACCCGCACCGCCGTCTCGCGTGCCGACGAACGGCCGCCGCCGCGATAGTCGCGGAAACCGTACTTCTGGTTGTAGGTGTAATCGGCATGGCCGGGCCGGAAGGTCGCGGCGATGTTGCCGTAATCCTTGCTGCGCTGATCCTCGTTGCGGATCAACAGCGCAATCGGTGTGCCGGTGGTCTTGCCGTCGAACACGCCGGACAGAATTTCCACCGTATCCGACTCGCGCCGCTGCGTGACATGGCGCGAAGTGCCCGGTTTGCGCCGATCCAGATCGAGCTGGATATCGGCCGCGCAAAGCGCCATGCCGGGCGGGCAACCATCGACGATGCAACCGATGCCTGGCCCATGCGATTCACCGAAGGAAGTTACCGAAAAGACCAAACCCAGAGAATTACCCGACATGCCACAGCTCACTTCTTATCAATAGGTCGAAAATAACACAGGCCATGCGCAAGCGAGCCACAACCCGTGTCCGTTGGATGAAGTTCAGCCCGTTTTCTCCAACATTCCCAGCCCCAACCCCACCCCAAAGCCATTGATGTCGGTCGCCGCCGCGCCCAGGCCGCCCTTGCAGCGGCAGGCGGAGAGATCGACGTGCAGCCAGGGGGTGTCGGCGACGAAGCGTTGCAGGAAGCGCGCCGCCAGGATGTGGTCGGCCTCGCCGTCGAGGGTGCATTGCTTGACGTCGGCGACGGTCGAATCGAGCGCTTCGTCGTAGTCTTCCGGCATCGGGAACGCGACCACGCGGTCGCCGCTGGCCTGGCCGGCCGCGACGGCCTGTGCGGCGAGGTCGTCGCGGTTGCTGATGACGCCACCCATGCGCTCCCCCAGCGCCATCACCATGCTGCCGGTGAGGGTGGCGAAGTCGATGATCGCGGCCGGTTTTTCGCGCGCCGCCAGTGTCAGCGTATCGGCCAGCACCATGCGGCCCTCGGCGTCGGTATGAACGATTTCGATCGTCGTGCCGTTCAGCGCGGTGACTACTTCGTTCTGCGTATAGGCCTGCGGCGACAGGTGGTTTTCGGCGATGGCCAGCCAGACATCGAGATTGACCGTCAGTTTCAGCCGCGTTGCCGCCGTCAGGATGCCGAGCGCGACCGCCGAGCCGTTCATGTCGTCATGCATGTTGTTCATGTAACGCGCCGGCTTCAGGTTGTGGCCGCCGGTGTCGAAGCAGATGCCCTTGCCGACCAGCGCGATGGTTTTCGCGCCCTTATTGCCGCTCTTGTAGGTCAACCGCACGATGGCGGCGTCGTCATGCTCGCTGCCGCGCGCCACCGCCAGGAATGCGCCGGCCTTGAGCTTGTTCAGGCGCTTGTGGTCGTATTCGTCGATCCGCCAGCCGGCCGCCTTGGCGAGATCGCGGATGCGCTCCCGGTAACTGGCCGGCTTGAGCAGATTGGGCGGCAGTACCGTCAATGTCCGGCACAGCAGATTACCCTCGGCCAGCGCCTGCTCGCGCGCCAGCGACAGGCCGGAGACGCCGTGCAGCGCGATGCGCTTGCAGGCTAGCGGCGCTTTGCCACTCTTCCAGCTCGGCAATGGCGCGCCGTTGATCCAGGCGACATAGGCCGCCGCCGCCGCCGCGCGGGCCCGGAAGGCCTCGTCGCCGAACACGGCGATGTCGATATCCGTCGCCTGTTCGTCGAACAGGGGCTTCAGCGCCTGGCGCAGGCGGGTATGCCAGTCGAACACCGGTTTGTCGGCATCCAGCCGCAGCCAGACCGACACACAGCCTCCCGGCAATTCCAGCGTCAGCGCCTGCTTGCCGAGCTCTTCCGTCTTCTTGTCGCGCCGCTTCAGCGCGGCCTCGACGCCGGCATGTTCCGGTGCGGAATACCAGTCCGACCCGGCGGGCAGGATCAGCAGCAGATGGCGCATTTTCTTCGGCCGTTCGCTCAGCGTCGCCGGGTGCTGAACCAGGCTCGCCAGTGCGTGAGGTTGCGCGGAATTATTCTTCATTAGTCTTCCTTGATATTAATAAAACCAATACTGGTCATTGAAATTGACCCTGGATAGCCATGACTCGATAATCGGGCGGCTTTCGTAAGCCGATTGTCCTCGAAAAAACTTATGCATAGCCGGTAGGCGATGCTGGTCAGAAACCAGTTGCAGCCATGCCGGCCCCTTTCGGAGCATCCTTTTCATGCCGAATTCCCTGCCTGACCAAGACCCTCAGGAAACACGCGAGTGGCTTGACGCCCTTGCCGCCGTGATCGAAGAAGAAGGCGTTGAACGCGCCCATTACCTGCTCGAAAAACTGATCGACAAGGCGCGCCGCTCCGGCGCCTACCTGCCCTACAACGCGACCACCGCCTATGTGAACACCATCCCGGTGCATAAACAGGAAAAGCATCCGGGTGACACTGCGATGGAACGCCGGATCAAGAACCTGATCCGCTGGAACGCGGTGGCCTGCGTGATGCGCGCCAACGAAAAGGCCCCCGGCGTCGGCGGCCATATCGCCAGCTTCCAGTCCTCGGCCACACTGTACGACGTCGGCTTCAACCATTTCTTCCGCGCGCAGACGCCGGAACATGGCGGCGACCTGATCTATTTCCAGGGCCATGCCTCGCCCGGCATCTACGCCCGCGCCTTCATCGAGGGCCGCATCAGTGAAGATCAATTCGGCAACTTCCGCCAGGAAACCACCGGCGAGGGCATTCCGTCCTACCCGCATCCCTGGCTGATGCCGGACTTCTGGCAGTTCCCGACCGTGTCGATGGGCCTCGGCCCGATCACCGCGATCTACCAGGCGCGCTTCCTGCGTTATCTGCACGACCGCGGCATCGCCGATACCTCCGAGCGCCATGTCTGGGCCTTCCTCGGCGACGGCGAGACCGACGAGCCGGAAACCCTGGGCGCGATCACGCTGGCCTCGCGGGAAAAACTCGACAACCTGATCTTCGTCGTCAACTGCAACCTGCAACGCCTCGATGGTCCGGTGCGCGGCAACGGCAAAATCATTCAGGAACTGGAAGCCGCTTTTCGCGGCGCCGGCTGGAACGTGCTGAAGGTGATCTGGGGCTCGTACTGGGATCCGCTGCTGGCGATGGACAGCAAGGGCATCCTGCGCCAGCGCATGGAAGAGTGTGTCGATGGTGAATACCAGAATTTCAAGGCCAAGGGTGGCGCGTACACGCGTGAAGCCTTCTTTGGCAAGTATCCGGAACTGAAGGACATGGTTGCTGCCATGTCGGACACGGATATCTGGCGCCTTAACCGGGGCGGACACGATCCGCACAAGGTTTACGCGGCCTACGCGGCGGCGGTCAAGCACACCGGCCAGCCCACCGTGATTCTGGCCAAGACGGTCAAGGGTTATGGCATGGGCGCGTCCGGCGAGGCGCAGAACCCGACGCACCAGCAGAAGAAACTGGACATGGAGTCGCTGCGTGCCTTCCGCGACCGCTTCGATATCCCGATTTCCGACGCCGATCTGGAACATCTGCCGTTCTATCGGCCGGCGCAGGACAGCCCGGAGATGAAATATCTGCAAGCCCGCCGCGCTGCGCTGGGCGGTTATGTACCGTCCCGCCAGCGCAAGGCTGCGCCGCTCGATGCGCCGCCGCTGTCCACTTTCCAGGCCATGCTGGAGGCCACCGGCGAGCGTGAAATCTCCACCACCATGGCGTTTGTGCGCCTGCTCACCACGCTGTTGCGCGACAAGACGCTGGGCCGCCACATCGTGCCGATCATTCCGGACGAAGCGCGTACCTTCGGCATGGAAGGCCTGTTCCGCACCGTCGGCATCTACTCCTCGGTCGGCCAGTTGTACGAGCCGGTCGATTCCGACCAGGTCATGTACTACCGCGAGGACAAGGGCGGCCAGATTCTGGAGGAAGGCATCAACGAAGCCGGTGCGTTCTCGTCCTGGCTCGCCGCCGCAACGTCGTACAGCACCAACAACGTGCAGATGATCCCGTTCTACATCTACTACTCGATGTTCGGCTTCCAGCGCATCGGCGATCTCGCCTGGGCCGCCGGCGATGCGCGCGCGCGCGGCTTCCTGCTCGGCGGCACTGCCGGCCGCACGACGCTGAACGGCGAGGGCCTGCAACACGAGGACGGCCACAGCCACCTGCAGGCCGCGATGATCCCGAACTGCATTTCCTACGACCCGACTTTCCATTACGAACTGGCGGTGATCCTGCAGGACGGCATGCGCCGCATGTTCCAGGAACAGGAAGACGTGTTTTATTACCTGACCGTGATGAACGAGAACTACAGCCACCCGGCTCTGCCGAAGGGTGCCGAGAAGGGCATCCTGAAAGGCTTGTATCGGCTGAGTGAAGGCGCCAAAGGCAAAGGCAAGGCCAAGAAACCGCGCGTGCAACTGATGGGCTCCGGCACCATCCTGCGCGAAGTCATCGCCGCCGCCGAACTGCTGGAAGCCGACTGGGGCGTGGCCGCCGATGTCTGGAGCGCGACCAGCTTCAACGAACTGCGCCGTGAAGCGCAGGACGTGCATCGCTGGAACCTGCTGCATCCGGAAGCCAAGCAGAAACTCAGCTATGTCGAACAGTGCCTGGACGCCAGCGAAGGCCCGATCATCGCGTCTACCGACTACATGCGCGCCTTCCCGGACCAGATTCGGCCTTATGTGAAACGTCGTTTCGTGACGCTGGGCACCGACGGTTTCGGCCGTTCCGACTCGCGCGAGGCGCTGCGCAAGTTCTTCGAAGTGGATCGCCATTTCGTCGTGCTTGCCGCGTTGAAGGCGCTTGCCGACGATGGTGTGCTGCCGGTCTCGCAGGCGGCGGAAGCGATCAGGAAATACGGTATCGACGCCGACCGGGCCAACCCGGTCAACGTGTAATCAAGGAGACGAAGACATGAGCATCAAGGAAGTTCTCGTCCCCGATATCGGCAGTTTCAAGGATGTCGAAGTCATTGAAATCATGGTCAATGTCGGCGACAGCCTGAAAACCGACGATTCATTGATGACGGTGGAATCCGACAAGGCTGCGATGGATATTCCCGCGCCGTTCGGCGGCATCGTCAAGGAACTCAAAATCAAGGTCGGCGACAAGATATCCGCCGGTTCACTGGTCCTGCTGCTGGACACTACGGGTGAAGCAACGGCAAGCAGCAACGCCCCGGTGGTCAAATCATTCACGCCGCCGGAAGCAAGCAGTGTTGCCGCCGTGCCGCCGCCCAGTCATCCGGCGCCGGAAGTGCCGGCCCACATCCCGCCCAAACACCGGCCTGACCCGGTTGCCGCGCACGCGGAATTTGCCAGTGGCAAACCGGCGCACGCCAGCCCGTCGGTGCGCCGATTCGCGCGCGAACTGGGCGCAAACCTCGGCCAGATCAAGGGCAGCGGCCCGCGCGGCCGCATCCTCAAGGAAGACGTGCAGAACTGGATCAAGGCGGAACTGGCCAAGCCCACCGGCGAAGCCATCGGCCTTGGCTTCCCGCCGGCTCCAATCATCGACTTTGCCAAATTCGGTGAAGTCGAACGGCAGGCGCTGCCGCGCATCAAGAAGCTTTCCGGCGCCAACCTGCACCGCAACTGGGTCAGCGCGCCGCACGTCACGCAGTTCGACGAAGCCGACATCACCGACCTGGAAGACTTCCGCAAATCCATGCTCGACGAAGCCGCCAAGCGCGGCGTCAAGCTGACGCTGCTGGCTTTCCTGATGAAAGCGGTGGTCAACGCCCTGCGTACCTACCCGACCTTCAACGCATCGCTTTCCGCCGACGGAGAAAACCTGCTCCTGAAGAAGTACTTCCATGTCGGCTTTGCCTGCGATACGCCGGATGGCCTGGTGGTACCGGTGGTCCGCGATGTCAATAAAAAGGATGTCATGGACATTGCCAAGGAACTGGCCGAAATGTCCGAACTGGCGCGCGAACGCAAGCTCAAGGTCGATGCCATGCAGGGCGGCTGTTTCACCATCTCCAGCCTCGGCGGCATCGGCGGCACCATGTTCACGCCGATCATCAACTGCCCGGAAGTCGCCATCCTCGGCCTCTCTCGCGCCGACTGGAAGCCGGTGTGGAACAAGGCAAGCAAGAGCTTCGAACCGCGTTTGATGCTGCCGCTGTCGCTTTCCTACGACCATCGAGTCATCGACGGCGCCGACGGCGCCCGCTTCACCAGCCATCTGCGGCTGATGCTGTCGGACGTGCGTCGGTTGCTGTTGTAACCCCTTGTAGGGTGCGCCATGCGCACCGATCCACTGCTGGTGCGCATGGCGCACCCTACGGAATCTTCGAGATCGAACCATGAGCCAAAGCACTGAAATCAAAGTCCCCGATATCGGCGGTTTCAAGGACGTCGCCGTTATCGAAATCCTGGTCAAGGTCGGCGACACGCTGGCGAAGGATGCCGCGCTGATCACCGTCGAATCGGACAAGTCGGCGATGGACATTCCCTGCCCGCAAGCCGGCGTGGTCGAAAAACTGCTGGTCAAGGTCGGCGACAAGGTGTCGGAAGGCACGCCGATCCTGCTGCTGGCGTCAGCGGAGACGAGTCATGGGGAAAGGGAAATGGGGGCAGCCCCCGTTGTTCCTTCATCCATCAACCATGCCCCATCTCCCGCTACCCCTAGCGATCTGCACGCCCAGGTTGTCGTCCTCGGCGCCGGCCCTGGCGGCTATACCGCCGCCTTTCGCGCCGCCGACCTCGGCCTGCAAGTCGTGCTGGTCGAGCGTTACCCCGACCTCGGCGGCGTATGTTTGAACGTCGGCTGCATCCCGTCCAAAGCCCTGCTGCACACCGCCAAACTGATCACCGAAGCGGAAGAAAGCGCCGCCCACGGCCTGAGTTTCGGCAAACCCAATATCGATCTGGACAAGCTGCGTAACTGGAAAGCCAAGGACGTGGTCGCCAAACTGACCGGCGGCCTCAGCCAACTGGCCAAACAGCGCAAGATCACCGTGGTGCATGGCGTCGCCCGGTTCAGCGGCCCCAACAGTCTGCAAGTCACCGGCGCCGATGGCGCAGTCAAAAACATTGGCTTCGACAACGCCATCATTGCCGCCGGTTCGCAGGTCATCAAACTGCCGTTCCAGCCTGACGATCCGCGCGTGATGGACAGCACCGGCGCACTGGCGCTGGCCGACATTCCGCAACGCATGCTGGTTATTGGCGGCGGCATCATCGGCCTGGAAATGGGCACGGTGTACGACGCGCTCGGCAGCAAGGTCACCGTGGTCGAACTCGGCGGCCAGTTGATTCCCGGCTGCGATGCCGATCTGGTCCGGCCGCTCGCCAAGCGCATGGAAAAACGTTTCGA
>CAMDGQ010000011.1 GCA_945897955.1 Tepidiphilus sp. J10 | reverse complement strand
AGGAATCGGCCTGCGCCAGACCGGCGCCCAAGGACAGGGAAACAAGCGCGCAAAGACTCAAGGTTTTAACAATCGAATTGGTTTTCATGACATGGCTCCTGAAAGAATCCCGCTTGGCGGTTGCCAGGCAGGTGAAGCCAGTGTGGGCGCGCGATGTAAGCCGAAGGTTTGCGGTCTGTAGTAGAAATGTAATGAGTTGTTTCAACCATGAACCTTGAAACAGCAGTTGACCGCTACTTATCCCTCGCGAGGCCTCATGCTGGCTGATGTTTTGCGCTTCGATACGCTCACCCATTGGGTAAGCCCGCTACCCGCCCGCTGTCGGGGTGGAGAAACCGTCTGGCTGCGTTACTCCGCCTCGCCATGCCTCGGCATGACTCGTTGTCGCGCACCCGCAAGGGGTATGCCGGATTCGTACGCGCTGAAGCGCTACGACTCCGCTATCTTGCCAGCCGGCTTCTCCACCCCGCCCTCGGACGGGTTCAACTGCTGTTTCAAGGTTGAATTTTTGCCGTACATAACTAATTAATTAGCTATTTAGTCAGGAGAGATACATGTTCAAGACCTTGATTCGCCTGTTGTTGCGCAGCCTGTTCAAGCTGCTGTTCCGGCTGCGCGTGGAAGGCGGGATTGACGGCCTGCGCGCCGAGCGTTTGCTGATCATCGCCAATCACGAGTCGTTTCTCGACGGCCTCCTGCTCGGTGTCGCGCTGCCGCTGAATCCGGTGTTCGTGGTGCATACCGGCGTCACGCGCAGTCGCTTTTTTCGGCTGGTGCTGTCGCTGGTCGATTACCTGGCGGTCGATCCGACTAATCCGATGGCGATGAAAAGCATCGTCAAACTGATTGAATCCGGCCGTCCGGTGGTGATCTTCCCGGAAGGCCGCATCACCAATACCGGCAGCCTGATGAAGGTGTACGACGGCCCCGCCTTCGTCGCCGCGAAGACCGGTGCAGAGATTCTGCCGGTGCGTCTTGATGGACCCTCGCGTTCGTGGTTCGCGCGCACTTCCGGGCGTTATCCCAAGCAGTTCCTGCCACGCATCACGCTGACCATCCTGCCCACCACCCGCATCGCCATGCCGGAAACCGGCTCCGCCAAACAGCGCCGCCGCCACGCGGGCGAAGCGATGCGCCGCGTCATGCAGGAAATGGTGTTTAGCGCGCGGCCCCGGCAAACCCTGTTCGCTGCCTTCGTCGATGCCGTCGTCATCTACGGCCGGCGGCGGCCGCTGCTGGAAGACATGAAGCAGATCGAACTCAACTACGGCGAACTGCTGCGCATGACATTGGGCCTGGGTCGCGTGGCGGCGCGCGCGACGCGGGATGGCGAGACGGTTGGCGTGCTGTTGCCCAACCTTGCCGCCACCGTCGCGCTGCTGTTCGGGCTGTCGGCGCGCGGTCGCGTTCCCGCGCTGCTCAACTACACCGCTGGCGCGGAAGGTCTGAGCAATGCCTGCGCGGCGGCGAAAGTCGAAACCGTGATCACCTCGCGCCGCTTCATCGCCGCCGGCAAGCTGGAATCCAGTCTGGCCGGCTTGAGCCAGCAACGCGTTCTGTATCTGGAAGACCTGGCCGCCGGCGTCAGCCTGTTCGACAAGCTGTGGGTGCTGATCGCGCAATATCTGCCCGCCCCGGCGGGAGATCCGGAAACGCCCGCCGTGGTGCTGTTCACGTCCGGCTCGGAAGGCAAGCCGAAGGGCGTCGTGCTGTCGCATCGTGCGCTGCTGGCCAACATTGCGCAGATACGCGCGGTGATCGATCTGTCGCCGGAAGACAAATTCCTCAACGCGCTGCCGATGTTCCATTCCTTCGGCCTCACCGGCGGCACCTTGCTGCCGCTGCTGTCCGGCGCCAGCGTATTTCTCTATCCCTCGCCATTGCATTACCGGGTGATTCCGGAACTGGCCTACGACCGCAATTGCACCGTGCTGCTCGGCACGGGCACCTTCCTCGCCAACTACGCGCGCTTCGCGCATCCGTATGACTTCTATCGCCTGCGCCATGTCATCGCCGGTGCGGAAAAGCTGTCCGATGCGGTACGCAACACTTGGTTCGAGAAGTTCGGCATCCGCATCATGGAAGGTTATGGCGCCACCGAAACCGCACCGGTGCTGGCGGTCAACACGCCGATGGCCTTTCGCAGCGGCAGCGTCGGCCAACTTCTGCCGGGACTACAGGCGAAACTGGTTGCCGTGCCGGGCATCGACAACGGCGGCATGCTGCATGTCAAAGGCCCGAACGTGATGAGCGGTTATTACCGCTTTGAAAAGCCTGGCGATCTGGAGCCGCCAGCTTCGGAACTGGGTGCGGGCTGGTACAGCACCGGCGATATCGTCGAGATCGACGCCGAAGGTTTCCTGCACATACGCGGCCGCGTCAAACGCTTCGCCAAGATTGCCGGCGAGATGATCTCGTTGGAAGTGGTGGAAAAACTGGCGGCTAGCGCTTCGCCCGCGTTGATGCACGCCGCCACCACGCGCACTGACCCGCAGCGCGGCGAGGCGATCATTCTGTACACCACGGATGCGGCGCTGACCCGCGACGCGCTGCTCGCCGCCGCGCGCAACGCCGGCACACCGGAAATCGCGGTGCCGCGCGAGATCCGCGTGGTCGATGCCTTGCCCTTGCTCGGCACAGGCAAGATCGATCATGTGACGTTGAAGAAGATGGCGGAGGCGGCATGAGTCAATTCGTGGGGTGCGCCATGCGCACCGATACACGCGGCATGGTGACGGCATGAATCGCCGCCAATTCCTCAAGCGCGCCGGTATCGTCGGTGGTCTCGGCCTGGCCGGCTGGAGCCTGTGGCCGCAGGCCGGGGTGCTCAACCCGTGCCGCGCCGGACTGCCGGCTGAACTGTCCCGACATCCTTTGATGCGGCAGGTCTGGGCAGGTATCGATCCGGCCAAGGTGTGGGATATGCACGCGCATCTGGTTGGGGTTGGAGACAGCGACAGCGGCGCCTGGGCCAATCCGAAGATGGACAGCCTGTGGAACCCGCTGCAATACATCCAGAAGATTTTCTACATGAACGCCGGCTGTGTGCATGACGCGCCCGGTCAGGTCGATGCCAGTTTCGTTGCGCGCCTGGAGAACCTGATGGATGGTTTACCGGCCGGCGCGAAAATCATGTTGCTTGCGTTCGACTGGGCGCATGACGAACAGGGCCGCCCGGCGCGGGATGCCAGCGCGTTCCATGTTCCCAACGCCTATGCCGCCCGAGTCGCGGGGGCGCATCCGCAACGCATGACTTGGGCGGCGTCGATCCATCCCTATCGCGGCGATGCGCTGGCGGCACTCGAAGGCGCCATAGCCGACGGCGCGCTGGCGATGAAATGGCTGCCCGCGGCGATGGGCATCGACCCGGGTTCACCGCGCTGTGATGCCTTCTACCGTTTGCTGGCAAAGCATGATCTGCCGCTGATCACCCATGCCGGCCACGAGGCGGCGGTGGCCGGCACGGCGCGGCAGGATTACGGCAACCCATTGAAATTGCGGCGCGCGCTCGATCTCGGCGTGCGCGTGGTGGTAGCGCATTGCGCATCGCATGGCGAAGATCGGGACGGCAAAGGCCGGCTTCGACCCAGCTTCGAGCTGTTCGCCGACATGCTGGATGCCAAACTGCCCGGCGATTTTGGCAACCTCTATGGCGACATCTCCGCCGTCACCCAATTCAACCGTGCCGAAGTGCTGCAAACCCTGCTGGCGCGGCCGGAATGGCACGACCGCCTGCTCAACGGTTCCGATTACCCGCTACCCGGCATCCTGCCGCTGACCTCGCTGAGCAAGCTGATCAGGCTGAAGCTGCTCGACGCGGAGACAAAACCCTTCCTGAGCGGTCTGCGCGAACACAACCCGCTGCTGTTCGATTTCGCGCTGAAACGCCTGCTGCGCCGCGAAGGTGTCGGCTTCGCCAAGGCGGTATTTGAAACACGCGACTTTTTTGATCGGAAACGAGCATGAAACCCTTGCCCGACGACCTGCCGCTGCTGTCGCTGCCGATGGGCGCGGTATTGCTGGCGCAATTCTTCTCTGCCTTCGGCGACAACGCCTTGCTGATCACCGCCATCGCGCTGGTCAAGGTTGACGGCCATGTCGGCTGGATTCCGTTGTTGCAGGCGTTCTTCGTGATTCCGTTCATCCTGCTCGCGCCGTTTGTCGGCGCGCTGGCGGATGCGTTTCCGAAAGGGCGCGTCATGCTGCTGGCCAACGGTCTCAAGCTGCTCGGCGCCTCTTCGATGGCGGTCGGGGCGCCGCCGTTGCTCTGCTACGGCATGGCCGGGGTCGGCGCCGCCGCCTACAGCCCGGCCAAGTACGGCATCCTGAGCCAGTTGTTCGGGCCCGAGAAACTGGTCAAGGCCAACGGCATGCTGGAAGGCTCCACCATCGTCGCCATCCTGCTCGGCGTGCTGGTCGGCGGCTGGCTGGCCGATCAGTCGCTGGCCTGGGCCTTCACCGGCGTCATCGGCGTCTATGCGCTGGCCGCACTGATCAATCTGCTGATTCCGCGCCTGCCGCCGGAACACGCGCTGGATGGCTTCGATTTCAGGGGCCTGCTGAGTCAGTTCGTGGCTGCCGTGCGCACGCTGTGGCGCGACCAGGACAGCCGCTTCAGCCTGATCGGCACCAGCCTGTTCTGGGGTACCGGTTCGACGCTGCGTCTGCTGCTGTTCGCCTGGGTGCCGGTGGCGCTGGGCATCGCCAGCAACCAGATGCCGGCCAATCTGATGGGCGTGGTGTCGATCGGCATCGTCATCGGCGCCGCGCTGGCCGGCCTGTTGATCAAGCTGGAGAACGTCAATCGCGCCATACTCGGCGGTCTGCTTCTGGGTCCGTTGGTGCTGCTGTTCGCCCAGCAGACCGCGCTCATCCCGGCCGCCGCGCTGCTGGCCGCCATCGGCGCGGCCGGCGGCCTCTTCGTGGTGCCACTGAATGCCTTGCTGCAGGAGCGCGGCCATCGCAGCGTCGGCGCCGGCAATGCGCTGGCGGTACAGAATCTGTGGGAAAACCTCGCCATGCTGGTGTTTGTCGGCATGTATGCGCTGGCGGGCGGCCTGCCCGTCGTGCAAACGGCGATGGGCTTTGGTGTGCTGGTGCTGGCTGGGCTGGGTTTGCTGGCGCTGGCGCGGTTGCGCGGGCGTTGAAACCCGCATTTGACATGCAAACAGGAGGTTGAGATGTCCGCGAAATGGTTGGGCTTGTTGATATTGGTGACGCAGTTGTCCGGCTGCGCTTCCTGGTTCGATTCGTTCCGGCAAGGCCCGGAGAAACATTCCGGCAGCGTGGTGAGCTATCTCTACGGCAGCAACGCGGCGCCGACGGCGATGAAACCGGAAATCACCACCTTGAAACTGCCGTTGCGCGTCGGCATCGCGTTTGTGCCGTCGAAGTCCTGGAGCCAGGAAAGCGGTGTGCCGGAAGCGGAACAGATGCGCATGCTGGACGAGGTGAAGCAGGCCTTCATCAAGCAGGAATTCATCGCCGGCATCGAGATCATTCCCAGCGCCTATCTGCGCCCGGATGGCGGCTTCGCCAATCTTGAACAGGCCGCGCGCATGTTCAATGTCGATGTGGTGGCCCTGCTGTCTTACGACCAGATTCAGTTCAACGACAGCAACAAGTTGTCGTTGCTGTACTGGACCATCATCGGTGCCTACATCGTGCATGGCGACCAGTACGACATCGACACCATGTTGGAAGCGTCAGTGTTCGATGTCGCCAGCCGCAAGCTGCTGTTCCGCTCGGTCGGCTTGTCCAAGGTGAAAGGCAGCGCGGCGATGGCGACGTTCAGCGAACGTGCCCGCGTCGCTCGCCTTGAAGGCTACAACCAGGCCTTGAAGCATCTTATTCCCGCGCTTGGGCATGAGCTGGATGCCTTCAAGGTGCGCGTCAAGACCGATACCACGGTGCGCGTCGAACATCGTTCCGGCTATCGCGGCGGCGGTGACGCAGGCTGGCTGGGCGCGTTGCTGGCGCTGCTGCTGGCTGGCATGGTGTGGCGTGTCCGTCCGGTCTGACCGATTCGATCATCTGACCAGTGATTGGGCAACAGCTCGGCCTGGTCTGCTGCTGTTCGCGCTCTGCCTGCTGCCGTTGCTGCTGCCACCGACGGCGGCTGATGGGCTGGAGTACCGACGTGAGGCCGTGCTGAGCGGCGAGCTATGGCGGCTGTGGAGCGCGCATCTGGTGCATTACTCGGTGGGTCATGCCGTGCTGGACGGGCTGGCCTGCCTGCTGCTGGCAGCGGGCTTGCGGCAGATCGGCGCTGGTCAAGGCATGCTTTTGCGACTGGCTGTCATCGCACCGGTTCTTTCACTGCTGATGCTGCTCGCCGTGCCGGAGATGGCGATCTATCGTGGCGCTTCCGGCCTTGCCATGGTCTTGCTGGCGGCATTGAGCCTGACGCTCTGGCGGATTCGTCCAGGCTTGCGACCGGGCTTGCGGGTGCTGGCGGCAGTGCTCGCTCTTAAACTCGTCGCGGATATGCAGGGATTCGCAGTTTTCCCCGGCAACCTGCCGGCCGATATCGCCATCGCCTGGCAGGTCCATCTCGCCGGTCTGGTCTGCGGCTGGCTGTTCTGGCGGCGGGCTGGCGGGGGATGACCTGTTTTCGGATCGGACATGCGCGCGCGCAGAACCAAGGAATCCAGGATAATCGCCAGCCAATTTTTCAAATCCCCGCAGACGCGGCGCGGCAACGCTCCGCGTTTGTTCATTTTCAGAACCGACGCTGCATTCATCGCCATCATGGAACTTGCCAAATCCTTCGAACCGCACGAAATCGAGAAACGCTGGTATGCCCTCTGGGAGGGCGCGAATCATTTCAGCATGGGGCAGGACGAGCGTGCGCCGCATTACTGCATCATGCTGCCGCCGCCGAATGTGACCGGCACGCTGCACATGGGGCACGCTTTCCAGCATGGCCTGATGGATGCGCTGACGCGGTACCACCGCATGCGCGGCCTCAATACGCTGTGGCAGCCGGGCACCGACCATGCCGGCATCGCGACCCAGATCGTGGTGGAGCGCCAGCTCGACGCGCAGAACATCAGCCGCCACGACCTCGGCCGTGAGAAGTTCCTGGAGAAAGTCTGGGAATGGAAGGAGCTCTCCGGTTCGACCATCACCCGTCAGATGCGCCGCCTGGGCACATCGCCGGACTGGTCGCGCGAGCGCTTCACGATGGATGCCGGCCTGTCCACGGCGGTGACCGAAGTCTTCGTGCGCCTGTACAACGAAGGCCTGATCTATCGCGGCAAACGCCTGGTGAACTGGGATCCGGTGTTGCAAACGGCAGTCTCCGACCTGGAAGTGGTCAGCACGGAAGAAGACGGGTTCATCTGGGAAATCAATTACCCGCTGGAAGACGGGCATGGCCATACCAGCGGTTTTCTGACCGTCGCGACGACGCGGCCGGAGACCATGCTCGGCGATACGGCGGTGGCGGTGAATCCGGACGACGAGCGTTACCGGCATCTGATCGGCAAGCAGGTTCGCCTGCCGATCGCCGAGCGCACGATTCCGATCATCGCCGACGATTATGTCGATCAGGCCTTCGGCACCGGCGTGGTCAAGATCACGCCGGCGCACGACTTCAACGACTGGCAGGTCGGCCAGCGTCACAAACTGGCCGCGATCAGCGTGTTGACGCTGGACGCGAAGATCAACGAGTTCGGGCCGACCGAATACCAGGGCCTGGACCGTTACGTCGCGCGCCAGAAGATTCTCGATGAACTGCAAGCCAAGGGCCTGCTGGTTTCCGCCAAGCCGCACAAATTGATGATTCCGCGCGGCGACCGCACGCACGCGGTGATCGAGCCGATGCTGACCGATCAGTGGTTCATGAGCATGGAAGGTCTGGCCAAGCAGGCGCTGAAGGTGGTCGATACCGGCGAACTGCGTTTCGTGCCGGAGAACTGGACCACGACCTACCGGCAATGGCTGGAGAACATCCAGGACTGGTGCGTCTCGCGCCAGCTCTGGTGGGGGCATCGGATTCCGGCCTGGTATGACGAGGACGGCAACATCTATGTCGCCCGCGATGAAACGGAAGCGCGCAAGCAGGCCGCTGGTCGGGATATTTTCCGCGACGAGGACGTGCTCGACACCTGGTTCTCGTCGGCGTTGTGGCCGTTTTCGACGCTGGGCTGGCCGCAGGATACTTGGGAACTGAAGCATTACCTGCCGACCTCGGTGCTGGTCACCGGCTTCGACATCATTTTCTTCTGGGTCGCGCGCATGGTCATGATGACCCTGCATTTCACCGGCAAGGTGCCGTTCCGCGACGTTTACGTCACCGGCCTGGTGCGCGACGCACACGGCAACAAGATGTCGAAATCGAAGGGCAACGTGCTCGATCCGATCGACCTGATCGACGGCATCAGCCTCGACGATCTGGTCGCCAAGCGCACCGTCGGCCTGATGAACCCGAAACAGGCGCAGAGCATCGAGAAAGCCACGCGCAAGGAATTTGCCGACGGCATCGCCAGTTTCGGCACCGATGCGCTGCGTTTCACCTTCGCCAGCCTCGCCACGCATGGCCGCGACATCAAGTTCGACATGGCGCGCTGCGAGGGCTATCGCAATTTCTGCAACAAGCTATGGAACGCCAGCCGTTTCGTGCTGATGAACTGCGAAGGCCACGATACCGGCCTGGATGAAGCGTTGCCGCTGGAATTCAGCTTCGCCGACCGCTGGATACTGGGGCGTCTGGAACAGGCGATCGGCGATGTGCGCGGCGGCTTCGACCAGTACCGCTTCGACATGGCCGCGCGCGCCATCTATGAATTCGTCTGGGACGAATACTGCGACTGGTATCTGGAACTGGCCAAGGTGCAAATTGCCAATGGCAGCGAGTCTGCCCAGCGTGCCACCCGCCGCACGCTGGTGCGCGTGCTGGAAACCCTGCTGCGCCTGGCGCATCCGGTCATTCCGTTCATCACCGAGGAACTCTGGCAGGCGGTCGCGCCGCTGGCGGGGCCGCACAAGGCGGGCGACAGCATCATGCTGGCGGCCTATCCCGAGTCCGATCCAGGCCGCGTCGATGCCGCCGCGCTGGCGGAGATGGCGCGTCTGAAAGATCTGATCAACGCGACGCGCAACCTGCGCGGTGAAATGAATCTGTCGCCGGCGTTGAAGGCGCCGTTGTTTGTCGAAGGCCACACGCAAGACGACAGTGAACGCGCGACGGTCTATGCGCCGTACATGAAATCGCTCGGCCGTCTGTCCGAGGTTCACGTCGTCAACGTGCTGCCGGAAGGCGACGCGCCGGTGGCCATCGTCGGCGACTGGCGGGTCATGCTGCATATCGAGATAGACAGGGATGCCGAAATCGCTCGCCTGGACAAGGAGATCGCGCGCCTGAGCGGTGAAATCGGCAAGGCGCAAGGCAAGCTGGGCAATGCCAGTTTCGTCGACAGGGCGCCCGCCGCCGTGGTCGAACAGGAGCAGAAACGCCTGACCGACTTCATCTCGACGCTGGACAAGGTGCGGGCGCAGCGCGCGCGGCTGGGGTAAAACAGACTTATGGAAAGTGGCAAGCGGCGCGACCTGCTTCAGATGAACCATGCCCGGTTTGGCTGAAAGCAAACCTCTCGCCCGGTTGCGCGCCCAGCTCCTGGCGGGGGAGTTCGAGTTCAGCCAGCATGCCTTGCGCCGCATGGTGGAGCACAATATTGCCGATCAGGAAATTCTCGAGGCCGGGGCCGACGCGGTGATCATCGAGGACTATCCCGCCGACAAGTACTCGCCCAGTTGCTTGCTGCTGGGGTTCACCCGGCGGCAACGCGCCTTGCATCTGCAGGTTTCGCGCGCGCCCGGGCAGCCCCGCGTGCGTATCATCACGCTGTATGAACCTGATCCAGCGGAATGGGGCGATTTCATGCACAGGAGGGAATAGCCATGTTCAAGTGCGAAGTCTGCGGCGGGACGCATGCCCGCCAGGAAATGGTGGACGAGGTATTTCATATCGATGGTCGGTATGTGCTGGTGGAGCACATTCCGGCATCGGTCTGCCTGCACTGCGGCGAGAAAACCTTCAGCCGGGAAACCGCCGAGGGTGTACGCCGGATGCTGCACGGCGAGGCCAAACCATCGCATTCACTCAGTCTCGAAGTATTTGCCTATTGAGCCGGGGTTCGGTGCGGTGACGTGTGAACCGCATTGCTCTGTGGCAATGATGTGCTTCACGAAGCCCGCATCCTCCTGCGCGTCCAGACTGCTAGCCGTGGCGAAGACCTTCAATTGGCCTCGGATTTACCCAGTCTATTCGTACATAAGAACTTTCGATTAAACCAATATCGCGGCGGCCCGCCCTTTGCGGGTAACATTCGCGCCTATTTTTATCGGGTGGATGGTCTCGCCCGGTCTCGCAAAATTCCCTGAGTCTTCACCCTTCGGAGGCGATACATGACGTCTGTAGTGGCGACCAACCAGACCATTCTGGTCGTGGGCGGCGGCATTTCCGGCATGACTGCGGCACTTGAAGCCGCTGAAACCGGAAAGCAAGTCGTTCTGGTGGAGAAGAACCCGTACCTGGGCGGTCGTACCGTTCAGCTCTATCGGTACTTCCCCAAGATGTGCCATCCCACCTGCGGCCTTGAAATCAACCTGCGCCGGCTCAAAGCCAATCCGCGCATTCAGGTGCTGACCATGGCGGAAGTCACCGGCATCACCGGTGACAAAGGCGCTTACAACATCTCGGTCAAGCTGAAACCGCGCTATGTCAACGAGAACTGCACGGCATGCGGCGAATGCGGCAAGGCAGTGAAGACCGAAATCGACGACGCGTTCAACTACAACCTGGGCAAGATCAAGGCGGCTTACCTGCCGTCCAGCATGGCTTTCCCGCAGCGTTATGTGATCGACGCTTCCATCGTCGGCGGCGCCTGTGGCGCGGCAGCCAAAGCGGCCTGCAAATATGGCGCGGTTGATCTCGACATGCAGGAAGAGACTGTCACGCTGAACGCAGGCGCCATCGTCTGGGCCACCGGCTGGCAGCCGTATGACGCGAGCAAGATCGTCTATTACGGTTATGGCCGCTTCAAGAACGTCATCTCCAACGTCGAATTCGAGCGTCTGGCCGACCCGCACGGCCCGACCGGCGGCAAGATACTGCGCCCCTCGGACGGCAAGGAAGCCAGGAACGTCGCCTTCATTCAATGCGCCGGTTCGCGCGACGAAAATCATCTGCGCCACTGTTCGCGCTTCTGCTGCATGGGTTCGCTGAAGCAGACCCACTATGTCCAGGAAGCCTTCGGCGATGCCGGCAAGTCGACCATCTACTACATCGACATTCGCGCCATCGACCGCTTTGAAGACTTCTACCAGAAGGTCAAGGCGAATCCGAACGTGAACTTCGTCAAGTCCAAGGTCGCCCGCATCACCGAAGACAAGGACGGCAATCCGGTCTGCAACGGCGTCAACGTCGAAGGCTACAAGCGCTACGCGCAGGCACACGATCTGGTCGTGCTGGCGCTGGGCATGGAGCCTTCCGTCAAGGGCGTGCAGATCCCGGCTGAAGTGATGTCGGATTCCTCCGGCTTCATCATGGCGGACCCGGCCAACGCCGGCATCTTTGGCGCAGGTTGCGCCACCAACGCGCTGGATGTGAACCGCGCCGTGCAAAGCGCCACTGCTGCTGCACTGCGGGCCATCCAGGTCGTCAACAAAGTCGCCCGCGCGGAGGCTTGAGAACATGGCTGAAACGAAAACTGCTGCATATATCTGTAAAGGCTGCGAGATCGGGACTCGTCTCGATGCCGCCGCTCTGGTCAAGACCGCCACCAAATCCGGCAAGATGAACCTCGTGCGCGAGCACGACTTCCTCTGTTCCGCCGAGGGCGTGGCGATGATCAGGAACGACATCGAGAATGAAGGCGTCACGCACGCTGCGCTGTGCGCCTGTTCGCGCCGCGCCAAGACCGAGGCGTTCAATTTCCCCACCATCGCCATGAGCCGTGGCAACCTGCGTGAAGGCGTGATCTGGATTCGTCCGGATACCGAGGAAGCGCGCGAGACCACCCAGGAAATGGCGGAAGACTATGTCCGCATGGCCTGCGCCGAAGTCAAGGCGATGACCGTGCCGCCGGGCAACCAGAAGACCGGTTCGGTGAAGACCCTGCTGGTGGTCGGTGGCGGCATGTCCGGCATGACCTCCGCGCTGGAGTCGTCGAAGGCTGGCTACAAGGTTGTGCTGGTCGAGAAATCCGGCGCGCTTGGCGGCTGGGCCGCCAAGCTGCACAAGCGCGTGCCGACGCGCGAGCCGTTCAAGGCGCCGGAAGACAACGGCGTTGCCGACATGGCCGCGCGCATCGAAGCCGATTCCAATATCAAGGTTTACCTGAACGCCACCATCGCCAAGACCGATGGCGCACCCGGCCGCTTCAAGGTCGAGATCGCGATCGAATCCGGCGCCATCGCACAGGAAGACATCGGCGCGATCATCCAGGCGACAGGTTTCACGCTGTATGACGCCAACAAGTTGCCCGAGTTTGCCTACGGCAAGACGCCCAACGTGGTTGATCAGGCCGGTCTGGAAGCCTTGGCCAGGGAAGCCGCAGCCGCAGGCAAACCGATCTGCCGCCCGAGCGACGGTCAACCGGTCAAGTCCGTGGTGTTCGTCCAGTGCGCCGGCCAGCGTGATACGACCGGCAAGCACCTGCAGTACTGCTCCGGCTTCTGCTGCAACACCAGCATCAAGCAGGC
Source organism: Tepidiphilus sp. J10 (assembly GCA_945897955.1). GTDB lineage: Bacteria > Pseudomonadota > Gammaproteobacteria > Burkholderiales > Thiobacillaceae > PFJX01. Next base: position 51,598 of record CAMDGQ010000011.1, on the reverse strand, counting down.
GACGTACTTCAAGGACAGCAATCCTGACATCGATACCGTGGTGCTGTTCACCGATCTGCGCACGCCCGGCAATGGCGAAGACTTCTACCGCTCGGCGCAGAATCGCGGCGTCGTCTTCTCCAAGGGTGTGGTTTCCCAGGTTGTTCCCAATGGCAACACCTGCACGGTCAAGTTCAAGGATCTGATCCTGAACGAAGATACCGAAGCGCAGGCCGATCTGGTGGTGCTGGCCACCGGCATGGTGCCGGTATCCGGCGTCAACATCGATGCCCCCGTCGCCGCACCGGTCGAGGCTGAAGCCGCTGTTGAAGGCGAAGCGCCGAAAGACATCGTGGCCACCATTGCGCCCGAGTCCATCCTCAATCTGACCTATCGTCAGGGCCCGGACATGCCGCAGTTCAAGCATGGCTTCACCGACTCGCATTTCATCTGCTTCCCGTACGAAACCCGCCGTACCGGCATCTACACCGCCGGACCGGTGCGTCGTCCGATGGACATCATGCAAGCGCAGGAAGATGCCACCGGCGCCGCAATGAAAGCGATTCAGGCGATGGAAAACGCCGGTCTCGGCAAGGCGGCCCACCCGCGCGCCGGCGACCTGTCGTTCCCCACCGTGCGTCTGGAAGGCTGTACCCAGTGCAAACGCTGCACCGTGGAATGCCCGTTCGGCGCCATCGACGAAGACGAAAAGCGCTTCCCGCTGTTCAACGAATCGCGTTGCCGCCGTTGCGGCACCTGTATGGGCGCCTGCCCGGTGCGCGTGATTTCGTTCGAGAACTACTCGGTCAACACCGTCGGCGCCCAGATCAAGGCCGTCGATGTGCCGGACGAGTTCTCCGAGAAGCCTCGCATTCTGATTCTGGCCTGCGAGAACGACGCCTACCCGGCGCTCGACATGGCCGGCATGAACCGTCACGACTACGACCCGTATGTCCGCGTTATCCCGGTGCGTTGTCTGGGTTCCGTCAACACGATCTGGATCACCGATGCGCTGAATGGCGGTTACGACGGCGTCATGCTGATGGGTTGCAAGCACGGCGAGGATTACCAGTGCCACTTCGTCAAGGGTTCCGAACTCGGCCGTTATCGTCTGTCCAAGGTCGGCGATACGCTGAAAGGCATGAATCTGGAAACCGATCGCGTCAAGGATATCGAAGTCGCGATTACCGACATGGCCACGCTGCCGCAGAAGATCAATGAGTACGCCGCATTGATCAAGTCCTTCCCGCCTTCCCCGTTCAAGGGCTTCTAGGCCACATCAAGGAGATCGACCATGAGCGATATGAATACACAGATGGCCGACCGCTACAAAAACAATTTCCTGAAGGAAATTGAAGAGCAGGCGGAGATGGGCGAGTGGGTCAAGATGTGCATGCAGTGCGGCCTGTGTTCCGGCTCCTGCCCGACCAATTTCCACACCGGCTGGGATCATCCGCCGCAGGAAATCTTCATGCTGATCCGCGCCGGCAAGCGCGAGGAAGTGCTGAACGCGCAGGGCATGTACATGTGTACGTCGTGCTACAACTGCTATGTGCGCTGCCCGCGCAAGGTGCCGGTGACGCATGTCATGCACGGCATCGCCGAGTACGCCTACCGCATCGGCCGCGCGCCGAAAAATCAGCCGTCCATGCACCTGTCCAAGACCTTCTGGACCAACGCCACCAAAAATGGCCGCGTCAACGAAGTGCAACTCACCCAGAGCCTGTACTTCAAGGACGGCATCGGCGCCGGTATCAAGAAGGCCATGGAAATGCAGAGCGTTGCGCTGGGTCTGGTCAAGGCCGGTCGTCTGAATCTGCTCGAAGCCGTGGGCATCGCCCACAAGTGCAAGGACGTCAAAGGCATCCACGCCATGCTGGCCAAGGCCGAAGAGCTGGAAGCCAAGAACAAGGCCGCTAAAGCCGGCACGACTGGCAAGGAGTAACAAGACATGGCACGCAAGGAATACGCTTTCTACCCCGGCTGTTCGTCCCAGAAGGGCGCCTCGGCCTCCAACTACCTGGTTTCGGTCGAGTCCATGTGCAAGACGCTGGACATCAAGATGACCGAAATTCCGGACTGGAACTGCTGCGGTGCATCCATCAGCTACGCCGAATCCGGCGAGCTGCCGCGCATTGCCATGAACGCGCGCAACTTCGCACTGGCCGAAACCAATCTGCCCGGTCAGGACATTGTTGCCACCTGTGCCGCCTGCTGGCTGGGTTCGCGCGAGTCGAAGGAGCGTCTGGAGCACAACTCCGGCCTGATGGCCGATACGCAAACCGCGCTGAAGGAAGCCGGCTTGCAGATCAAGGTCATCCCGGAAGTGCGCCACATGGTCGAAGTGCTGATTGAAGACCTCGGCTATGACGAGTTGAAGAAGCCGGTCAAGAAGCCTTTGGATGGCATGAAGTTCGCTGGCTACGTCGGCTGCCAGACCAACCGTCCGTTCGGAATTGCCGGCGAGTCGTTCGAAAACCCGATGTATCTCGACAAACTGATCGAAACGGTCGGCGGCGAAGCGGTCAAGTACGACCAGAAAGTCACCTGCTGCGGTGGCGCGCTGGCCTTCTCCGAGCCGGAAAAGGCGCAGGGCCAGATCAAGGACATCATCGAAGCGGCCTATGACGGCGGCGCCGAAATGATCGTCACGCCGTGCCCGCTGTGCCAGGCCAACGTCGAGGTCTACCAGGGCCAGATCAACAAGCGCTACGGCACCAAGTTCGACATCCCGGTGCTGTATTACTCGCAGTTGATGACCCTGGCCTACGGCGGCAGCGCCAAGGAAGCCGGCCTCAAGGGTAATGTGGTGCGGGCGAGAAAGCTGGAAGAGTTCGCGGCGAAGTAAGGATTGGTTCGTCTTCTCCTCGCGAAAGCGGGGGGTCAGGTTGTAAGCATGAACGGGGCTGCGGCCCCGTTCGCCTTTTGGTTTGTCGCGTAGAGAGATAGCATGCAAAGCCGTGACTCGGAGGCCCCGGAACATGACCCAACTCGAAATTACCAAACTTCCCATACAGGAAAGGCTTCAACTAATGGAGTCGCTATGGGATTCCCTCTGTCGAGAGCCCTCAGGCGAGCCAGTCATGCCGGATTGGCACAAGCAGGTCTTGGAAGAGCGGATCGCTCGTCTTGATGCGGGTGAAGAACCCCTGATCTCTTGGGAAGAAGCCAAGAAGAAAATCCGCGCCCAAACCGAAACGCGCTGATGCGAATCCGGATTTCCCGCGCGGCGTCGGAAGACCTGTTGAAAGGCCACGAATTTTACGAACGCCAACAGCGAGGGATTGGTGGGTACTTTCTCGACAGCCTATACGCCGATATCGATGCTTTGTTGCTCTACGGCGGCATGCACCCAAAGCCCACTGGCCGATTGCACCGTGCCATGGCGAAACGCTTTCCGTTCGCCATCTACTACGACCTGAAAGACGATCTGGTGACGGTAGTCGCTGTGCTGGATTGCCGGCAGAACCCGGATTCCATTGTGGAAAGGTTGCTGAGGCCGTGAATTCGTGTCCTCTCGGTCAATTCGAACACGGCCCCATTTTCTCGCCCTGAAAGCGAAGCAAGCCGCCCCGACTGGCGGCGACCTTTACCAAGCCAAGGCATTAATGACGGCGAATGAGCAGGAGTTTTTTGCGCGGCTGGTGCAGGCGTTGCCCGACCACTATGTCTTTCCACAAGTGGCGCTGGGCGCGTTGCTCCAACCCAACGTCAAAGGGGACAACAAGAAGTATTACCAAGTGCGCGGCACCTTCGCCCAGAAGATGGCGGACTATGTCGTGTGCAATCGGGATTTAGCGGTGGTCGCGGTTGTGGAATTGGATGACAAAACCCACAGCAACGACAAAGACGCCAAACGGGATGCGATGCTCCAACAGGCGGGGTATCAAGTTATCCGGTGGCAATCTAAGCAGAAGCCCAGCGCGGCCGAAATTCAGGCGAAGTTCGGGGTTAAGGCGGTGGTTGCCGCGCCGAACCCGGTGGCGGCTTAATCACTTGCATCCCCGCCCACGCAGCGGGGGGAATGTTGAGGTAGGTGAGCCCGTGCCCCTGCCAGAGCAACCCAATGCCCAGCAGGAACTTGATGTACTTCTGGAAGGCGACGGCATGTTTATCGTCGTCGTTGGCGGGAGCGATGGGAAAGCGCATTTCCACCCAATGCTGGCAGAGTTTCAGGTCGATTTCGGCGGGCAGATAGCGCCCGATTAGTTTGGTCTGTTCAGCCTGTTCGTGGGCCAGATAGACCAAGACGGCGGATTGCCAGACGTTACGCGGGCAATACCATTTGTTTTCCCACGGGACGAAGGTGGTCAACGGGCGCAGTTGCGCCGGGGTCAACCCCAGATAGCGACAGTTCTTCGCCAATTTCTGGTCGGGTTCTAGTTTCCGGTATTTGCGAATTTTCGCCAGCCGGGCATCCAACGCGGCTTCTTCGGCGGCGGCTTTCGCCCGCTGCGCTTCGGCAACTTGCCGTTCGGCTTCTTCTTGGGCTTGCGCCGCCAAGGCGGCAATCTCGCGACTGATTTCCGCTTTTTGTAATGCCGCTGCCGTCAGTTCGGCAATCTGGGGGTGATAGCGCCACGCGGCGGGATAGGGCTGCCGGTCGAATAACACCGCTGCCAGTTCGGCAAAGGTGGTCTGGCGGGGTAAGCCTCGGAGGTCAATTTCAATCGTGGGGACTTGCCGGGCATCGATCTTGGCTTGTTTGGCATCGTCCACGAAATGGGTCACGGCGATTTCCACCAGATAGGTATCGCCGCCGCTGGTCACCACGATATCCGGGCGGATATCCCCCAACCATTCTTCCAACCGGACGGCGGTCAAGGGAATGGTACGTTCAATATAAATGACTTCGGCTTTGGGTTCGGCCCCGTATGGCCGCCGAGCATAGGGATTGGTAAACGCCAACACTGGGAGCCGCAGGGCTTGCCGGTCGGCAATCAGTTGTTTCGCCGCCAGATGGATCGCGGTTTCGACCGCGTGGGCACAATCGGCGCCGGGCGCATGGGCGAAATGCGGGGTTTGGTGGTTTTGCCGCGCAATCAGCGGGCGTTGACACGCGGGACACACGCACCCGCACGCCTTGCCATTCGGCACTTGGCGCGGTTCCCACAATCTTTCGTCTTTCCACCCAAACGGCACCCGCAACCCCGTTGCCATCCCCACTCCCGAACCCAAGCCAGTGCGCGTATGGTAGCGAAAGAAAAAGCCCAGCGGGGTTAGCCACTGGGCTTCACGGTGGGGACCGGCCCCTTAGATTTTCAACACACGTTCAGAGGGGCTGGGCCACGGCCCCGTTTTTATTTTGCTGAACAAATCCCCTGGCGGGTCTAATTTGCAGGTATCCGCATGGATATCCAGCTTGATGAACCTCTCTTCCGCTTTCTCTCTCCGCACGTCAAACCGACGCGGGAATCGCTGCAATGCGATGTGCTTCACGCCGTTCTCGTGGATGCTGCAACTTCTGTTGCTGATCGGTGTGACGGGATGCGCCACCGTCAAATACCAATGGCCGGATCTGACCACCTGGCCAAGGCTTGAGTGGCAGGTGCCCGAACAGCTCACCACGCGGCTGGAGCAGGCGCCGGTTTGCTGCGCGGCGTTGTCCGATTTGCCTTATCAGTCCATTCCGAAGCAGGGGAGGCGGCAGGTCGAGATAGGCGACACATCGCCCGCGTTTCTTTTTGATACCGGCAAGAGCCGCTTCGCCGCATTCCGGCTGCCCGCTTGGCCGCGACCGCTGACCCTCGGTGTTGACAGCTACCGGACGGACGTGCCGGGTGGGCTGGGCCGTCTGATTTCCGAACTCAGGGGCCTGATCTTCCATCCCGTCATGCTGATCCTGGATGAGCACTTTCAGGTCAATCAGGTCATCGACCGCTTCCAGTCCGATGACGCGTGCCGAAGCAATGCATTCATGCCGGCATTGAGCGCATCACTGGACATCGAAACGCCGCCGGAGCAGTCGGCGTATCTGGTCATCCTGACCAGCGATGCCTTGCGCAACGAAACCGGTAGAACCTTGTGCGGCGGCAAGCTGCATGGTTTCAGTCCGGTCGGGAAACTGGATATCACGCTGGGCAGTCTGGGATTCGGAGATGGCAAGGTGGCCTACAAAGGCCCCTTCGTCTGGTACAGGAACGCCAATGGGCGCGAGGATGTGGGCGTTTTCTCGGGGATGTTCCGCGAGCCCGGCACGCTCCTGATAACCGGAGATGGCGTCCACTATGTCGAGTGGACCGGCAAGGGTTATGTCGAGCGTTTTTCCGCTTCGCACGACCGCCTGGTTTCGGTCAAAGTCGACAGCGTCATATCCGGAAGGAACAACGATTTGCTCGTTCTCGGCATTGCCGGCGAGGCGGCCGGCCAGGTTCATCACCACACATTTGCGACCACCAGAGCGTCATCGGCATCCGAGCCCGAAGCTTTGATAGAGCAACATATCGGCAAGCACTGGTTCACGGAAAAAATCGGTCTGGTCATGCTGGATACGCCACCAGCCGTGGAAATCCTGGACAACAAACCCGATTCGGGAGCCGCCGGACGCATTGGAGAAAGCGCTGTCGCAGGCGGAGTCGTGCTGGCGGCGCCGTGTGCGTTATGCGCGGCCGGCCCATGCCCGCCCGAGGCATTGGCGCCTTGTGCGGCGTTGTTCACGGTCGGGGCGGCGGTCGGCGGCATCGTCGGGATAGGTAACGAACTATTGGGTGGGGGGCTGAAAACAGTGCCGCAACCGCCCCGGATTCCCGCAACGGCGGCCTTCGATACCGTACCCGCCGTACAGGCAGCTTTCGATTCGCTGGTCGGCGGGCAGGCATTGCAGAAGTGCATCCTGCGGCATCTCCCCCGAAACGAAGCCGGAGAAGCCGGCAAGGCGGCCTGGTCCAGCCAGGGACGTCGCGCCGACCTCGTTCAGATAGCCCTGGACCGCGATCATGGCGATACTGAATCACGCTACCGGCATCTGAACGAGGAGGGGTTCAGCCATGTCGTCGAGGGGCATATCGCCAGACTCAGCCTGGTGCCGCAAGGCATCCCAGGACAAGCGGTTGCGGACATGCCTGTTCGCCTTCGGTTCGAGGCGGGATTCCGATTCATCGACCTGTACCGTCAACGCGAGCGCCAGGTGGCCGTTGGCTGGCAAACCGAGCCGCATTCGTGGAGTGAATGGAGTGCGGGCGATCGACGAAACCTGAACGAGTCGCTGGCGGAAGGTTGCAATGTCCTGGCAAGGAAAATTGTCGAGGAAGCCGAGAAGGCCTGGCGCGAGCATTGAGTTTCGACACTGGGGATGCTTTGACGGTTGGTAAAAAGCAGTCGCCGAAATCACGCCAAAACGATGCCGCAGGCCTCGCCCCCGTATTACTTTACTTTTCCATGCCGCTTGAACGCGGCCAGCAGCGCCAGGTCGTAGGCAATCTTCAGCACGCCGCACAGCACCAGCGGCGCGGCGAGCAGACCGGCGGCGAACAGCGCGCCGCCCAGCGACGGACTCAGGGCCGCCGCCAGGCTGCGCGGCACGGCGGTGAAACTGGCGGCGGCGGCACGTTCCGGCGGTGTCACCACGGCCATGACAAAGGCTGCGCGCGTGGGTACATCCATTTGCGACAGGAAGGCGCGCAGCAGCAACAGGCCGAGCGCCAGCGTCAGGCTGGGCGCCAGCGCGGCCAGAATCAGACAAAGGCTGGCAGGGATGTGGGTGAACACCATGGTGTTGAGCAGGCCGATGCGCCGGGCGATCCAGGGCGCGGCCAGTTGCGAGGCGGCAGTGAGCAGGCCGGCCCAGAAGAAGAACGCCCCGGCGGCGGCGACCGACAGGCCGAAGCGCTCGAACAGCCAGAGCGCCAGCAACGAATTCAGCACCAGCCCGCCGGCGAAGGCATCCAGCGAAAACAGCGCCGCCAGACGAATGACGATGCCGCGCGATTCCTGCAGCGGCGCCGGCCTGCCGGGCCGCTCGTGCGGCGGTGGTTCCGGCAGACGCACGAGTGAACGAAAATACAGCCACCAAACCGACAGACCCGTGATGCCGTAGATACCGAACATCAGGCGTAACGCCGTCAGCCGTTCGAATTCCAGCGTCACCAGCCAGTCCGGAACAGCGGCGGCAAGCGCTCCGACTGCGGCGCAGAGTGCGCCGACGAAGGTGTAACGAGCGAACAGACGCGTCCGCGCATCCCCTTCCGCCGCTTCCGCCAGCCGTGCATGTTCCAGCGGCAGAAACACGCTGACATCGCCTGAACTCGGGTTGAGCGTGCCGACGAAGGCGACCAGCAGCAATGGCCAGAAGGCAGACAGGTTGGCGAATGCCAGGCCGGTGGCAGCCATCAGCAATGCCGCCGCCAGCAACAGACGGCGGTGAGGGAATCGATGTCCCCACGCGCCCACCGCCAGCGTCGCTAGGGCCGACCCCAGCAAGGTGGCGGTGCTGAGCAAGCCGACCTCCCACGCGCCGAAACCCAAGGCCAGCAGATAGACCGGCAACAGAATCGCGACATAGCCATCGACGAAAGCTCGTAATGCCCGGCCGATCAGCAATGTGCGGGCTTCCGGTGTGTAGTGGGCTATCGATGTGGCCCGCAAGCGGGGCCTCCTACAACGTCTTGGTTTCGGCGCACCAGGCGTACAGCGCGTCGTAGAGCACCATGCCGTGTTTAAGCATTTCGTGGTCGTCTTCGAAGTTCAGCGACAGGCCATGAGAAATCGCCAGCAGTCCGGCGGCTTCGGCCGCCAGATGCGGCGCGCCGCAGTCCGCACCGCGCACGATCAGCGCCAGCTTGTGCAGGGCCGGATCGGTGAGATGGTGCTTGGCGATGAACGCGTCGAAGCTGCAAAACTCGCCGTGATGGCCGTATTCGACACCGGGAATGTCATACGGCGTGGCGCCGGTCGCCGCCGCCACCTTCAGCACCGCGTCGCCCGGCACATAGAGAAACTCCGGGGCGTCGTCGATGAAGCGGGCGATCAGCCAGGGACAAGCGATGCGGTCGATCCTGGGACGTTCGCGGGTGATCCATTGCATGGGTTGCGGCTCTCTCGAAGGATGTAAGGCGACGCGCTCAGGCAGCGCGTCGGCAATAGCAATAAACGAATTCCTGGGTCTTGCCGGCGGGTGTCGCGTGCGTTTCACTTTGATGCGAGATCAACGTGTACTCCGCCGCGCCGAATTCATCGTGCAACGCTTCCGGCGTATAGCGGCAGACATCCAGATTGGAACATTGCAGCGGGCCGTTCGGGCCGAAGGTGGCGACGATGACGAATCCGCCCGGCCGCAACGTGCGCCAGACCTGCTCGACATAGCGTTTGCGGTCCTCTTCGTGGGTCAGGAAATGGAATACCGCGCGGTCGTGCCAGATGTCATATCCCGCCGCCGGCAGATCGAGCGTGGTCACATCGCCGACCCGCCAGTCCACTTGCGCCGCGCGTTCGCCCAGGCGCGCCCGGCTCATAGCCAGCGCAGACTCGGCGATATCAAGCAGCGTGACATGGCGATAGCCGGCATCAAGCAGGCCATCGACCAGCACGGAAGCGCCTGCGCCGACATCGATGACGCGCGCCGTATCGGCGGGCAATCCGGTGCCCCGGATGAGGCCCAGCGAGATATCGGCGCGCGGCTGGAACCAGCTCACCTGTTCTACCGGTTTGCCGCGATAGACGCCTTCCCAGTGTTCGGCATTGCTCATATAGCCTCCTCGCCGTCCGCTACGGCTCACATCCAGGTAACGCTTGCATTCTAGGCCGAGGCGGATGCGTGTTACTTGCCGACCACCGCGCCGCCGGCCGCTTTCCAGCCTTCGATGCCGCCTTCGATGAAGCGCGCCTTCAGGCCCTTGGCTTGCAGCGCGTCCACCACGCTGTTGGAGACGCCGCCGCCGCGCACGCAGTAGAGGACGATGTCCTGCGCTTGCGGCAGGCTGTCGGCCCATTCGGCCAGCAGGTCGGGATTTTTCCAGTTGGCGCCGGCCAGTTGTTCGGCGGACGCGGCGTGATCGTGGGCGCGGCGCACATCCAGGATGTATTTGCCAACCAGTTCGTTTTTCAGGATTTCAGGTTTGATGGTGCGTTCCATGTTCAGGCTCCAAGTGTCAGGGTGTAGGCGAGGCCGATCAGCGCGCAGGCGCCGATGACCTTCATGATGTCGATCTTGTATTTCCACAGGGCGATGAAGGCGGCGATGGCAACGACCACCGGCAGCCACTCGAATGGGCCGGTGAAAGGCGCGTCCATGCGGCCTTGCGGCCAGAACGTGTGCCAGGCGAAGAACACCGCCAGATTCAAAATCACGCCGACCACTGCGGCGGTGATGCCGGTCAGCGGCGCGGTGAACCGGATTTCACCGCGTGTGCTTTCGACCAGCGGACCGCCGGCCAGGATGAACCAGAACGACGGCAGGAAGGTGAAGAAGGTTGCCACCGCCGCGCCGGCGAGTCCGGCGGCGATCGGGTCGGCGGACACCTGCTTGGCGACGCCGCCCATGTAGCCGACCCAGGTCACCACCATGATCAACGGGCCCGGCGTGGTTTCGCCCAGCGCCAGCCCGTCCATCATCTGCGCGCCGGTGAGCCAGCCGAAATGTTCCACCGCGCCCTGATAGACGTAGGGCAGCACGGCGTAGGCACCGCCGATGGTCAGGAAGGCGGCCTTGGTGAAGAAGTCGCCCATGTCGATGAGGGTTTGCTGACCGCCGGTTTGTTGCCAGCCCAGGGCCAGCATCACCGCCGCCCAGATCGCCACGAACACCAGGCTCATCAGCGCCAGCTTGGCCCAACCGAACGCGGCATGCACCGGCGGCGGCGTATCGTCATCGATCAGCGCCGGGCCGAATTCCTTGCCGGCGGCGCCATGTCCGCCGCCGCCCTTGAATTTGGCCGGCGCCAGCTTGCCGCCAAGCGCGCCGAGCAGGCCGGCCGCCAGCACGATCCAGGGAAAGTCGATCTTGAAGAAAAAGATGCCGACGAAGGCCAGTGCGGCGATGCCGTAGAGCAATTCATTCTTCAACGCGCGCGCACCGATGCGCCAGGCCGCGAACAGCACCACCGCCACCACCGCCGGCTTGATGCCATAGAAGATGCCCTGAACCAGCGGCACATCGCCGAAGGCGAGATAGACCGCCGCCAGCGCCGACAGCAGCACGAAAGCGGGCAGGAAGAACAGCACGCCGGCCATGATCGCGCCGCGTATGCCGTGCATCAGCCAACTGATGTAGATCGCCAGTTGAATGGCCTCCGGGCCGGGCAGCAACATGCAGTAATTGAGTGCGTGCAGAAAGCGGTGCTCGGAAATCCAGCGGCGTTTCTCCACCAGTTCCTGATGCATCATCGAAATCTGCCCGGCGGGGCCGCCGAAGCTGATGAAGCCGAGTTTCAGCCAATAGGCGAAGGCCTGCCAGAGACTGGGCTGGGCCGGGCGTTGCAGGTTTTCGGTCAATTTGCTTCTCCTGAAAAATCATGTCGTGCTGAAGGCGGCATACAGGTCATCCAGCATCTGGCCGCCCGCAGCGAGCAGGGCATCGTCATCGTCGAGGCGGCTTTTCAGCCCCCTCAGCATTGCCTCGAAACCGGCGGCTTCGGGCGCGGTGCCGCCGACATCCAGCGTATGCACCAGTGCGCCGAGGCGTTTCAGCGCCGCGTCGCCTTCCAGGCCGAAGCTCGCCAGCAGCGTTTCAAACGTGACACGACGGCCGACATGCGAGAAACGCGCGCCGTCGAAATCGAAGCCGAGCGCATCGGGCGGGCAGTCCTGCGGCTCGGCGAGCCAGACAAAGCGCGCGTCGCGGTCGATGCGGCGACGAATCAGCCAGGCCGAAGCCAGCCGATCAACCCACAGATCGCGTCGCGTCGCCCACAGCCGGTTCCGGAACTGGCCGGCATCCAGGCGTTCCGGTTCGCCCTCGGTGAAGCCGGGCTCGCTGGCCATCTGGCGTTGGCGCTGCGCCGCCTCCATGCCGAGCAAACGGCGTTCCGTTTCCGCGCGCGCCGGGCCGGGAAAGAAATCGATGCCGACCAGCGCATCCAGATGCTTGCGCGCCTGCCGCAAACCGCGCTTGAGGTTGGCTTCGTCCGCTTGCGCGGCGAGTTCGCGCAGGTTGGCGTCGATGCCGGCGTAATCCGCCGACCGGTCGAACAGCGCCGCAAACTGTTCCTCGTAATCCGCCACCCCTGCGACATCCAGCAACCAGGCTTGCCCGCCGGCCTCGCCCGCCGCGCGGACCTGCGCCGCCAGCGCGGAAGCCAGTTCAGGCCGTCGCGGCAACAGCCAGACGCCGTCGCGCAACGAAGCCGCGCCGAGCGCCTTCAGCGCGCGCCACAGCCGGGTCCGCGCGGTGGCGTTCTCGCTGGGCAGGGCAAGGATCAGTGTTGTCCAGTCAGTCATAATCGTCACGATAAGTGAAACAATTGTGACATTTTTCTTGATCGCCGGCGAATCCTGTCAACCGGATTGCGGGACTGGACGCAATCCGCGACGGCGGCAACAATGGCCCGTCCGATACCCAGGAAATCCTTATGCGCCTGCTTCACACCATGCTTCGCACCGGCGACCTCGACCGCGCCATCGCCTTCTACACCGAAGTTCTCGGCATGCGTTTGCTGCGCCGCCACGATTACCCTGAAGGTAAGTTCACCCTCGCCTTCGTCGGCTACGGTGTTGAAAGCGAAAACACCGTCATCGAACTGACCTACAACTGGGGTGTCGATCACTATGACCTGGGCAAGGGCTTCGGCCACATCGCCATTGAGGTGGACGACGTTTACGCCGCCTGTGCCGAAATCAAGCGCCGTGGCGGCAGCGTGGTACGCGAAGCCGGACCGATGAACGCCGGCACCACGATCATCGCCTTCGTCGCCGACCCGGATGGGTACTTCATCGAATTGATTGGAAAGCGGGGCTGACCGCAACGGCGCAGCCTCTACACGGGTCGAAAACAACTCTGCCTGCGTAGCCCGGATGCAGCGAAGCGGAATCCGGGATGGTGTACCCAGACCTCCCGGATTCCGCCCGCGACCGCGTCGGCAGGATTTCCACCGCCGGCAAGGCGGGCTTCATCCAGGCTACGCTTGCTTGCTGCTTCTGAACGGTTGATTGGTTCGCGCCGGTATTCCTGACAAAAACAGTTTGTCAGGAATATTCTCTTCGCCCGACCCAGTGATATCCGTTCGATTCCACAAGGAAGCTCCATGCATGACACCCTGCCGCTGTTGAGGGCCACCGATTTTCCCGTGCCGCGTCGGCGGCGTCTGACGACGCTGCAAGTCAATCTGGGTTATCGCTGCAACCAGAGCTGTACGCATTGCCATGTCAACGCCGGCCCCAAGCGCACCGAGTCGATGGCTGACGCGAACATTGATCTGATTCCCGCCGTGCTGGCCGCGCGCGGGCTGACCACGCTGGATCTGACCGGCGGCGCACCCGAGTTGCATCCGCGCTTTCGCGACCTGGTGGCGGCGGTGCGGGCGCTCGATGTCACGGTGATCGACCGTTGCAACCTGACCATCCTGTCGGAACCGGGCTGCGAGGATCTGGCGGATTTCCTGGCCGATCAGCGCGTCGAGGTGGTCGCTTCGCTGCCGTGCTATCTGGAGGGCAACGTCGATACGCAGCGCGGCAAGGGGGTGTATCAGCGCAGCATCGACGGATTGAAACTGCTCAACGCGCGCGGCTACGGACGGTCCGGCGGCGGTCTGGCGCTGAATCTGGTCTACAACCCCGGCGGCCCGAGCCTGCCACCGGAACAGGTCGGGCTGGAGGCGGCCTACAAGCGCGAGCTGCATGAACGCCACGGCATCGTGTTCAACCGGCTTTTCACCATCACCAACATGCCCATCCTGCGCTTCGGCAGCACGCTGGTGTCGAAAGGGCAGTTTGGCGACTACATGCGCCTGCTGAAGGACAGCTTCAGCTTTGCCAACCTGGATCAGGTCATGTGCCGCGAGTTGATCAGCGTGGACTGGCGCGGGCATCTGTATGACTGCGATTTCAACCAGATGCTGGGCCTGAACATGTCCGGCCCGGCGACCCTGGCCGATCTGCTGGACAAGGATGTCGCCGAGCAGCCGGTCCGCGTCGCCGACCATTGTTATGGCTGCACCGCCGGCCAGGGCAGCAGTTGCGGCGGCGCATTGCATGAAGCCGCCATGGAGCGCGCGGCATGAAGCGCATCCTGTTGATTCTGTTTATCTCTGCGCTGGTCGCCGCGTACTTCGCTTTCGATCTGGGCCGCTGGCTGACGCTGGACGCGCTGAAGGCCAGCCGGGACAGTTTCGCCGCCTTGTACGAGACCGCGCCGCTGGCGGTGATCGGCGTTTACTTCCTGATCTACGTCGCGGTTACCGCGCTGTCGCTGCCCGGCGCGGTGGTGATGACGCTGGCCGGCGGCGCGCTGTTCGGGCTCTGGGTGGGGCTGCTGGTGGTCTCGTTCGCGTCCAGCATTGGCGCCACGCTGGCCTTTCTCGCGTCGCGGCTGTTGCTGCGCGACTGGGTGCAGGGCCGCTTCGGCGACCGGCTGGCCGCCGTCAACGCCGGCATCGCCAAGGATGGCGCCTTCTACCTGTTCACGCTGCGTCTGGTGCCGCTGTTCCCGTTCTTCGTGATCAATCTGCTGATGGGGCTGACGCCGATCAAGACGCGCACCTACTACTGGGTGAGCCAGGTCGGCATGCTGGCCGGCACGCTGGTGTTCGTGAACGCCGGCACGCAACTGGCGAAACTGGACAGCCTGTCCGGCATTCTTTCGCCGGCGCTGCTCGGTTCCTTCGCACTGCTCGGCGTCTTCCCGCTGCTGGCGAAGCAACTCGTCGCCATCGTGCAGGCGCGCAAGGTGTATGCCGGCTGGCACAAACCGGCGCGCTTCGAACGAAATCTGGTGGTGATCGGCGCCGGCGCCGGCGGTCTGGTGTCGGCCTACATCGCCGCCGCCGTGAAGGCGAAAGTGACGCTGATCGAAGGCCACAGGATGGGCGGCGACTGCCTCAACTATGGCTGCGTGCCGTCGAAGGCGTTGATCCGCAGCGCGCGCTTTTTGAAGACGGTGCGGGAAGCCGAAGCGCTGGGTATTACCCATGCCCGCGCCGAGGCCGATTTCGGCCGGATCATGGCGCGCGTGCGCAAAGTGGTGCGCCAGGTCGAACCACATGATTCGGTCGAGCGCTACAGCAAGCTCGGCGTGGAAGTGATCCAGGGCCACGCCCGCATTGCCTCGCCGTGGAGCGTGGAAGTGGAAACAGGGCAGGGCAGGCAGACCCTGACCACGCGCGCCATTGTCATCGCCACCGGCGCCGCGCCGGTGATCCCGAAGATTCCCGGCATCGAGGCGGTGCGCCATGTCACCTCGGACACGATCTGGTCGCTGAATGAGAAACCCGAGCGTCTGCTGGTGCTGGGCGGCGGCCCGATCGGCTGCGAACTGGCGCAGGCCTTCGCCGGCATTGGTTGCCAGGTCATGCTGCTGGCGCGCTCGGGCATCATGGGCAAGGAGGACGCTGACGCCGTCGCGCTGGTCGAGGCCGGTCTGGCGGCGGATGGCGTGCGGCTGCTGAAGTGTCTGGATACGGTGCGCTGCGAGATTGTCGATGGCGAGCAAAGCTTGATCGTGGCGGGGGAGGGGGGAGAACAGGCGCTGCCGTTCGACGTGCTGCTGTGCGCGACGGGCCGAAAAGCCCGCGTCAGCGGCTTCGGCCTGGAAGAACTCGGCATTCCGTTGACCAAAGCCGGCACCATCGAGGTCAACGACTATCTGCAAACCCGCTATCCCAACATCTACGCCTGCGGCGATGTCGCCGGGCCGTACCAGTTCACCCACACCGCCGCGCATCAGGCCTGGTATGCGGCGGTCAACGCGCTGTTCGCCGGCATCAAGAGTTTCAAGGCGGATTACCGCGTCATTCCCTGGGTCACTTTCACCAGCCCGGAAGTGGCGCGCGTCGGGTTGTCCGAAGCGGAAGCCAAGGCGCGCGGCATCGCCCATGAAGTCACCCGCTACGGCCTCGACGACCTCGACCGCGCCATTGCCGATGGCGCCGCGCACGGCTTCGTCAAGGTGCTGACGCCGCCGGGCAAGGACACCATCCTGGGCGTCAGCATCGTCGGCGAACATGCCGGCGAACTGCTCGCCGAATTCACGCTGGCGATGAAGCACGGCCTCGGCCTGAACAAGATCCTGGGCACCATTCACCCCTATCCGACCTGGAGCGAAGCCGCCAAATACGCCGCCGGCGAATGGAAACGCGCGCACGCCCCGCAAACCGCGCTGGCCTGGCTGGAACGCCTGCACACCTGGAGAAGAAAATGAAACGCACACTGCTCATCCTGCTGTGCCTGCTCTGGACGAATCTCGCCCTGGCCTTTGACCACGGCGCCTGGGATACGCTGCTCAAGCGCCATGTCCAGCCGATCCGCGCCGGCGTGGCGACCGAGGTGGATTACGCCGGCATGGCGCGCGATCACGGTGCGCTGAAAGGCTATCTCGACGGCCTGGCGGCGGTGCGCAACCAGGAATTCAATCGTTGGCCGAAAGCGGAACGCCTGGCGTTTCTGATCAACGCCTACAACGCCTGGACAGTGGAACTGATCCTGACCGCCTGGCCGGATGTGAAGTCGATCAAGGAGCTGGGCACGCTGTTCCGCAGCCCCTGGAAAAAGGCCTTCATTCCGTTGCTGGGGGACACCCGCTCGCTCGACGATATCGAGCACGGCATGATTCGCGCCAAGGGCGTGTACGACGAACCGCGCATTCATTTCGCGGTGAACTGCGCCAGCATCGGTTGCCCGGCACTGCGCCCGGAAGCCTATGCGGCGGCGCGGCTGGATGCCCAGTTGGCGGACGCCACCCGGCTGTTTCTGGCCGACCGCGAGCGCAACCGCTGGCAAGGCGACGGCCTGAAAATTTCCAGCATCTTCAAATGGTATGGCGATGATTTCAAACTCGTTGGCGGCCTCAATGCCTTCCTGGCCAGCCAGGGCGAAGCGCTGGGCCTGAACGAAGCGCAGAAGCGCGGCTTGCGCGAGGGCAGGGCGGGGATCGACTTTCTCGACTACGACTGGCGCTTGAATCGGACGCGATGAAACATTCGTTCACCCCGCCCGAGCCCGGTGACTTGGATGGCGCGCGCATTCTGATCTTCGCCAAGGCGCCGTTGCCCGGGCGGGTGAAGACCCGGCTGATTCCCGCACTGGGCGCTGCCGGCTCTGCGGCGCTGGCTGAACGCATGCTGTGGCATACGCTGGAGCAGGCGCTGGCCGCCGACATCGGGCCGGTCGAGTTGTGCGCCAGCCCGAATATCGACGACCCGGATTGGGCCGCGTTCAGCCTGCCTTCAGGCCTGGAGTTCAGCGCTCAGGGCGAGGGCGATCTGGGAGCACGCATGGCCCGCGCTAGCCGGCGGGCGCTCACCCGAAACCGGTGCGTGCTGCTGATCGGAACGGATTGCCCGCAGCTCTCCGCCGTGCGCCTGCGCGCCGCCGCCAGCGCGCTGGACACGCACGATGCCGCGATCTATCCCGCTTTCGATGGCGGCTACCCGTTGCTCGGCCTGCGCGCGATCCATCCCGGCCTGTTCGCGGACATGCCCTGGAGCACCTCGGCCGTCGCCGGATTGACCCTGGCGCGCATGCAAGGTCTGCAATGGCGCGTCTGGGTAGGGGACGAACTCGCCGATATCGACGCACCCGCCGACCTCGTGCATTTGCCGGCACACCTGAATCCAGGAACGCCGAGCCATGTTCAAACGGTCGCAGCATGATGTCCTGGACATACCGCCTTGCCGCACTCATGTTGCCCTGCGCCTTCCTGCCCACCCCTGTGCCGGCGGCGGAGCCGCCCGTCTTCTCGGAGGCGTTGAACGCGGGTGGACTGCCCGCGGGTTGGCTCCCTTTCAATCCATCCCCCAAAGCCAAGCCGACCCGCTATGCCCTTGTGCGTGACGGCAATGACATTGTCGTGCGGGCTGACGCGGATGACTCCATGTCCGGCCTGATCCATCCGCTGCGCATCAACCCCGCCGTGACCCCGCTGATCCAGTGGCGCTGGCGCATCGAACGGCCGCTGAAGAGCGCCGACATGACCACCAAGGCCGGGGATGACTATGCCGCGCGCTTGTACGTGTTTTTCGATTACGACATCGCCAGGCTGCCTTTTGTGGCCCGGACCAAGCTCAAACTTGCCAGGGCGCTGTACGGCATGGAGGCGCCAGCTGCCGCGCTGAATTACGTTTGGGACAATCGCCAGCCCGTCGGCGCCATCCAGGCCAATACATATACCGATCGGGTGCGCATGATTGTGGTGGAGAGCGGGGCGGACAAGGCCGGGCTATGGGTCACCGAAACGCGCGATCTCGCAGCGGATTTTCGTGCCGCTTTCGGCGAGGAGGCGCCGCTGGTCAGCGGTATCGCGATCGCCACCGACACCGACAACACCGGTGAGCGCGTCACCGCCTGGTACGGCGACATCCGGTTTTTGAAGCGGGGCCAGCCTTGAGCCCGGAATCCCCGGTTGACCGTCCCGAACCTGTTACCCCCTTTTCATGCCGCAAGGAGACCGCCATGCATGAACTCGTCAAAGACTATTACGGCCGCCAGTTGCAAAGCACGGCGGATCTGCGTACCTCGGCCTGCTGCGACGCCAGCCAGATGCCGGAATGGCTGAAGCCGCTGCTGGCGCGCATCCACCCGGAAGTGATGTCGCGCTACTACGGCTGCGGCCTGGTCGCACCCGCGCTGCTGGCGGGCTGCCGCGTGCTCGATCTGGGCTGCGGCTCCGGGCGCGATGTCTATGCGCTGGCGCAGATGGTCGGCGAGAGCGGCCAGGTGGTGGGCGTCGATATGACCGAGGAACAACTGGAGATCGCGGCGAAACACCGCGCCTATCACCGCGAGGCCTTTGGTTACGCGCGTGACAACGTCGAGTTTCGCCTCGGTTACATCGAACGCCTGGACGCGTTGGATCTCGATGACGCCAGCTTCGACGTGGTGGTATCGAATTGCGTGGTCAACCTGTCGCCGGACAAGGACGCGGTGCTGCGCCAGGTGCATCGCCTGCTCAAGCCGGGTGGCGAGTTCTATTTCTCCGATGTCTACGCCGACCGCCGGGTGCCTTCGACGCTGCGCAACGATCCGGTGCTGTATGGCGAATGCCTGGGCGGCGCGCTGTACTGGAACGACTTCCAGCATCTGGCCCGTTGCCACGGTTTCGGCGATCCGCGTCTGGTGGAGGATCGCCCGATCGCCATCACCGATCCTGCGCTGTCCGCGCGCAGCGAAGGCATCCAGTTCCATTCCGCGACCTATCGCCTGTTCAAACTGGATGGCCTGGAACCGGATTGCGAGGATTACGGCCAGGCCGTGATCTATCGTGGCGGCATTCCTGGGCAGGAGCGTGTATTCACGCTGGACAAACACCATGCCATCGAGGCCGGCCGCGTCTTTCCGGTCTGCGGCAATACCTGGCGCATGCTGCATGACAGCCGCTTTGCGGCGCATTTCGAGTTCATCGGCGATTTCAGCCGGCATTTCGGCATTTACGCGGGCTGCGGCGGCGGCCTGCCATTCGATAGCGGGAACTCGGGCGTAACCGCCTGCTGCTGAAATCAGGGCACGCGTAGCGTCTGCTTCAGAACTCGTTGCGTATCCGTTTGTAGCCCTTGACCAGCTCGTGGTTGGCCTGGGCGACGCTTTCCGAGAAACCGGCCTGATCGGGCGTGACGGGCTGGATGTTGGTCAGTTCGGCGTCGGAGTGGATGTCGCTGGTTGACGGTATGTAGAAGCCGGGCGGCACGTTGCAGCCTTCAACGACCGAGTTGTGCCGCACCACCGAACCGTCGCCGACTGCGCAGTTGAACAGCACCGAGTTGAAGCCGATGAAGACGTTGTCGCCGACCGTGCAGGGGCCATGCACGATGGAGCGATGCGCAATCGAAGTGCCGCGCCCGATCACCACGCCGCCGCCGGCCTTGCAGTGGATGACGACGCCATCCTGAATATTGGAATCGGCGCCGATGACGATGGGTTCCATCTCGCCTGCCGCATCGACCTCGTCCGCGCGGATCACCGCGTAAGGTCCGATGAAGACATTGGCCTCGACGATCACCTTGCCGCACAGAATGGCGGTGGGATCGACGAAGGCGGTTTCGTGGACGACGGGAACGTCGCCATTGGGATTGCGGCGGATCATGAATGTGCCTTTGAAATAACCATGTTGGGAGGTTTGGATTAGGCGGGTGTATCAGCTTTTGCTAAACTGCTGCGATATCGTACAACACTATTGCATATCGCAACATTCAATAAGGCTGCCGCATGATGAACAATCCCCTGCTTCTTCGCATCTTCCCCTTTCTGGCCTGGTTTCCGATCAATTCGGTTCTGTTGCGCGGCGACATGATCGCCGGCATTACCGGTGCGCTTGTGCTGGTGCCGAAGGCGATGGCGTATGCGCAGTTGTCGGGTTTGCCGGTGTATTTCGGTCTTTATGTGGCGTTCATTCCGGCCATCCTGGGGGCGTTGTGGGGATCTTCGCGGCAACTTTCCACCGGCCCGGTAGCCATCGTGTCGCTGATGACGGCGGCGGCGATCACACCATTGGCGGTGCCGTTTTCCGAGGAATTCATCGGACTGGCCCTGCTGCTTTCGCTGATGGTCGGCGTGATCCAGTTCACGCTCGGCGCAGTCAAGCTCGGCACCATCGTCAACTTCGTCTCGCATCCGGTGATTCTCGGCTTCATGAACGCGGCGGCAGTGATCATCGCGCTGTCGCAACTCGACATGCTGCTCGGCATTCCCAAGGGACGCAGCGATTCCTTCCTGTACGACATCTGGGAAATGTTCGGCTACCTGCCGCAGACGCATCTGCCCACGCTCGCGATGTCGGTGTTCGCGCTGGTGCTGATGCTCGGCCTGAAGAAAATTCCCGCGCTATCCAAGTTGTCTGTGCTGATCGCCGTGGTGGTGACCATCATCGTCAGCGCTGTGCTCAACTTCGAGCACAAGACCAAGGGCGCACCGGAACTCATCCTCGATCCCACCGCGCGCGAACTGGTTTCCACCTATGCCGCCACCGACAAGCGCGTACTCGAACTGGGCGTCGAGGCGACTGCGCTGTCCAGCCAGATGCGGCAGGCGAAAAAGGCGCATGACGCGCGTACTGCCGCCGATCTGGATTACCGGATCGAGTTGATGAAGCTGGATATCGCCACGCTGGATGCTGAAAACAAGGAACGCATGCACACCATCCGCAAGCTCCAGTTCGAGCGCGCCAAGGCGGATGAAAAAGTCGGCGCAGCCCTGTATCTGGTCGGCGAGGTGCCGGCCGGGGTGGAGACTGACGGTCGCCACTGGCATGTCAAGAAAATCGAGAAGGGCGAGGTCAAGCTGGTCGGCGGCGGCGACGTGGTCGGCGCGATTCCTTCCGGCCTGCCTTCCTTCCGTCTGCCACCACTGTCGCTTGATGCAATCATGTCGTTGCTGTCGGCGGCATTCATCATCGCGCTGGTGGCGTTCATGGAGTCCATTTCCATGGCCAAGGCGCTGGCTGCGCAGACCAAGCAGCGGCTCGATCCGAACCAGGAACTGATCGGCCAGGGTCTGGCCAATATCGGCGGCGGCTTCTTCCAGGCCTATCCGGCCTGCGGTTCTTTCACCGGCTCCGCAATCAACCTGCAAGCCGGCGCCAAGACCGGCTTCGCGATGGTGTTCAACGGCCTGTTCGTCGCGGTGACGCTGCTGTTCCTGACCGACTATCTGTACACGCTGCCGAAAGCCACGCTGGCGGTGATCATCCTGCTGGCGGTAACCAGCCTGATCACGCCGAAGGCGCTGAAGCACACCTGGCAGGCCAGCAAGTTCGACGGCATCGTCGCGCTGACCACCTTCGTCATCACGCTGGTCGCCGCGCCGCATCTCGACAAGGGCATCCTGATCGGCGCCGGCCTGGCCATCGTGTTGTACCTGTACCGCACGATGAAGCCGCGCGTCGCCCAGCTCGGACGCTTCCCGGACGGCACGCTGCGCGACATCAAGGTCAACCCGACGCTGCCGACCAGTCCGCACATCATCGCGATGCGCTTCGACGGCTCGCTCTACTTCGCCAACATCTCCTTCTTCGAGGACAACGTGCTGGAGATGATCGCCGCCAAGCCGAACGCCAGGTTTCTGCTGGTGGTTGGCGACGCCATCAACCAGCTCGACGCTTCCGGCGAGGAAGTGGTGCATCACCTGGTTGAACGCCTGCGCGAGGGCGGCATGCAAGTGGTGTTCTCCGGCCTCAAGAAGCAGATTCTCGACGTGATGCGTTCCACCGGCCTGTTCGACCTGATCGGCCAGGACAACATCTTCGCCACCGAGGATCAGGCGATCGCCGCCATTCAGGCCCGACTCGGTGAAGAAGCCAAGGAAGACCTGTTCTGCATGGTGCCGGCGCGCGCCTGAAGCCGGGCTGGACGTTGTCCGGGGCGCGTTCGGGACTCCTCCGGGGCGGCTTGTCGTCGGGTGAAAACTTGCCTGACGGCCTGACCGCCGTTATCGTCGGCTAAACCCCGGCCGGTGCGTTGCGCCGTCCGGGCCGAATTTGCGATAACCCCGGTGTCGGCGGCAAACAGGGCATCCCCGTTTGCCGCCAACGAATTGCCCGAACATCTTTCTTTAAAGCCCCTCCTTGTCACTGTTCAAGCCGCTTGCCGGGGCGATCTTTCAGCATGCGCCTGACTCGCCTCCCTTACCGCGCCGATAGCGCCGAGCTGTTCGAGGCGATCGCCGATGAACCCTGGTCGGTCTTTCTCGATAGCGGTCATCCGAGCGCCGGCGTTGGCGCTCGCGTCGGCCGCTTCGATATCCTGGCCGCGCGGCCTTTCATTACCCTGGTGACGCGCGGCGGCATCACCGAAATCGGCCGGGCGGGCGTAGTCGAGCGTTCGTCCGCCGACCCGTTCGATTTGCTGCGCCGCCATCTGGCGGTGGACACCGATCCGGCGCATTCAGACCTGCACTTCACCGGCGGCGCCATCGGCTATTTCGGATATGACCTGGCGCGTCGTATCGAAACCCTGCCCGAGCAGCCTGCGCTCGACACCGATGTCCCGGAAATGGCGGTCGGCATCCATGACTGGGCCGTGGTTGTCGATCATGCCGAATGTGCGAGCTGGCTGGTCGGCGCGGAGCGCGATGGCGCGACTGCGGCGGACTGGGACGCACTGGTCGCGCTGTTCAGCGCCGACGCCGTCGGCGCTGCCCCCAGGCGGCCGCCTTTCCGGGCTGGCGCGGTAAGTTGCAACTTAACGCCCGAGGCTTATCGCCAGGCTTTTTCCCGCATCCAGCGCTATATCCATGCCGGCGACTGCTATCAGGTCAATCTGGCGCTGCGTTTCACGGCACATGTCCTGGGCGATCGCTGGCTGGGCTATCGGGCGTTGCGCAAGATCAATCCCGCGCCCTATGCGGCCTATCTCAATCAGCCGGATGTGCAGGTCATGTCTTCCTCGCCGGAGCGGTTTCTGGAAGTTCGTGGCGGCCGCGTGACCACGCAACCGATCAAGGGTACCCGGCCGCGCGCGTCGGCACCCGCCGCCGATGCAGCGCTGGTGCGCGAACTTCAGGCCAGCGCGAAGGATCGCGCCGAGAATCTGATGATCGTCGATCTGCTGCGCAACGATCTGGGCAAGGTCTGCCTGCCGGGCACGGTTGATGTGCCGAGACTGTTCGAGATCGAAAGCTTCACCAGCGTGCATCATCTGGTCAGCACGGTAACCGGCCGGCTGGCGCCGGGCTGCGACGCAGTCGGACTGCTGCGCGCGGCGTTTCCGGGCGGTTCGATCACCGGCGCGCCCAAGTTGCGTGCAATGCAGATCATCGCGGAACTGGAACCGCACCGACGCGGCGTTTATTGCGGTGCCATCGGCTGGCTGGGCTTCAATGGCGACATGGACAGCAACATTGCCATCCGCACCGGCGTTTGTAGCCGCGATACAGTGCATTTCTGGGCCGGCGGCGGTATCGTCGCCGACTCCGACGCCGACGCCGAGTATCAGGAGTGTTTCGACAAGGCCGCCGCTCTGCTGCGATGGCTGCGCGCCGCCAACTCCGTTGAAGATAGGGACTGACATGCTGCAATGGCTACTGGGTTTGTTCAAACCCGCCGCCGCCAGGGCGGAAGGAAAACGGAAGGCGAACGGGCAGGATGCCGCGCCGCCCATGCCGCCGCCGTTCCTGCGCCGCGAGTCGATGCTGGACAGCGGCCAGCAGGTCGTGGCGTATGTGTTCAGCGTGCCCACCCCGGCCGCCATGCAGGCGCACACCTGGCAGGCGGCCTCGCGCAAGTTCTTCGACAGCGTGCTGATTGATCACTTCGCCAGCGACAAGCTGGCCGAAGTGCTGGGCAAACGCCTGGCCTTTCTGCCCCTGAGCGAATCGGGTCTGCATCTCGCCGGACTGGAGCGTTTGCCGCGCGGCAACCTGGTTATCGAGTTCGATCCGCCGCCTGGCGTCGAGTTTGACCGCGCCGCCGTGCTCGACCGACTGAACGCATTGCGTGACAGCGGCTTTCAGCTCAGTTGCGGGCATGCCCTGATCGAGAGCGGGCTGCCGGAAGCGCTGGATATCGCCCGGTTCATTGCGCTGGGGGATGTCGCCAGCCAGGCGCCACCCGACCTGCTGGCGCGTTGCCGCATGCTTGCCGCGCGTTACCCGGATACCCGGCTGGTGGCGCGCAATATCGACTCTACCGAGCTGTACGAAGCCTGCCGGCAAATGGGCATCCACCTGTTCCAGGGGCGCTTTCTCACGCAACGCGCCGCCCGTCGCGGCAGCAAGATCGCCACCTATCGCATGGTCGTGGTGGACCTGCTCAATGCCATCAAGCGGCAGGCCGATTTTGAAGAACTCGCCGGCATAGCCTGGCGCGATCCCGCCCTGGCCTACCGGCTGCTGCGCTTCGTCAATTCCGCCGCATTCGGCCTGCGCGAAAAGATTGATCGCCTCAAGACCGCCATGGTCTATGTCGGTCGCGACGAGTTGTACCGCTGGCTGACCTTGCTGATGTTCAGCAGCAAGAAACCCAGCCCGCTGGACAATGCCCTGCGTGAAAACGCGCTGGTGCGCGCCAAGCTGGCGGAAAAACTGGCCGATGGGCGCATGCCGCCGAAAGAGCGCGATGAAGCATTCGTGGTCGGCATCCTTTCCGTCATCGACGCACTGCTGGAAATGCCCATGCCGGATGCACTGGCGCAACTGACCTTGCCCGAGGCCGTTTCCGACGCCCTGTTGAACCGCCAGGGCAGGTATGCCCCCTATCTGAAGCTGGCCATCGCCTGCGAAGAAAGCGACCAGGACGCCATACGCACCCTGGCCGCCGAATTGGGCATGGATGCGGTCGGCGTGAATCAGCGCCACATGGACGCGCTGAGCTGGGCGATGAGTTTCAGCGAGGCGCTGGAAGACCCCCAGACCGGCGCTTGAGCCTGGTGCGGGCCGCCCGCCTGCGGCATCAATGTGATTGAGGCGAACCGCGCGGGAAAACGATCACACCGCTCGTGTTTCGGTCAGACGCACGTTGGGCGCTGCTTCGCGCCAGGCTTTCAGTTCGTCGTCCAGTGCCGCCCGGGTCAGCGGATTGGCATTCAGCCAGGCAGCCGGAAGGTGCAATTCGCACGCGCCGTCCAGGCATTCGAGTTGCATGTCGGGCAGATTCGGGTTGTTGCGGCCGCTGTTGAACAGGACCGCCAGACGCAGGCACAGAATCAGTGGCCAGTTCGGGTCGGCGCGGCTGAAGCCGAGCTTGCCCAGGCCGCCGCGACTGGCGCGGACCAGCGCGGCGAGACGGGTCTGGTCGCGTCGCGAAAAGCCGGGCATGTCGGCGTTTTCCAGGATATAGGCGCCGTGTTTGTGGAAGCCGGAATGGGCGATGGAAATGCCGATTTCGTGCAGCAGCGCAGCCCAGGCCAGCGCGCGCAAGGCTTCGTCGGTCAGGGGCGGTTGCTGGCTTTGTGTGTACTGCTGCGCCAGTTGCGTCGCCATCCGGGCAACCCGGTCGGCTTGTTTGGCATCGACCAGGTACCGGCGCTGGAATTGGCTCACGGTCAGCTCGCGCATGTCGCTGTCATGGACGCGGCCGAGCAGATCCCAGAGGATGCCTTCGCGCATCGCGCCCTGCGCCACGTTCATCCGTTCGATACCCAGTTCTTCGAACAGAGACAGCATGATCGCCAGCCCGCCGGCAATGACCGGGCGACGATCCGGCTTGAGTCCGGGCAGTTCAAGGTTATCGACCTGCCCGGCCTTGATCAGGCGCTCGCGCAGCCAGCGCAGACCCGCCAGCGTGATGCAGTCGTCCGGTTGCGCGCCGGTGTGCCCATTCAGGCGGCAGATTTCAGCCAGCGCCCGCGCCGTGCCGGATGAACCGACCGCTTCCACCCAGACCGGTGCCGCCAGTCTGTTGCGGAATGCTCCGGCAACCAGCTGGATTTCCACGCGCGCGGCGGTATCGGCTGCATCCATGGCTTTCCTGCTGACCACTCCGGCGGGAAAAAACTGCTTCGAAAACACCACGCAGCCCATGCGCAGGCTTTCACGTTCGCGTGCTTCATAACCGACGCCGATGATGCATTCGGTGGAGCCTCCGCCGATATCGACCACCAGACGCGGCGTTTGCGTCAGCGGCAGGCTGTGCGAGACGCCCAGGTAGATGAGTCGGGCTTCTTCTCGTCCGGCGACGATTTCGATTTCGAAACCGAGCGCGGCACGGGCTTTCGCGAGAAATTCGGGCGAATTCTTGGCTACCCGCAGGGCGGAAGTGCCTACCGCGCGCACGGCGCCGGGGGGCATGTTCTGCAGACGCTCGCCGATGCGCGCCAGGCAGTTCAGCGCGCGCCGCTGCGAAGCGGCATCGAGCCGCTTGTTGGCGGTCAGGCCGCTGGCCAGCCGCACCGGCTCCTTGATCGAGTCGAGATAGAACAGTTGATCGCCTTCGACGCGGCCAACCTGCATGTGGAATGAGTTGGAGCCGAGGTCGATGGCGGCGAGGGTTTCAAATTCCTGCATGGGTGGGGTTATACCGGAAGAAGATAGCCGGAGTATGACAGCCGGCGTTGGATCATCAGGCGGCTGTCATCCAGCGGAACTTGCGGCTCAGGCCACCCTGAAGCGGCTCGCCAGGACGTTCAACTCGGTTGCCAGTTGTTCCAGCTGTTGCGCCGATGCCGCCGTCTGAGCGATTGCCGCGCTGTTCTCCTCGGAGCCTTGCGCGATGCGTTCGACCTTCTGGGCGATGTCGCGCGCCGCCACAGACTGCTCCCTGAGCGCGACGTTGATGTCGTCCACCGCGTGCGTTGCCTGCTCGGCGCTGTTTCGAATGGCGGTGACGGAATCGCCGGCCTGATGCGCCAGATGTACGCCGTCGCCGACACGTTGCACGCCGGATTCCATCTCCAGCACCGCGCGCTGGGTGCCGAGTTGAATCTTGCCGATCATCTCGCCGATTTCCTGAGTCGATTTTCCGGTGCGTTCGGCCAGTTTGCGGACTTCGTCCGCCACCACTGCAAAGCCGCGTCCCTGTTCGCCGGCGCGTGCGGCTTCGATTGCCGCGTTGAGCGCCAGCAGGTTGGTCTGGTCGGCAATGTCCTTGATGACCTGGACAATGCTGGAGATCTGGTTGGAATAGCCTTCGAGTTCCTTGATGGTTTCGGCTGTGCGCTTGACGGCTTCCGCAATGCGGCCCATTTCCGCTGCGGCCTCGTGGATGATGCGGCCGCCTTCGGTCGATTGCGAACTGGAGTCCTGGGTGACGTTGTGCGCCTCGCGCGCGTGTTCTTCGACCTGGTCAATGGAAACCGATAACTGCTCGACCGATGCCGCCATGCTGGAAGCCGCCTCGGCCTGCATTTCGGTGGTGCGCGAACTGCTCGACGCCGAACTGGAAAGGTCGCCGGCGGCCTGATTCAAGCTGCGCATGTTCTGGCTGATCATCGCGATCAGTTCGTGCAGCGTGTTGCGCATGACGCCGAGTTTGGCCATCAGTTCGCCGATTTCATCTTCACCGGGCGGCGGCATGGCTTTTGTCAGATCGCCCGAGGCGATGCTTTCGGCGAATTTTCCGGCGTCGCGAAGCGAGCGGGTGACGTGGCTGGAGGTCAGGTAGGCCTGCGACAGGACGCCGACCAGGCCGATGATTAGTAATATGACGAATACGTTTTTGTCTTTTTGATACATCGTCTCGGCAGCCTCGAATTCCGCCTTGGCGCCATCTTGCTGCAGGCGCATCAGGGCATCGAGCGCATCGTGCGCGGCCTTGCGCTCTTCACGCCCGGCGGCAAGGTAGGCCGACAGTTTGTCCGGATTGAAGTCGCCCGCCTTGACCGCCTCAGCGGCGGCGAGCATTTTCGCGACCCAGGCTTGGCGTTTGGTTGCGAAATCCTCGGCCAGTTTTTTTTCGTCCGCAGTCATCCGGGTCGCCAAATATTTGCTCCAGAGCACGTCAATCTCAGCCTTGCTGGCCGCCATGGCGTCGGTATGCAGGGTGACCGGATGGGTGTGCAAGCTGGCTTCCTGGTGCGCGGGGTTGTGCTGAAAGGCGAGCAGAATGTGCATACCGTTTTCGCGTATCTTGGCGTCTATTTTGGCCAGGTCGTACATCGGCACTGCGCCGTCTTCATGCACTGTTTGCAGCGAGTCGCGTGCTTCGCCCATGCTTTGAATTGCAAGCGCCACCGCAATGACGAACAGCAAGGCCGACAAACCCACCATCAGCCATAGCCGCAACGCGATGCTCATGCGACCAAACAGCTTGCCGCTCAGTCCGGCAAGTCCGCCGGGCACGATATGGCCGCCTTCCATCCTGATGCCGGCATCGCTGCGCATCGCGCGATACAGCGCTTCTGCGGCTTCGATTTCCTGACGCGAAGGCTTGGCTCTGACCGAGGTATAGCCATCGTCCGCCGGAGAAACATTGGCGCGCACCCAGTAGTGATCGCCGTTCTTGCGCCGGTTCTTGACCAGGCCGGTCCACGGCCGGCCGCGCTTCAGGGTGGCCCAGAGATCGCGAAAGGCTTCCACCGGCATATCCGGATGGCGTACGACGTTATGTGATTGCTCAAGCAGTTCTTCGCGCGAAAAGCCGCTCGCTTCGACGAACTCGTCGTTGGCGCGGGTGATGCGACCTTTCAGGTCGGTATGCGTGATGAATGCGGCATCGTTGCGGATCTGGTGTTCTCGCCCCGTGACGGGTTGATTGTTTTTCATGTTGGTCCTTGCCTTCCAGGATGTGTGCCGAGTGTGAATAGCCGACTTATCTTTACGGATATTCGAAGCACATCTTTAGCGAATGAATCGCGCGACGCTTGCAAGGCCGGGATTCGATCTATACAACTGCCGGTCGATCCAATTTGTCTGGCTGCCCGCAGCCCTCATTCACGCATGTCTTCATCCCTGTTTCCGCGCACCCCCGCTCTGTCGGGCGATGACGCAGCCGCCAAGCGCCGGGAAATCCGCGCCTGTTTCCACGCCACCTTCGACCGCTACGAACAGTTGTTCGAGGTGCTGACGAGCGATGCCGCGTATTACGAAAAGCCGATTTCGTTGCGGCATCCGCTGATTTTCTACTTTGGCCATACCGCCACCTTCTTCATCAACAAACTGCTCCTGGCCGGCATGATCGAGTCCCGCATCGAACCGCGCTTCGAATCGATGTTCGCGGTCGGCGTCGATGAAATGAGCTGGGACGATCTCGACGCTGCGCATTACGACTGGCCGAGTGTCGAAGCGGTGCGAGCCTATCGGCGCCAGGTGCGGGCGGCGGTGGATGGCGTGATCGAACACATGCCGCTGGCGTTGCCGATCGACTGGGACGCGCCGGCCTGGGTAGTGCTGATGGGCATCGAGCACGAGCGCATCCATCTGGAAACTTCCTCGGTGCTGATCCGTCAGCACGCGCTGAAGCATGTGCGGCCGCATCCGGCCTGGCAGCCCTGGCGAATTGACGGCGCGGCGCCGGCCGGGGCTCCAATGAATGGGCTGGTCGCCATTCCGGCCGGCGAAGTCAGCCTCGGCAAGACCGACGCCAGCTATGGCTGGGATAACGAATATGGTCATCATGTCGCGCATGTGCCTGCGTTCCAGGCGGCGCGCCATCTGGTCAGCAATGCCGAATTCCTCGAATTCGTCGAAGCCGGCGGCTATGCCGACGATGCCTGGTGGGATGCCGAAGGCCGCGCCTGGAAGGACTATGCCGGCGCCACGCAGCCGACGTTCTGGCGTCGAACCGATGCCGGCTGGCGCTTGCGCCTGATGCTGGAGGAAGTGCCGATGCAGTGGAACTGGCCGGTGGAGGTGAACAACCTGGAAGCGGCCGCGTTCTGCGCCTGGAAGGCTGCGCGCGCCGGCTTGCCGGTGCGCCTGCCGAGCGAGGACGAATGGGTTCGCCTGTACGACCATGCCGGCCTCGATGAGGTACCGGCCGATGCGCCGGCCCAGGCCAATCTGCATCTCGATCATGCCGCTTCGTCGTGCCCGGTGGATCACTTCAAACAGGGCGAGTTGTACGACGTGGTCGGCAATGTCTGGCAATGGACGCAAACGCCGATTTATCCATTCGACGGTTTCCGCGTGCATCCGCTGTATGACGACTTCACCACGCCGACCTTCGACGGTCGCCACACCCTGTTCAAGGGCGGCGCCTGGATCAGCGCCGGCAATGAAAGCCGCCGCTCCGCCCGCTATGCCTTCCGCCGCCATTTCTTTCAACATGCCGGCTTTCGCTATGTCGTCGGCGAACCCGTTTCAATTAGCGAGACCACTGTGCATTCCTCCAATTACGAAACCGACAAGCTGCTGTCCGAATATGCAGAGTTCCATTACGGCGACACCCACTTCGGCGTCGAGAATTTCCCCAGGGCGCTGGCCGATCTGGCAATTCGCGCCATGGGCAGTCTTCCGGCCAGGTCGGCGCTCGACCTCGGTTGCGCCGCCGGCCGTTCCAGCTTCGAACTGGCTCGCCATTTCGAGCAGGTCGTCGGCATCGATTTTTCCGCCCGTTTCATCGGCCTCGGCGTGCAGATGCAGGAACAGGGCCGGCTGCGTTATACCTTTGCCGAAGAGGGCGAACTGGTCAGCTATCACGAGCGCACGCTGACCGATCTCGGCCTCGACGGCCTGCGCGACAAGGTTGCTTTCTTCCAGGGTGACGCCTGCAACCTGAAGCCCAATTTCACCGGCTACGACCTGATCCTGGCCGCCAACCTGATCGACCGCCTGTACAGCCCGGCGAAATTCCTCGATCACGCGCATCAGCGCCTCAACCCCGGCGGCCTGCTGATGATCGCCACGCCCTGCACCTGGCTGGAAGAACACACGCCGCGCGCGGAATGGATCGGCGGCTTCAAGCGGGATGGCGAGAATTTCACCACCCTGGACGGTTTGAAAGCCCATCTCGGCGCGCATTTCCGTCTAGTCGAGGGACCGCTGGAGGTGCCCTTCGTGCTGCGTGAAACCCGCCGCAAGTTCCAGCACACGCTGTCAGAAGTGACGATTTGGGAACGGAAATAAGGAAAACCCCGAAGTCGTTACCCAGGTTTCGGGTGCTGGCCTTTTCATTTAGCATCCGGCGGCCTTGCAGACCTGCAAGTCCGGTTTTTCACCTGAATTACTTTTATCCCGTATGTCTTTAGCCGATTCGCCGCGTAAAGCCCGCCTGTTCTCCACCGCCCTGCTCTGGCTGGGTGTGCTGGCGCTCGCGTTGCATTCGCTGGCCGGAATTGTGCATTCCAGCCCGAAGACGTCCGCCGAAGGCCTGATTCAACTCTGTACGCCACAGGGCATGGTCGACATCGACCCCGCCACCGGCGCGTTGAGCCAACAGCCGGTTTCTCCGCAGGATAACGGCCAGTTGAGTTGCTGCGACCTGTGCGCGGCTTGCGCTGTGCCGGCCATCGCGGCCGGCAATTTCCCGATTGTTTTCAATGTTGCGCACGCGTCGATCGACGCCCAGGCGCCTCCTCTCAACGGGGTTGTGCATGCCGACCACCCCGCCCTGACGCCGCTCGTCCCGCGCGGCCCGCCCGTCCTCTCCTGATCGTCATTGTTGTTGCCATGCCGCGAGCACGTCCGTGGCATGACCACGTCCGGGCTCGCGCATCGCGTGCGCCCCGAATTGATTGATTTCGCAAAAGCCACCCGCTTTTGCACCGGAGAGTACGACCATGAAACTCAAACCTTTGGCCCTGTTGCTGACTTTTCCCTGCCTCGCGAATGCCGCCGAGGTGACCCTGATGGATGAAATCCGCGTGACTGCACCTGCCGGACAACTGCCGTTGACCGCTGCTCCGGTCAGCAACGCGGTGTTGAACATGATGCGATCCGCGACCAGCGACAGCGCCAGCCTGTTGCGTGACATTCCCGGCGTCAGCCTGGCCGGCGCCGGCGGCGTTTCCAGCCTGCCGAGCATTCATGGTCTGGCGGATGACCGCTTGCGTATCAAGGTGGATGGCATGGACTTCATCGCCGCCTGTCCCAATCACATGAACTCGCCGCTGTCCTATATCGACCCGACCAACATCGCCAGCGCCAGGGTCTATGCCGGCGTCAGTCCGGTCAGTGTCGGCGGCGACAGCCTCGGCGGCAGCATCGTGGTGGAATCGACGCCTCCGGTTTTTGCCCGGCCGGGCGAAGGCATGCTGTTTGCCGGTGAAGCCGGCGCCTTCTATCGCAGCAATGGCGATGCCAAGGGCGCCAATCTCGCCGCCAGCGTGGCCAGCGAACAAGCCAGCCTGAGCTACACCGGCGCATTCGCCAAGGCCGAGGACTACAAGTCCGGCCGCGACTTCAAGAACTACACCTTCACCGGTCGCGCCGGGCATACCCTGGGGCTCGATGAAGTTGGCTCGACTGCTTACGAAACCTTCAACCAGGCCCTGAAGCTCGCGCTCAAGCGCGACAACCACCTGGTGGAATTCAAATACGGCCGCCAGCATATCCCGGATGAAAACTTCCCCAACCAGCGCATGGACATGACCGACAACGTCAGCGACCAGTTCAATCTGGCCTATACCGGCAAGCTGGGTTTCGGAAAACTGAAGGCGCGCGCCTATTACGAACACACCCAGCACGAGATGGATTTTGGTCAGGACAAGCGGTTCTGGTACGGCGCCTTGTCGGGCGGCAACAATCCCCCCGGCGGCCAGGCGGTGCCCTGTGCGCCGCTGAGCGGATTCGGCGACCCGGGTTTTCCGGCTACCGCCTGTGCCGCCGGCATGCCCATGTATACCGACGGCAAGAACACCGGTCTGTCGGTCAGCGCCGATGTCTTTCAGTCCAGCGGCGATACGATGCGCGTCGGCGGCGAATATCAGGCCTATCAGATGAATGATTGGTGGACGCCTTCCGGCGCGATGATGTGGCCGGGCATTTTCCTCAACATCAACGACGGCCAGCGCGATCGTTATGCGGTGTTCGGCGAACTGGAAATGCAGCGCAACAACTGGACGCACATCCTTGGTCTGCGCCATGAAACCGTGAAGATGAATGCCGGCAATGTTGCCGGGTACGCAGCGACCAATGCCGGCGGCAGCAATCAGCTCCGCGACAGCACCAACTTCAACGCGCTGTCCCGCGCCAAAACCGACCACAACCTGGACATCTCCTGGCTGGCCAGTTTCGTCAAGGACGCCACGCAAACCTATGAAGTTGGCCTCTCTCAGAAGACGCGTTCGCCCAACCTGTATGAGCGCTACACCTGGTCCACCTGGCAAATGGCCGCGTTCATGAACAACTTCGTCGGCGACGGCAACGGCTACTTCGGGGATGTCAACCTGAAACCGGAAGTGGCGAGAAAGCTTAGCCTGACGGCCGACCTGCACGATGCCGGCAAGGAGAAATGGGGCTTCAAGGCCTCGCCGTACTACACCCTGGTCTCGGATTACATCGACGCCGTCCAGTGGAATGGCGCCACCAACCTGCCTGCCGCGCCGCTTGCCGCAAACAACTTCACCGTGCTCAGGTACGCCAACCAGTCCGCTCGTTTGTACGGTATCGACATCTCCGGCCATGGCCAGGTCGCCAACGGCACCGGTTACGGCGATTTCGCGCTGAAGGGCGGCATCAACTACACCCGTGGCAAGAACCGCGACACCGGCAACAACCTGTACAACATCATGCCGCTCAACGCCAGGCTCGCCCTGACGCAGAAGCTCGGCGCCTGGCGCAACAGCCTGGAAGGCGAATTCGTGACACGCAAGAACGATGTCAACCGCATGCGCAACGAGCTGGAAACCCCGGGTTACGGCCTGCTGCATCTGCGCGCGCGCTATGAGCAGAAGCGTTACAGCGTCGACTTCGGCATCGAGAACCTGTTTGACCGCCATTACGCGTTGCCCATCGGCGGCGCCTATGTCGGCCAGGGTACGACGATGGCCATACCGCCCTTGCCGAACCAGCCGCAGTGGGGCACTCCGGTACCCGGACCCGGCCGCTCCCTCTATGCCGGCTTGAACGTCAAATTCTGACCAAGCCAAGCAAGGTATGATGCCGGCCCGCCTGCCGAAAGCAGGCGGGCCATTTTTTTGTCTCAAGCCTGCACATTTTCCGAGCAGTAAAGTAGGGTGACCAAGCAGGGCCAGGGATTTTCTGTACCTGTTTTATTCCGGCTTTTGCCGAATTGGGGGGTGTTATGCGTTTCGCAGTAATTGCGCTGTCTATCGGTTGCCTGTTTGCCGGCGCCGCCGTGGCCGACAGCGTCAAGGTTGAAAATATCTGGGCGCGTGCCACAGCGCCCGGCCAGAAGGTCGCCGGCGGATTCATGGAGATCACGGCGGATGCGGACATGGTGCTGGTCGGCGGCAGCAGCCCGGTTGCGAAATCGCTCGAACTGCACACCATGAAACTGGAAGACGGCATGATGAAGATGCGCCAGGTCAAGGAAATCGCGCTGCCCAGGGGGCAGACGGTGAAACTGGCGCCGGGCGGCTTGCACGTCATGTTCGTCGATATCGGCAAACAGATTCAGGCCGGCGAAAGAGTGCCGCTGACACTGATCGTCAGAAGCGCCGACGGCAAAGAGCGGAAGCTTGAACTGCAAGCCGATGCCCGCATGATGGGCGGCATGCCCAGGCACTGATCCTGCATTCGGCTTCCACCGGCGTCGATACGCGGACCTTCTTCCTCACGCCCCATGCCAGCGGAAACCGTGCCACCGGCCGTCCAGGACGGCCCCATGAATGAGCGCGAGCCGGTCAAGGTTGACCGCCATGTCGCGCAGCAAAGCCGTTTCCACGCCATGCTGGCCGGCCGGAAAAATCTGCTGGCGATGTGGGGTCCGAACGCTTACCGGGCCAAGGCCTTCAGCTTCAAGTTCCTGCGCCAGCATTATTTTGTCTGCAATTCGCCCGATACCGTCAAACGGGTGTTCCTGGAAGAACACGACAACTACGACCGCAAGAGCCCGCAGATGCGGCATGCGCTGGAACCGTTGCTGGGCGATGGCCTTTTTGTCAGTGACGGCGAGCTTTGGCGACAACGCCGCGAGCAATGCGCACCGGCTTTCGAGGCCAACCTGCTGCCGGCATTCGCGGCGCTGATGGCGGCTTCCGCCCAGGAACTGGCGGATCGATGGGCCGCTTTGCCGGAGGACGCTCAGGTGGACATGCTGGGCGAGATGGCGCGGCTGACCGCACGCATCATCGGCCGCACGCTGTTCGGCGACGACACCGCCGAGAGCGATGCTGAGCAGGTTGTACGCGGGTTTTCCGAATATCAGGCCACCATCGAGCAACTCAGCTTCGCGGATACCTTTGGGTTGCCTTTCCTGCGCTGGTTTCGCAATCCGATCCGGCATATCCAGTCGCGGCGCTCGTTGACGAAAGTGCATCGCGTCATCGACCGGATCATCGAACGGCACCGCAACCAGCCCGCCGGCGAACGCTTGACGCTGCTCTCGCACCTGCTCGACGGCGCGGGCGGCAAGCCGGGCGAGGAAATGCGCTGTCCGATGAGCGCCGAGGCCGCGCGCAATGAAGCCATCGTGATGTTCATGGCCGGACATGAAACCACGGCGAACTCGCTGGCTTGGTGCTGGTATCTGCTCGACCACAGCCCCGCCGCCGCCGCCCGGCTGCGCGAGGAACTTGATCGGGTGCTGGGCGGGCGTCCGCCCGGTTTCGAGGACGTGCCCAATCTGCCCTATACCCGCGCCGTGTTCGAAGAGACGATGCGGCTCTACCCGCCGGTACCGCTGCTCAGCCGCCAGGCGCGCCAGAGCGATGAAATACGCGGCAAGAAAGTGCATCCGGATACGATCATTCTGGTGATTCCGTGGCTGCTGCATCGGCATGAGCAGTATTGGGACAACCCCGACCATTTCATGCCCGAGCGCTTTCTGCCCGGCGCGCCGCGGCCGGACAAGTTCATCTATCTGCCGTTCAGCGTCGGTCGCCGGGTTTGCCTAGGCATGCGTTTCGGCCTGACCGAAGGCATCCTGTGCCTGGCCACGCTGGCGCAACGCTTCCAGCCCAGGCTGCGGGCGGGTCATCAGGTCGAAATCGAATGCCGTCTCACCCTGCGCCCCAAGGGAGGC
The DNA here is from genome assembly GCA_945897955.1 of Tepidiphilus sp. J10. Taxonomy (GTDB): domain Bacteria; phylum Pseudomonadota; class Gammaproteobacteria; order Burkholderiales; family Thiobacillaceae; genus PFJX01. The sequence continues at coordinate 15,090 of CAMDGQ010000011.1, read as the reverse complement.
CTGCCGATGTCGCCGGGGCCGCGCGCAGCGTGAAACCCGAACGCAAGCCGACCCTGGCCGAGTCTTCGGAGTTATGGCTGTCCCTGCTGCTGCGCCATCTGCCGGTGGCATGGACTTCCGCGATCGGCGGCTATTTCGGCGCGCGCCAGGGCCGCAAAGCCATCGCGGCGGGGCGCAAGTGGGTCAAACGACTGGATGGCAACATCGAGCGCTTCAGCGGCGTCGCGGATGCCGCCGAACGCGAGCGGCGCATCATCGCGTACACCCGCCGCATCGGCCGCATGTATGCGGAATTCACCGTCCTGCAAGGCATCGTCGAGGAAGGCCGGCTGGAGGTCGTCGGCGGCGAACATCTGCGCGGCATGTCGCGGCCCGTTATCCTCGCCAGCGCGCATCTGTCCAACTGGGAACTGGTCTTTCATGTCTTTCACCAGCTCGAAGGCGTCACCTGCGTCCTTTACGATCCGCCCGAAAACCCGATTCGCCATCGGCTCGCGGTTCAGGCCCGCTCCGGCTGGCATCCCGAACCGGAGCTGGTACCCGCGTCGCCCAGCGCGATGCGGCAGATTACCCGCGCCATCGGTCAGGGCCGCAATCTGCTGATGTATGTCGATGAGGAAAAAGACGGCTACATCTGGGCGCCGGCTCTGGGCAGACGCCTGCCCTATGCCGGCAATCGCTGGCTCACCGCGCGCCTGGCGGTGCGCTACAACGCCGATATCGTGCCGATCCATGTCGAGACAGTCGGCAACGCCCGCTACCGCCTGATCGTGCAGCCCAAACTGGCGGCCGGCGACGGCGATGCCGAAACCCGCGCCCGCGCCCTGGCCGACCAGATGGAACAGCATCTCGATGCCTGGATTCGCGCGCAACCCGAACAGTGGTACTGGCTCAACCTGCTGGATATGGACAAGCGCCTGCCGGGGGCGGATTAGCAGGGGGTTGAAAAACACTCCTTCACCCCGGCGAAAGCCGGAGTCCAATGCAGAGGGCTCAATATAATCAACGGCTTCTGGACGCCGGCCTGCGCCGGGGTGACGGTTATTCTGAAATTTTTTCGATTTTCAACGCCCTGTAAAGATTATCCAGACAGGTAAGCCGTGCGGACGAAGCCAACCCGGCCGTCGGCGTCGATCAGGGACCAATTGCCGATTTTGCCCATCACGCGCACGACGGCTCCCATTCCCAGCACGCCCAGGATGGGCGCATCCAGGGCAGGACGGGCGCGAATGTTGAGGCGACTTGTCAGCACCTCCAGCGACTCGCGCTGAATGACCGCGAATCGCTCATTCAAGCCGTTGTGGTTCAAGTCCAGGTTGGCCTGGTGTTGCAGGCCCTGGCTGGATTGGCTGGCGCCGGAAGCGGCGGACATGCCTGGCGCGAGGCCGATGTTGGTCAGAACTTCGTATTCATCACTGGCGCTCATCAAGCCGGGAAGACCCAGCGCGGCGGGGAAGGCTTGGGTGGCTGAGCCGCCGGCCGCAGTGCGCAGGAACTTCATGGCATCGTTTGGCATCGCGCTCCCCTCTTTCATGGCGATGGCAAGCGCCAGCAGGATCTGGCCGTGACTGGGCGAGCCGGAAATCTTCAACAAATCGGCCAACCTGGGATAGACAACCACGTCGTACAGCAATGGGCGTAGCTCGCTGAGCGGCAGACTGCTTGCATCCAGCGCGGCCATGAAATTGGGCGCATGGCCGATATCCACGGACATCCAGGCTTGCTCGACCACAATCTTCAGATGCGGCAGATTGGCTTGCTCCGAGGCAAGCATGCCGCCATATACCGTCGCCGCTTCGGCCGGACGCACCGCCGCCACCAGCGAGGCAACGATGTCCTTGGTGTCCGCCCAGACCACGTTCAACCAGGCTCTGACACGATGCGAAAGATCAAGCAGGGTGGCTGGAAGCACATTGCTGGTCGCCGGGAGCGCGATTTGCAATGCCGAGCGTGTCTGTGTTCTGAACCACTCCTTTTCGCCCGCCAGGAGATTCAGCCGCAGTCGCATATATTCGGTGGTGCGGGTCGGGCCGTAGCGCGCATCGGCATAGGTTTCCAGCGTCGCGCGCAAAAAGCCTTCCGGTTCGGCGCCGCGCAGGACGTAGCCCAGGGCGGAGTCGTCGATGGCGGGATCAAGGGTGCTCAAGAGCTGCGTCTTGCCGCCGGCATCCACACTGAAGTCCTCGAAACGGGCCGAGGCTCGCGCCGCCAGAACTTCACCGGTTATTCCGAGGGCGGCCATGCGCGCCTGGACGAACTCGCGCAAATTCTGGTTGGCACCGATGTGGCTGCGCAAGGTTGCGGCCGCCGTGGACAAATCTGCCAGGTTCATGGCTTGCGGAAATTCATGCGACCCCACCAGGCAGCCGGCAAAGACGATGCGAGCAGCTTTGGGGTCCATGCGAGCGAGCGCGGTATCGATCAGCGCTTGGGTATTCGCGGTATTGGCTTCGATGTTGTCGCCCGGGAATTCCACATACTTGTCGCGGTCAACTGGATTCGCACCGGCGACGGCCATGTCCATCCGAGTGTCTTCGCCATGCCCGGCGATCATCAACTGGCCCAGTTTCCCTTGACCTGATGAAAACGGAATCCAGCTTTCGACCTCTTGTTCGCCATAGCGATTGGCGACTTCGGTCACCTGCGTGGTCAAGGCGCCAAGATTGGGCTTGCCCTGGATGATCAGGGCGAGATTCTTGTCATTGGTCACCGCCGCTTCCAGTTTTTCGCCTTGCAGGAAGGCACTGTTATGGTCGGACGCGGAGAACAGGATCAACAGCACCGGCTTCGCGCGTTCGAAGTCGGCCACGTTGTGAGACAGATATTCGAGGGTGGTCGGGGTGAACATATGCAGATCGCTGATCCAGTCCAGCAGCAGGATGTGTTTCTGCAGGGGCGTGGCAAGCAGTTGCTCGACGAATTGCCATTCTTTCGGGGTTTCCAGCGTGGGCTTGAATAGCTTGAAATAGGCCGAAAAATTGAGCCAATTCTTCTTGTCGAGCAGGAAGTTCAAGCCACTTTCCGGGATCACCACGCGCAGCACCGGCGCCGGGACGAACGCAGCCAGATCAAGCATGACTGCGCCTTTGGCCTTGGCTTCGGCCAGAGTTGCCGCTGTCGTCCTTAGCCGGATGGTCTGGCCGGCGTCATCGAATCCCGTTATGAAGGTATCGAGCAAGGTCTGGTCCGCTGCGGAAAGCCCCGCCACTTCCACCAGCGACAGATCGAAGGCCGCATCGAGCAGTGCCGGAAAAGTATCCAGATCCAGCAGCATGTCCCAGACCATCTTTCGGTCGGCGCCTGTCAAGCTGGGTTCGCTGAACCAGTCTGCCTGGTTCGCGGCATAGGTTTGCAAATCGCCGAGCGAAATGCCGGGATGCGCGGCGGTGCCATCGCCAATCAGGTCCAGCCGTTGCAGACGCTGGACCGGGTTTGCTTTTACCTTGCGTTGCAGTCGGGAAATACCGGCCGAGTCGGACGTACTGTTCGAAGCCGGTCCGGCGCTCGAAATCCCGCCGCCGCGCTGTTGCACGACATGCGTCAGTTCATGCGCCAGCAATTCGCGGCCGGCCTCGGTTTCGGGGGCAAATTCCCCGTTGCCGAACACGATGTCCCGACCCGCCGTATAGGCGCGCGCATCGAGTTCGCGACAGGATTGATCGGCGGCTGCGCCGGTATGGATCATTACGTCGGAAAAATCATCGCCGAAATTGGTTTCCATATCCCGCTGCACCGTCGCTGGCAGAGGCTTGCCCGCAGTTGCCAGCGCGGCCTCGACGCCGGCGGGGAGTGGAGTCCGGTTGCTTGCGACGGATGCGGTTGGTTCAGGCGATACCTGCGTTCGCTTGGGATATTCGATCGGATATTTGGGCGAACGGATGACTTCAGCTGCGACCTGATCCGCCTCGCGTTCCTGCGTGTCGCCGGGCTGGCTGACCGCCAGCTTGGCCTGCATGAAGGCCGGCTTGCGGGCGGCCTTCTGTTCCTCGGGGCGCGGCGCCTGCCTGGTCACAGGCTTGTCGGCGGTCTTGTTGCGTTGCACGGGCTTCTGGGCGAGTCGGCTCATGTTTACCTCCCGATGCTATTCACCCGCGCCGGCATGTCGCTGCTTGATGGGTCTGCTGCGCTTGACCCATCCTACAACTCTGCGCGGATGAAGAAGCCGTAGGATGGGTCAAGCGCAGCGGACCCATCACCGCGCAACGACAAATAAAACGCGTCGGCATGTCACGGCTCATGCCTGCCTCCCGATGTTCTTCAACTGCGCCGGCATGTCGCGGCCGAGTTTGCGATATTCATCCGCCAGCGCCGCCACCAGAAGGCCGGGCGGCAGCGCGGTTTCGCCGCCGGAAAAGCTCTGCGCGGCGGCATTCAGCACTGCGTTGCGGATGTGGCCGCCGGCCAGGTCGCAGTAGGCGGCGAGCAGGCGGCAGGTTTCCGGGTCCGGCGCGCGTCCGCCGAGATGGGCTAGCCAAAGGCGCAGACGCTCTTCGCCGCCGGGCGCGGGGAATTCCAGGATCGCGTCGAGGCGGCGCGTGAAGGCGGGGTCGATGCGGCTGCGGCTGTTGCTGGTCAGGATGACGATGCCGGGATGGCTCTCGATGCGGGTGAGCAGGAAGTTGGTCAGCATGTTGGCGTAACGCTCGCTGTTCTCGCCGCCGTCGCTGCGGCGGCCGAACAAGGCGTCGGCTTCGTCGAGCAGCAGGATCACGTCGCTGGCGGCGGCCTCGTCGAGCACCAGGCCGAGGTTCTTTTCCGATTCGCCGACGTATTTGTTCATCACCGCCGCCAGATCGACGCGGTACAGCGGTGCGTTCAGGCGAGTCGCCAGATGCGCGGCGGCCAGCGTCTTGCCGGTGCCGCTGTCGCCGACGAACAGCGCGCGCACGCCGGGATTGGCGGTCGCCTGCGGGGTGACGCCGAGCCCGTCCCAGAGTTGTTCACGGCGTTGGCAACGGGTCGCGAGCTGGTCGAAGCGGGCTTGCAGTTCGGCCGGCAGAATCAGCGCTGCCGCCTCGACCCGCTGCGTCACCGGTTGCGCCAGCAGGCGCAGGCGTTCGCCGCCGAGCTGGCCGCGCGCCCGCGCCAGATGCGAGCTGTCCAGGGTCTGATCGAGCCGGCGCGCATCCAGCAAGGCGCGCGCGGCCAGCGTGCGGATGGCGGGACCGTCGAGCAGGGCATGGTCGGTTTCCAGTGGTGTCGCGGCGTCGCCCAGTTCCAGTTGCCAGACTTGCTGTCGTTCGGGCGCGGTCAACGCGGGAATGTCGATTTCGACCAGGCCGGGACTCTCCACCGCGCCCTCGTGGCCGAGCACCAGGATCACCGGCGCCGGCAGCAGCGCGGCGGCGGCCAGGCTGAACTGGTCGCCCGGGCCGAGGCGCGGCGCCAGCACCGGCAACCAGCCGGCGTAGCGGCAGGCGGCGACCAGCACGGGCTGCGATTGCCATTGATCCTGGCCGATTTCCACCGCCCACAGGCCGAGTTGCGCGGCGAGCTGGGCGGCGGCCAGACGCGCGCTCTGGGCGGCGCCGCGCAGGGCGACGGCCTGGACGCGGCTGCCGCGCAACAGCTCGGCCAGTTGCGGGAACTGTGCGCGCAGCGCGGCGGGCAGCCATTCCGGGCGGCCCGCGTCGAGCGCCTTGCAGCCCGGCCAGGGGGTGCGGTCGCCGCCAAGCACCGCCCACAAGGCCGGCGCAATCGCCAGCGCGCGCAGCGACAACGGACCGTCGCCTTCCAGCCGCAGCACATCGGCGCGCAGCAGCGGATGTTGCAACAACTGCAACGGCGGCAGCGGTGCGTCGAACAGGTCGGTGCATAGCGCGGCGGCCAGATGCAGGGTCGGCCTCGGCTCGCGTTGCGGCGCCTGCAATTCGGCGACCGCCAGCGCCACACGCGGATTGGCCTCGACTTCGCCGGCCAGGCCAAGCAGGAACCAGATCGGCAGTTGCAGCCGAAAATCCTGCAACAGGCGGCCGAGCGGGCCGGGCAATCGCGGCGCCAGATCGGCCAGAATCTTGCAGGCGGCGTGCCAGCCGTCTGCGTTGTGCGGCAGGTTGAGCAGCTCGCCCAGATTGTTTTCTTTCCGGAGATCGGCAAACAGCGGATCAGGCAGCTTCAGGCGCGCGGCGGCGAAGCGGGCAAGGCCGCCATACACCAGTGCGCGGGTGAGCTGGATGGCGGGGATGCTCAAGCGGGCACGGTCAGCCGAGGATTCACGGCTCATGGCGGTCGAGCCCGATCAACTCCGGCGCATCGCCGTAATGGAAGGTCGCCACGCGGCCCAGCCAGGGCAGCCAGCCGGGGTTGATGTCGAGCGCCGCCCGCCGCACATCCAGGCGGATATCGGCCATCCGGAAATGCACATCGAGATGGCTGGATGTCGCCCGCACCAGCGCAGGTTGCGCGAACAACCCGGCGCCGAGGAGCCCGGCGGCGAAGCGCTGTGTCGCCAGCCGCGCCAGTTCGGCTTCGTCGGGCAGCGGCGGCAGCGCGACCAGCGCCGCCGCGTCGGGCAGGCCGGCGGCATGGGCCATGAAGCGCGCCAGCGGCGGGTCGGCTTCGCCGCCGAAGGCGCGGCCCAGCCGGTACAGCCAGACCCAGCCGGAGGTCGGCGGTGATGACTGATCGCCGGCGTCGAGCGCCTGAAGGCGCGCGAGTACAGCCGGCAGCGCGATCACGTTGAGCAGCAGGAACCAGCCGCCCTGATGGGTAATGCACGCGGCCTCGCAGGTAGGCTCCGGCGGAAGCAGTTCGATGCCGAACACTTCGTCGAGTTGCCGTGAGGGCGCCGGTGGCCGAGCGGGTGCCTGCTCTGTAAATGGTGGCGATTCCGTCTGCTCCGGCTGGTCGGCGCTGGTAGGCGTGGCGGGCGCTTGGAGAACCAAGTTTGCCGTGCCCGATTCCAGGTTCTCGGGCGCCGGCAAAGCCGCGTTTGTCCGGGATGCCGCATCCCTCCGCCGCATGGCATCCGTCGCGGCGAGGCTGGCTGGCACTGAAGTGTCGCCTTCCTTCCCCAGCGCCGTTGGCCGCGATTTCCCGGCCAGCCTGGCGACGGACGCATCGGCAAGCGTCGGGCCGGACCGGCCGGCAGCCATGTCACCCACCGGCTTACCCACCAGCTCGCCAGCCCATTGTGCAATGCGCTCGCCGGCGTCGGCGGCGGCCAGGGTTTGCGGCGCGGCGCGCCAGAGCCAGGTGACGATGGCCAGACGCAGCAGCGCGTCGCCGGAGCTTGTCCGGCTGGCGGCGACGGTCCGCAGCCAGGCCGGCGCATCGCGGAGCGTGGCGGGCATTGGCGGCGGTATTGTGGGAATGTCAGCGGCAAAGTCGGCGACAAGGTTTGCCGGGCGAGTTGCCGCCAGCGGTGGCGACGGGCCGAGCCGCCAGCCGGTGGCCTGTTGCAGCGTGTACAACAGTTGTTGTGCGTCTTCCGCGCTGAGGCCTTGCCAGAGCGTGGCCGCCTCACCCATCAGATCGAGTCGATGCATGGCGGCGGGCCAGTGCAGCGCTTCCGTGTCCATCAGGCGGACGATCGCCGCGCCGGCCGGCAGCGCGAAAAGCTCACGCCAGCCGCGCCAGAACCAGCGCATGCGCGCCTGCATCAGATCGCGCAGCAGGCAGGCGAGCAGATCGGCGCGCGTCGCGAAGCGCACCGCCTCGGCCTGTTCGGCGCGCGCATCCCGGCCATCGACGGCGCACGCCGCTGTTTGCCGGGCCTGTTCCCGCGCCAGACGACCGATCTCCGGCAACGCGCCGCCGACCCGGATGCGGCGCAGAAACAGCACTTCCTGTTCCGATGCCAGCGACCAGTCGGCCCGTTCCAGCGCGGCGGCCACGGCGGCGCGGCAGTCCTCGTTCGCGACGATGCGCAAGGCGTGGATGCGGACGCTGTCCGGCATGGCTAGCGCGCCTTGCCCAGCACCTGCCAGGTCTTCGCGGGCAGGCTGTCGCCGCCAGCGAGCACCTGGGTGATCACCGCGAGCGCGCCCTGCGCGTCGTAGTCATCCACGCGCAGCGTGCCCATCACGCGCTGCTCCGGGTCCATCAGTGTCAGCAGCGCGCCGGGCGCGGCTTCCTGGTTCAGCGTCAGGCGCAGCATCTCACCGACCTTGAAGCGGCCGGGCACGGTGGCGACGTTGCCGCGCAGAATCTGGCCGGGATCGTCGCTGGCGGCATGCAGCACGGCGGCGCGCAGGTAGTTGCGCAGCGCGGTGCGGGCGCCGCCGGAGGCTGAAGCGTGCAGTTGGCGGAACCACCAATGCACCAGTTCGACCAGCGTGCGAACGGCGTTGAAATCGGCTGCTTCGGCTTTATCCAGGCCGGGCCAGCGTTCCGGCGCGTCGGTCGGCAGGCGATCGTTTTCCGCCGCTTCCGCCCAGATCAGCCGCAATGACGGCGGCATGCCGCGCAGGCGGATGGCGAGGCAGGCGGCGGCGTTGCCCAGGCGCTGATGCAGCGCGGCGGCTTGCGGGCGCAGGCGATGCGGCGGGCCGGTGAGCAGATCGTCCAGCGCCAGCAGTTTGCTGCTCTGTTGCTGCACGGTGGAGACCGCGCCGCCGGCGTTGAACGGTTGTTTGACCAGATCGCGCGCCAGCGCCTGGGTCTCCTGATGCAGTGGCAACAAGCGAGTGAACAACGCCGAGCCTCCGGTGATGGCCTGGGGGTTGCCGAGCTGGTGTTTGGCAAGCTTCTCGCGCCGCTGGTTGACCAGAATCTCGATCCGGTTGCGTTCCGGCAGCAGCGGGTAGAGCTCGCGCAGGCCGGCCCAGTCGGCCAGCGGCACGTCGTACACCGCTTCCAGGAACGGCGACAGCGCGGCCGGAATACGCGTGGTCTCGCTGGCGCAGCCGGGCACGATGTCGTCGGCATCGGTGTAGCGCAGGTCGAGCGGGTCGGGCAGGGTCAGCGACAGCGGGGTTTCGCGCACCCGCGCGTAGTACAGCCCCATGTGGTTTTCCAGGATGCGGCGGCGTTCGGCCCAGGCCTGCTCGATGGCGGCCCAGTGTTCCGCCAGCACGCGCTTGGCGACGTTATGGTCGCCGAGGGCTTCCTGGCGGCTGGCGTCGAGCGTGGCCAGCCTGCCGAGTTCAACCGGCAGTTTTGCCTCGATCGCGCCCAGCGCGGTTTTCTTTTGCGCCAGTTCGAATTGCCGATTGCGGCGCAACGTAGTGAGCGCGTGGCGCAGCGTGTCGAGCTGGCGAATCTCGTTGGTCATCACCTTGCCGGTGGCGAACAGGGCGGAGTGATCGGTGTGCAGGACAGGGGGAGCGGTTGAGCCGGTGGGCGTCGGTTCCAGAACACCGCCCGGTTTGGCGATGGGCTTGGCGTCAGGCAGCTTGAATGTGGCCGCATCGTCCAGGTTGGTGAAGAAGCCGGGCAAGAGTTCCTCGCGTTCCTTCTTCGTCGAGTGCGCCGGATTGCGCAAATACACGGTAATGCGTTCGAGCAGGCTTTTCGCGCCGTTCAGCGGTGGTTTTGCCAGTTCATTGCGCAGATCAAGGATGCCGCGCTCCGCCAGCAGGAAGGTGTCGCTGATCTTGTCTACCTGCCTGAGCACCCCCAGCGTGGCGGCGGGCTTGTCATACACCGGATTGTTGGGTTTTTCGACGGTGATGCCGCTGTTGCCCAGGTTCAATGCGGTGCCGATCGAGAAGTTCTGCGCGAGGAAATCGGCGTTGAATACGTTGGCGTTGAAGGTCTCGGCGATCTGCGGGTTGTCGGCGAGTTTGATCGTTGTATCAGGCGCCAGCTTGGTGGAGTCCGCCAGGATTTTGATGAAGTCAGCCATGTCCGCAGCCTCCCGTCAGGGTTTCTTAAGCGTGGTCAGCGTGGGCTGGAAATCGGCGTACTTGGCCCAGCGCATCAAATTCATGCCGCTGCCGTCGCCCGGCACGCCGCCGGCCAGACTGCTGAACGAAACGGTGATCGCGTCGAGGTGCTGGCGTTGCAGGCCGAGGAAATCGTTCAGCAGGTTGATCAGCGCGAAGTTTTCTTCCAGCTCACCTTCCAGTTGGTCGATCTCTGTTTCAAGGTCGGCGCGTTGTTTGTACAGGCCGTCGGGACCGCCGCTGATCAGCTCGGCATTCTGGAAGCCGGGCGGACGCGGGCTGGCTTTCCAGTCGGAGTAGGGATGCGGCAGCGCGGCGCCCTTGAGCGCGTCCTCGCGCTGTTTGACGATCTCGCCCATGCCGGCGCGCGCGGTCAGGCCGCCGATGAAATCGCCCTCGCTGGAAACGCCGCCCCTGGTCGGCAGCGCGGGTGCGGCCAGATCCTTCTTCTGTTGATCCGACAGGCCCTGATACAGCGCCAGCCATTGGCTCTTCCAGTCATTCCAGGCCTGGATCGCGGTCTTGCTACGTTCCAGCAACTCGCTTTCCAGCGCCTCTTCGGGTCGCGGCAGGTCGAGCAGGTTAGGGCGATAGTCCGGGTCGTCCACCGCCAGCAACAGGCGGACACGGTCGCCACGCCCCTGCGCCAGATCGACCCAGCCGCGCGGCAGTTCGCGCGCCACCACGGTGGGCACGGTGGCGGCGGGTACAGGGATCAGATCGACCTGCAAATCCTGCGGTGCGAAGGCCAGGCCGGGTTTCTCGCCGCCGGGTTCGATGATCGCTTCGATGCTCAGCAGTTCGGCCGGCAGCGGACCGGCGGCGGGCAGATAGTCGAGGCCGAGTTGCTGCGCCAGCGGGATTTTTGCGTCCGGCGGTTTGCCGGTGGTGGCGAGATCGCGGCTGAACTGTTCGAGCACGCTCTGGCTGTGCGCGAGGAAGGTGCGATAGGGCGCATCCGCGCTGGCGGCGAAGCGTCCGGCCAGCGGATCGAACCAGACCGGCGCATCGGCGGCGATCTTGAGCAGGGCCAGCGGCACGCCGCCGTCGATCGTGTCGAACGGCGACTCCGTCAGGAAGCGGGCGCATAGCCGGTTCGCCGCGCGCGCCGGCGGCAGCGCCAGCAGGCTGGCATCGCCGGTGATCAGGCGCAGGCCGAGCAGGGACACGGTTTCCAGGCGGCGGTCGCGCAGCGGGTCGGCCTCGGCGCGGCGGCAGGCGCTTTCCGCGTTGTCGGCGTCGGCTAGCTCGACGGCGCGATCCAGATGCAGGAAATAGAGGCCGTCCGGCAAGCGGTCCGCCTCTTTCAGATCATGTTCCTGTTTGACGTAGGCGACCAACTCGGGCCAGGTCATGTCCAGCCGGTAATGCAGGCGCAACGGCCGGCCATCGCCGCCGATGGCGTTGCCCGGCCTGACGTGCAGGCGATGCCGGCCTTTCGCGCCGGGGACGGCGGGGTCGTATTCCAGCCCGGCTTCCAGGCCGGCGACGATGCCCGGACTCAGATGCGTCAGGAACGGCGCCAGGCGGTCATCGGCATAGGCCTGCAACAGATCGAAGTCACGTTCGCCAAGGTGGCGACCGGCGAACAGGTTGAGCCGTTGCGGCGAATCGCCGGCGGGCTTGACCTGGTCCAGATGGATGGGGTTGTTCATCGCGGTCTCCTCGAACGCTGCTCAGCCCAGTTCGTTCCATTGCGCCGCCATTTCTGCGCTCAGCCCCAGTTCGGGACCGAGTCTGGCGATCAAATGGCCGGCCGGACGCCTGGCATCGCTGTTTTCCAGCAATTCGTCGCGCAGCTTGAGCAGCCGCTCGGGTTTCTCCGCCATGATCGCCAGGGTTGGCCAGATCAGCGCGTCGTAGCGACGATCCAGCAACATCAGAATGTCGGCGACGTAGGCGGTTTCCTCTTCGCGTCCCTTCAGGTTCTTTTCCAGTTTTGCCAGCGACTTGAAACCGACGGTGTCGGTTGGCGGGCGTTTTTTGGTCAGATCAACAAGGCTGGCGGCCGCCGGTTGTTTTGCGCCTGCCTCCACCTCGGCCAGGGTCTTTTTGGTGTTGTCCAGTTCCTGCGCAAGTAGATTGAGCTGGCCTTTGGTGGCGGCCAGTTCATTGGTGGCGCTGGTGCCGGTGGCCTGCAAGGATGCGATCTGGGCCTTGCCGGTCTCCACTTCCTGCGTGAGTTGCGCGATCTGGGCCGCCGCAGTGGTCAGTTTGTTGTTCGCCTTGGTCTCGGCGGCCTGGCGTTCGCCGATTTCCTTCTCGGCATCGGCCAGTGTGCCCTGCAAACGAGCGTTCTCCCGCTGCATGGCGCGCAGCTCCGTGCTGGCCGCGTCGGGGCCGGAAAGCTGAAGTTCTCCGATAAGTTTGTTCGCAGTCGCGAGCTTTTCGTTCAGTTGCTTGTTTTCCTGTCGCGCGTTTTCCAGTTCGGCATCCGTGGCGCCGCCAGTGCTTCCGCCGGCTTCGAGCTCCTTGACCTTCGCGGCGAGGGCATCGCGTTCCTTCTCCAGTGTCTTTGCCTTCTCCGCCAACTCCTTCGCCGGCGCTTCCGGGTCCAGTTTCAGATTGCGCAGGCGGCGCGCGAAGTCGTCCCGGTTGATGCGCAAGTCCAGGTTGGCGGCACTCAGTTGCGCGCGTGATTCGGCGAGTTCCTTTTCCATCACGCGGTTGTAGGCGGACAGATCCAGCGTCGGCTTCGGCAGATCGAAGCCGCGCGCCAGCACGACGGCGCTGACGTTGGTTTCGGCGGTGCGCGGCGGACGTCGCACGAACAGGATTTCGCCATCCGCCGCGAGTTGCCAGATCGCGTTCCAGGCGTCCTTGTCGGTCTCGATTTCATGCGCCCTGGCCGGCGGGCGCAGGCGCAGCGCCAGGCGGTCGATGGCCAGCAGGCGGCCGAGGCCGAAGGCATCTTTCGGCGCGCTCAGGCCGTGCTCCAGGCTGCGCGCGCGCCAGGCGAACTCGCTGTTCGACAGGGGCACCAGCACCATGATGTCGGCATCGGCATCGAGTTGCAGATGCATTGGCGCCAGGCGGGAAGACTCCGCCAGAATCGCCGGCAGATCGTCGCGCCGCACCGGCGCGATGCTGACTTCGTAGCCGGCCGGGAAGAAGGTCTGGCTGCCGTTGACCGGGTCCAACGCCGCTTTCGGCAGCCGGCCCCAGGGGGGCAGCAGGTTGAAATACTGCGCGGCGGCGAAGCCACCCGAAAGACCGCCGCTGCCGCGCGTCGCCAGCACCGCGTCGAGCAGTTCGTTGTAATGCGCAGCCAGATCCTGTTGCAGCGCGTCGGGCGCGCCCGGCTGGCGCAATGGCCGTCGCACCAGGCCTCGATCCAGCCACAACGGCCGCGCCTGTTCCAGCGCGAGCAGGCCGAGAGCGATGGCTTCATCGGGCAGCTCCGGGCGCTGCCCGCCCCGGCCGATGAACTCCGCCACCAGCCCGGCGCGCGCCGCCACTTCGCTGGTCTGGCTGAGCGGCACGCCAAGCGGAATCAGGGTCAGTTCGACGCCTTCGGCGAAGCTGTTGAAATTGAAGCGGCGCTGGCTGGCCAGATCGGCCGGATAAGCCTCGGCGCTGTCGGAACCGACTTCGGCATATTGCAGCGCGACCAGATACAGGCCGCGCTTGAAGCGGCGGAAATTGCCCTGGTTGAGACTGGTGATCAAGGCACTGTTGCCCAGATTGACTTCCAGCGACTGCCCGGAAAGTTGCAGTACGCGGCCGGAGGGGGCGATGGCCATGCCGGGCGATACGCGCAGGCGGAAGTTTTCCAGCAGTTCGACCTCCAGTCCGCGCACGATGCCGGAACCCAGCACCTGGCCGATTTCCAGCGCGCGCTCGTCGAGATAGACCTGATCGCGGATCAGGTCGGTCGCCTTCAGCAGGCGGCCGTCGAAGTAGTTGGTGCGCGACAGGCGCGGGTCGATGCTGGCGATGCGTTGGCCCTGGCTGTCGGTGGCGCCGGGGGCGTAGGGCACGAAGCTGATGTTGAGGTCGGCCATGAGTCTTCTCCGGTAGTCCAGATTTATGCCGTGCGCGCCATGTGCGCGAGCAGGTCGGCGTTGAACAGGAAATTGCGCGCCAGGTTGTCCACCGCGATGCGGTTCGGGTTGACGATCAGCTTCGGCGTTGCGTCAGCTTCGGCGCCGAGTTCGATGCGAATCCGGGCGAGCAGGATGCGCGCCAGGCGGGCGGCGGCATCGGCGCCGGTCTCGCGCGCTTCCAGTGCGTGGTTGTCGTCGCTCAGCGCATAGAGCAGGCGGGCGCCGAGTTCGAGTTGCTCTTTCGTCTTGCCGGCGGCGGCTTGCAAGCGCTCCTTTTCCAGCGGATTCAGCTTGTCGGCGACCAGCCCGGCCAGCGCCGGCAGGCCGTTGTGCGCATCGAACGGCCGCTCGCCGGCAGCATCCGCCGGCCGCTCCGGGACCAGTTCCAGCAACACGTTGTCCTTGATCCGGCTCGGCTTGACCGGATCGGTGCCGGCGTTGATGTCGGTCGCCAGCACCGGTTGCAGGCCGCTCGGGCAATCCTGATAGCGCAGCGTGACCTTCAGCCACAGCGTGTTGTCGGCGAGGTTGTAGCCGTCGCGGATCAGCGCGCCCCACAGGTTTTCGTCCTCGAACTGGCTGCTCAGCCAGGCGGTCAGGTCGATGCAATGCGGCTCGTCGACGCCGACCTCGCGGCCGAGGCCGTCGATCGCGACGCCGCCGGTGACGAACAGGCGCACCAGTACCTGTTCCTCGGTGTCGTCGGCGACGGCCAGCGGGCCGGAGCGGGTGTAAACGCGCAGGCCGCACACGGTGCCGCTGCCGTGCAGCCAGTAGGCGTGGCGGTTGAGACGGCGGCGGTGATAGTCCTGCTCGGAGCGGGTCGCTTCCAGCCCGAGCAGCATGCCGGGCTGATAGGCGACGCGGGCCAGGGGCTGCTCGAATTCGCTGTCCGGGACCAGGCTCTGGTCTTTGTCCGCGGGCTCGGTCATGGCATGACTCCTTGTCGATCCATAGTTTGCTCAATACGCCTGTCGCGGCAGTGCGTGCTGCGGCGACAGGGCGGCGGGATTGGTCAGCAGGTCGCCGCGTCCAAGGCGGCTGCGATCCAGCGCCACGCGGCCGAACGGCGGCTGGCGTTCGAGATAGCTGTCGATCTGCAACAGCGGCGACAACCCGAGCACGAACGGGTGCTCGGTTTCGCGGATCGTCCACTGAATCACCGCCGGCGCCTGTTCGGCCAGAATGCCTTGCACCACGCGGCGCAGGCCGCGCGC